>JAULVS010000050.1:0-22703 GCA_032110905.1 Chitinophagaceae bacterium | reverse complement strand
AGCATGGGACTTACAGCGGAAGCAGTGGCAAAGGAATATGAAATAAGCAGAGCTGATCAGGATGAATTTGCATATCGGTCGCACATGAAAGCAAAGCAGGCGATTGAAAACGGATATTTTAAATCTGGTATTCTTCCGATAACAGTGGAAGAAATTTATCTAAATGAAGAAGGCAAAAAGAAGACAAGAAATTATATAGTGGATACAGATGAAGGCGTACGTGCAGATACAACCACAGAGGGCTTATCGAAACTGAAACCTGCATTTGCGGTGAACGGTTCGATCACTGCCGGTAATTCATCACAGACAAGTGACGGATCTGCTTTTGTGTTAGTTGTGAGTGAATCATTGGTGAAATCTTTACAACTACAACCTATAGCAAGACTCGTAAGTTCAGCAATTGCAGGTGTGCCTCCACGTATTATGGGAATAGGACCTGTGGAAGCAATTCCAAAAGCATTGAAGCAATGTGGGATGAGTTTAGGTCAGATTGATCTGATTGAATTGAATGAAGCATTTGCATCGCAGGCATTAGCCGTTATCAGAAAAGCAAATCTGAATCCTGATATCGTGAATATAAATGGAGGAGCAATTGCGCTTGGTCACCCTTTGGGTTGTACCGGAGCGAAACTTACAATTCAAATTGCTGATGATTTGAAAAGGCTGAATAAGAAATATGGAATGGTAACAGCTTGCGTAGGTGGTGGACAGGGGATAGCGGGGATTATAGAAAGGTTATAAGAGTCCAAGAGTCCGTTAGTCCGGGAGACGGTATCCCATAATACCCAAATCCGTATCTTTATAATCATCTATTAAACCATTGTTCCTTTTTATAGTCAATTAAAACTTCGATTTAAAATTAAGACATGGACAGGCGTTCCTTTTTAAAAGGCGGTAAATCAAAAACCGAATTAGTTTCTATAGAAAGAGAACGCAACGGACTTCCTGCACGTACAACCAGCGGTATTCAGCCATACACAGGTAGCTGGGCTACTAAAGAAGTTATTCATTTGCTGAAGCGGACAATGTTCGGTGCTAGGCCTGCAGACATTCAATATTTTTTGGGTAAGACGATGAGTCAGGCAGTTGATGAACTGCTCAACCCCACAGCATCACTTCCTTCTCCTCCGTTAAAAGATTATGATATCACCAATGCCACTACACCGGATAGTGATGTAGCTTTTGGAACTACTTGGGTGAATAGTATTAATAATGACGGTACAATACAGAGTCGTCGTTTGGCATCTTTAAAAAAATGGTGGACAGGTAACCTGTTAAACCAGGACCGGAGCATCAGAGAAAAGATGACCATCTTCTGGCATCATTTTTTTTCTACGGAGATGGTGGAAGTATCAAATGGTAATTTTTATTACAATTATATTACACTGCTTCGTAATCGCTCACTTGGAAATGCAAAACAGTTCGTCTATGATATCACATTGGACCCTGCGATGCTAATCTATCTCAATGGACGATTGAACAGAGACTCAGCACCTGATGAAAACTATGCAAGGGAATTACAGGAATTATTTACACTGGGAAAAGAGAACAATCCCAACTATACAGAAGCGGATGTAATTGCAGCAGCGAAGGTTCTTACCGGCTGGCGCGTGAATTCCAATGATGCGAGCTTCCCTTCGTACTTCACCGAATCACGTCACGATACCACAAACAAGCAGTTTTCTTCTTTTTACAACAATACAGTAATTACAGGAAGAACCGGTGCAACAGGCGGCGCACAGGAGATTAATGATCTGATCAATATGATCTTCTCAAAAAGTACAGAAGTATCAAGGCATATTGTGAAAAGACTTTATCGCTTTTTTGTATACAGTGAAATTGATGCAACGGCTATGCAAAATGTGATTGAACCACTGGCGCTTACCCTTCGAACCAATAACTGGGAGATCAAGCCTGTTCTCTCTCAATTGTTTAAAAGTGAACATTTTTATGATGTGCTGAACAGAGGTGCGCAGATTAAATCACCGCTGGATCATGTCATCACTTTATGTCGCGAATGGAATGTCGTATTTCCTCCTACAACAGAAGTGGCTAATTCTTATTCATTCTGGAATTTTACCTGGAGTGTTGCTGCAGCTTTACAACAAAATTTAGGTGATCCTCCCAGCGTAGCAGGATGGCCTGCTTATTATCAGATTCCGCAGTACTATGAGTTATGGGTGAATGCGGATACCTTACCAAAACGAAATCAATTGAGTGATGTATTGGTGACGAGTGGATACACGGCTAATAATTTCAAACTGATTATTGACGTGGTGGGTTATACAGCCTCTTTATCCAATCCTTCTGATCCGAATGCATTGATTAATGAAGTGACGGATCGTATGTTGATGTTTTCTCTTTCTGAAAATGTAAAGACACAACTGAAGCGTGATTTTTTGTTAACAGGACAAGATCAGGATTATTATTGGACAACAGCCTGGCAAACGTATGTAGGAAATCCAACAACGATGAATTACAATATTGTGTTGGTGCGATTGTCTGGACTGTATAAATATTTGATGAATCTGGCAGAATATCAATTAACGTAAATAAGATACTCGAAATCCGCCCGCTTCTTCGAAGCAGCCGGACTTCGCTCACAACTCGTAACTATAAAATGAAACGTAAAGACTTTCTCCGAAATACCTTACCGATGGCAGTGATCCCCTCGCTGCTGAAACCCTATTCGGTAAGGGTATTAGGTGATAGTCCTTTTCTTCAGCAAATGCTTAATGGCTTTGTTGAAACGGATAAAGTGCTGGTGCTGGTACAACTTAATGGAGGGAATGACGGATTGAATACATTGATTCCGCTTGATCAGTATAGTGCTTATTTCAATGCGCGTAGTAATATTGCCATTCCGGAAAACAATGTGCTTCGTTTGTCGGGTGTATCAGGTGTTGGGTTTCATCCTGCAATGACTGGTATGCAGCAACTTTATAACCAAGGAGAACTTCGTATTGTACAGGCTGTCGGTTATCCCAATCCGAATTTTTCTCACTTCAGAGCCACCGATATCTGGATGAGTGGATCTGCAAGCAATGAAGTGCTCACATCCGGATGGACAGGTCGCTATCTTGCAGATCAGTATCCTGACTTCCCGACAGGTTATCCCAATACAAATGCTCCTGATCCATTGGGTATTCAGATTGGTTCAACAACCTCTCTCGCATTACAAGGACCATCCGCGAATATGGGAATCAGTATATCCAGTACATCTAACTTTTATAGTCTGATTAATGGAACTGAAGAGCCTGTGCCTGCGACACCTGCAGGTGAAGCGTTGCAATATGTGCGCCTGGTTGCTCGTCAAACAAATGCCTACGCAGGTCGCATTACAGAGGCCGCTTCCAAAGTAACACAACAAGGTGTGTATCCTACAAACAGTCTTGCTGATCAACTGAAAATCGTAGCGCGTTTGATTAAAGGTGGATTGAAGACAAGGGTGTATATGGTGAGTATTGGAGGGTTTGATACACATGCATCGCAAACAAATACCAATGATCCATTAACAGGGTCGCATAACACTTTATTGACACGTGTAAGCAGTGCAATTAAAGCATTTCAGGATGATTTGAAAGGACTGGGTGTTGCCGACAGAGTTGTTGGTATGACATTTTCTGAATTCGGAAGAAGAATTCGTTCCAACGGCAGTGTGGGTACCGATCATGGTGCTGCGGCTCCGATGTTTTTATTCGGCACGAAAGTGAATCCAGGTATCACAGGCGTGAATCCAACGATTCCAACCAACGCACTGGTCAATGACAATATTCCTATGCAATATGATTTCAGAAGTGTGTATGCGAGTTTATTGCAGGGATGGTTCTGTGCAGACTCAGCTACTTTGCAAAATACCCTGTTGCAAAATTATCAGCAACTGCCACTTTGTGCAACAGGTACATGTGGGGTTACTTCTGTTGATGATACCCGTGTTCCCGGAGTTACACTAATCAGTAATTATCCAAATCCGTTTACTGAAACAACCAACATTAAATTTAAAACAGCAGGAGGTCATTCATTGATTCAGATCATGGATGCACAAGGGCGTGTCATTAAAACCCTACATGATCGTGATACAAGTCCCGGAGAATACAATATCCGTTTTGAGACGAATGGCTTGCCGGCAGGGTTGTACTATATGCGTTTTCAGAATGGCGTAATACAACAAGTGAAACCGATTATTAAAGTCAGATAAAGTTATTGGTCAGGTATTGCAAAACGTTTTGTAATAGGCATCACCAGTTACAGGCGGTTGTTGAAACGTCTTGTTTTCCTCTCTAAAAGTATAAGGATCCTGCATCAATGTAAGTATGCTATTAAACAGTATTTCGTCTTTCTCTTGCGTGAATTTTTCCAGTGCTTCTTCAACCAGATAGTTTCTTGGTATGTAAATGGGATTTTCCTTTTGCATAATCTGGAACAGATCTTGTTTCAAAAAAGATCTTTCATTTATTAGTTGTTCCCAATTTGCTTTCCATTGTATAAACTTTTCTGAATGATAGATAGAATCATTCGGTACAGGAACATCCATCAAATGAGAAAAGACATTTGTGTAGTCTCCATTTTCTGATTTCATAATATCCAGCAGAGAATGAATGAGTATTTTAATTGATTCATCATTCTCCGTAAAACCAATCTTTCTTCCCATCATCTGATGCCAAATAACATCAAAACGTGTTGGAAAATAACTCAGTTGTTCTTTTGCCAACTCAATTGCTTTATCTTTTACCGGATCAATTGCACTAAGCAAAGCGCTTGCTAAACAACCGAGATTCCAGTGTGCGATGGCCGGCTGGTTGCTGAATGCATATCTTCCTGCAGTGTCGATCGAGCTAAAAACCGTATTGGGGTCATAGCGGTTCATAAAGGCACAGGGACCGTAATCAATTGTTTCGCCTGCAATGCTCATGTTGTCGGTATTCATCACGCCATGAATAAAACCAACCCGCATCCAATCAACAATCAGTGTAACCTGTCGAGTCATTACTTCATTTAAAAATGCAAGTGCCTGATTAGGCTCGTCTTTTAGATGTGCGTAATGTCGGTCTATTGTATAGTTGAGTAATTCCTTAATGGCAGCTTCATCACGTATATGAGCTGCATACTCAAACGTGCCAACCCGTATATGGCTTGATGCAACACGGGTAAGTACTGCACCTTCATGGACATCTTCTCTGTAAACTACTTCTCCTGTTTTCACAACTGCTAAACTCCTTGTTGTTGGAATGCCTAATCCGTGCATTGCTTCACTATACAGATACTCGCGCAACATGGCACTCATTGTCGCCAATCCGTCGCCCCTGCGTGAGTAAGGAGTACGTCCGGAACCTTTTAACTGAATATCAAATCTTTCTCCCTTTATATTGATCTGTTCTCCAAGTAATAAGGCCCTGCCGTCTCCCAGCATATTGAAGTGGCCAAACTGGTGTCCTGCATAAGCCAAAGCAATGGGCAACGAACCTGGCGGAAAAGCACTGGCCGATAAAAAGGAGGATAACAATGGATCGTTGCCAGGAAGATTTAATTTTTCACCCAAAGATTGATTGTAAAGAACCAGCTTTGCTTCTCTTGTGCTTTGTGGCTCCATCGCTGAAAAAAAATGGGCACTCAGTCGAGCATAGCTATTATCAAAATTCCATTGTCCTTGCTGCATAATCAATTCACCTTTTAATAAATAAAAGCTATCCTCGCTATTCACAAAGCTAATTCCAAATAATTAGGTCAGCACGACTGATTTGGGGCAATTCATAAAAAATCCAAGGTTTATTTTTAAAATTTGAAACTTTGTTGCAAATTTGTTATTCAAATCTCAATGATTCGACTTAAAGCAATATTATTAGTTGGACTGATCTTCTTTGCAGATGCGGTAATCGCGCAGTGTACTCTTCAGTTATCAGGTCATATCAATGATGCTGAAACGAAACAGCATTTGCAGGGTGCTCAGATAACTATACTTGAATTAAAGAAATCTGTACAAACAGATGCGGATGGGTTTTTTGTCTTCAATGACCTATGTGCCGGAAAATACACGTTGGAAATTTCTCACGCAGATTGTAAAACACTTGTTCGGCATATTCACCTCAAAAAAAATATTGAAGTTGACTGGGAGCTTTCGCATGAGTTGACAGAGTTGAAAGAGGTGGTCGTTATAGGAAATATGAAACAAAAAGACCAGTTACCTGCAAATCAGTTAACAGGACGAACATTGGAATCTACTCGTGGTTTAAGTTTGACAGAGTCGCTGACACGCATAACAGGAGTATCTCAATTACAGACAGGAAGTACGGTATTTAAACCGATCATCAATGGGTTGCACAGCAATCGCGTATTGATATATAACAATGGGGTTCGTCTTGAGAGTCAACAGTGGGGTGGTGATCATGCGCCGGAAGTGGATCCCTTTATTGCAAATCGTCTGACAGTTATCAAAGGTGTAGCTGCACTTCGCTATGGCGGTGATGCGATCGGAGGTATTGTGTTTATTGAACCAAGGCAATTAAGAAGAGATCCGGGAAGCAACGCAGAAATTCATTCTGCTTTCTTTTCCAATAACAGAATGGGTGTTGTATCTGCGATGTTTGAAGGTAACAGTCAAAAACATCCTGCCTTTTCATGGCGTGCGCAGGGATCTTTTAAGCGTGGAGGCCTGGCTAGGACTCCAGATTATTTACTGGCCAACTCTTCCATGCAGGAAGCAAATCTTTCGCTTACTGCAGGATGGAGAAAAGAAAATAAAGGGATGGATATTTATTATTCATTGTTCTCCACGCGTTTAGGTATTTTCTCCGGTTCGCATATTGGGAATGTCACAGATTTGTGGACTGCCATTCAATCGAAGCAACCACCAGGTTACATCAGAGATGTTGAGTTTACTTATCGTATAGGACGTCCTTATCAGGAAGTATATCATCATCTGGTGAAATATAAATATTGGAATCAGTTAGAAAATGGCGGAAGACAACAGCTGGTATTGTCGGGTCAGTTTAACCATAGAATGGAATATGACCAGAAAAGATTTGCCAGCAGCAGCAATGCCCCTCAATTGGATATGCAAATAGCAACGGGAAATGCAGAATGGAGCTGGGATCTTCCAATGAAAGGTCGATGGAAAAGTGCTTGGGGTGCTTCTGCACAGTATCAGGTGAATCGTTATACAAGAAGATTATTCATTCCCAATTATGAATCAACTAATCTGGGCGTATTCTGGCTGCAAAGTTACACAGCAAAAAGCTGGTCGTTAGAAGGAGGGATACGTTTTGATCAAAAGCAAATTTTCAGGATAAGTGATAACGGTGGATTGAAAGAGTTTAGGAATCTTTCTTTTTCAAATTTATCCGGAAATTTTTCTGCTACGCGTCGATTAGGACAATTTGCAAGATGGACTTTTGTGGTTTCCTCTGCATGGAGAGCGCCGCAGGTGAATGAATTATTTGCAGATGGTTTGCATCATGGAGCAGCAAGAATTGAAAGAGGTAACGCAACACTTAAGGCTGAACGAGCCAATAATTTTTCATCCGTTTTCACTTTAAGTAAAAGTAAGTGGGAAGTAGAGTGGTCGGCTTATGCAAAATGGATTGATGGATTTATTTTTCTGGAACCAACATTCCCGCCGGAGCTCACCATACGCGGAGCATTTCCCTCTTTCCGTTATACACAGACAAATGCCAGACTCATTGGTACAGATCTTTCGTTGACATATCATGTAAGTGAGCATATTAACTGGGAAGGGAAAGCATCTTTATTAAGAGCAAGAGATTTGACAAGAGATCAATGGATTATTCAGATGCCTTCCGATCGTTATGAAACTAGACTGGAGTATCATTTCAGAAATACAGGAAAATTAAATGAAACATATATTGGCGCAGGTTTTCTCTATGTGTTGCGTCAGACACGTGTGCCGCAGGAAGGAAATATTGAAATTCCCGGAACATCAATCAAACAATCTGATTACCTGATGCCTCCTCCTGCTTACTGGCTTGCTTCCTTAGAAGCCGGAACAAAGTTGAAAGTGGGACATGATAACTGGTCGATTGTATTTACGGCTTCCAATTTATTTAACCGGAGTTATCGCGATTATATGAATGCCTTCAGGTATTTCAGTGATGAGATAGGAAGAAATTTAGCGCTTCGGTTGCGCATCCCTTTTGATTTGAAACATTCACATAAACCATAAAAACCCAACCAAGTATGAACTACATGAAAATGTCAGTAGCAGTCCTCCTCGCAGGATTAATGATCACAGGATGTAAAAAAGACGATCACGATCACAGTGAAGAAGAATTGATCACCAGTGTGAAAGTGACATTGACTGCACAGGGCTCTACACCACAAGCCTTCACATGGAAAGATGTTGACGGACCGGGTGGCAATGCACCACAGATTAGTGAGATCATTCTTGCTCCTAACAAAACCTATGCTTGTCAGTTAGAGTTTCTCGATGAGAGTAAAACACCTGCAGAAGACATCACTGCTGAAATAATAGCAGAAGCAGATGAGCATGAAATTTATTATCAACCCACAGGAGTGAATGTGGCAGTAGCTAATCGCAATAAAGATTCAAAAGATCTTCCCTTGGGTACCACCTCCACCTGGACGACTACCGGTGAAAGTAATGGTTCTTTGAAAATTACTTTGAAGCACAAGCCCGGCATTAAAGCAGCAGGCGATCCGGTAACAAAAGGTGAAACAGATATTGAAGTTTCATTCACAACAAAAGTGCAATAGTCATTCAGTGAATTTGTAAAGAGGGCAGCCGGGATGGCTGCCTTTTTTTATTCTTTAAACAGAAGGTGTTTTTATTTGTATTTTAACTGAAGTATATTCGTTGACTATGAGTGATCTTTCCATTACCACACCCGCATTGTTGTTTCCTGCTATTACATTGATGATGCTAGCGTATACCAATCGTTTTCTGGCTTTGGCCAATCTGATACGCAGGCTGCATGATGAATACCTTGTTAAGCAGAGTACGATGTTGCGTCGTCAGATAACAAATCTTCATGTGCGTATAAGAATGATTCGAAATATGCAAGCGTTTGGGGTGCTTAGCTTTCTGCTTTGTGTCATTTGTATGTATCTCATCTTTCGTGGTAAACAAACAGCGGCACACTGGATCTTTGCTTCAAGTTTGATCAGCTTATTGGTTTCGCTAATTTTTTCATTAATAGAAATCTTTAAGAGTACACGTGCGCTTGATCTGGAATTGAGCGACATGGAACTGAGCAGACAGAATATATTACGCGATATCTGGGCTGATACCGTTTCGAAGGAAGAAGAGGATGATACACCAGCAGGTATTTAGTAGTCGAACTGCTGAGGGTCTGTATTTTCGTAATCGGGATCGTATTTCACAAAGAAATAAAGATAGATGGTTCGGCTTAACCGCATCAGTAAGGGTTGGAGTAAAATCAAAAGTGTTGAATTTATTCCAAGCCACCAGAATACACGGTTGTCGTTAAAAGATACTCCAATCAATACCCACCAGGCTATAAACGTTGAAACCGAAAATGCGACAGTGAGGGCATAGCTAACATAACCTGTACCATACCAGAAACCCGGTTCCATGTTAAACTTCTGGTTGCACACCTCACAGGTTTCGTACATATTGAATGTTTGTTTGAAATGATAAGCGTTTGGGTTTTTAAATAACGGACCTTTTCTGCATCGAGGACATTTCATGCCGGCAATGCTCATCAGGTAATTAGGGGTTGTTTTTATGTCTGACATCTTTCTAATGATTCAGATGTAAAATTGATAAATGTATTTCTTTTTGCTGGTGACAGGTGTCACAGAAATCAGCTTTCTGCTATTTTTTTTCTTCTTTCTCCGATCTGTTGTCTCCACATTGCATAATAAAGACCCTTTTCATCTAATAATTGCTGATGTGAGCCGGTTTCAATTATTTCACCTGCTTCCAGTACATAGATGCGGTCGGCATGCATGATGGTACTGAGGCGATGCGCGATTAGGATTGTGATTTGTTCTTTTCTTGCTGAAACATCTCTGATGGTGTCTGTAATTTCTTCTTCTGTAATGGAATCCAGTGCTGATGTTGCTTCATCAAATAATAAAAGTGTAGGTTTTCTCAGCAAGGCGCGAGCGATGGAAATTCTTTGTTTCTCGCCTCCGCTCAGTTTTAATCCTCCTTCACCTATCATTGAGTCGAGTCCATTTTCTGCTCTTGAGAGCAAACGCTGACAGCTTGCTTTGTTCAAAACAGTTGTCAATTCAGATTCACTTGCATCAGGTTTTACGAAGAGGAGATTTTCACGAATGGTTCCTGAAAACAATTGTGTTTCCTGTGTAACAAAACCGATCTGGTTGCGCAGGTCTTCAAAATAGATTGATTGCTCATCAATTGCATTGTAAAAAATATTTCCGGATTGTGGTCGGTAGAGTCCCACAAGTAATTTCATCAGCGTAGTTTTTCCGGAGCCGGAAGGGCCTACAAAGGCAATCGTTTCTCCTTTATTTACTTCAAAAGAAATTGAGCTGATTGCAGGTTGTGTAGCCGACTGATGTTTGAAGGATACTTGTTTGAAAGCAAGTGCTTCTACCTGGCCAAGGTGAACAGGCGATGCAGGAGCAGGTTCAGGTTTTTTCTGCATCAGTGTGTTGAAGTTGTTGAGTGATGCTTCTGCTTCTCTGTATGACAAAAGTATATTTCCAATTTCCTGTAAAGGACCAAATACAAAGAAGGAGAAGATCTGCATCGTAACAAGCTGACCGGCATCCATTTCATCTTTAAATATCAGCCACATCAGAATAAAAAGAATGACCTGTCGAAGTGTGTTTACCAGTGTTCCCTGTAAAAAACTAATACTACGTATGCGTTTTACTTTCGTTAATTCAAGTCCGAGAATTTTATATGTGTTTTTGTTCAGACGATTTACTTCCTGCTCTGTCAGTCCCAGACTTTTCACGAGTTCAATATTTCTTAGCGATTCTGTAGTAGAACCGGCTAGCGCTGTTGTTTGTCCAACAATAATTTTTTGTATCTGCTTAACCTTCTTGCTCAGCAAATTTGTCATGAATGCAAGAATGAGAATGCCTGTTAAATAAGCAACAGGAACATACCAGCTGATATAAACAGCAGCATAAACAAAAACGAAGATGATTCCTATGATGATTCCGAAAAGAACATTGATGAAATAATTCATAAATTTTTCAACATCGGTTCTCACTTTTGTCAGAATACTCAGTGTTTCACCGCTTCGCTGGTCTTCGAATTCCTGGTAGGGGAGTTTCATTGCGTGCTGTAAACCATCGGTAAATACTTTTGCGCCGAATTTCTGAATGATCACATTCAGCAGATAATCCTGAAAGTTTTTTGCAATTCGGGAGATCATCGCAACAGAAATTGAGAAGATCAGAATCCAGGCAACACCCAGCTGGAGATAATCGTTGCCGTTTCGTTTGATAGTATCGTTGAACCAGAAAAAATCGTTTCCGCTCATCGGTGTTTCGCCAGCTCGGCTCATCTGGAATTCGAGAGCGAGGTTTACCAGTTTTCCAAAGAGAATGGGGTCAATTAAAGAAAAGCCCATGTTTATGCCTGCAAGGGTAAGTGTTGCGATCACAAGGGTACGATAAGGACGAAAATATTTGAGAAGGATCTTCATTTAATGATGTTGTCCTGTAAAGTTCATAAAGTTTTTTCAACTTGCTGATTTTATTTGATTGGAATAATGGCAATTAAGTATTTAAGAATCATTTTTTCTCCAGTATAGATTTGGGGGTCTCCTTCTATGTTATTCCCCATCCTTGTCTGTCAAGGCTCCTGAAATGAATGGCTTCTGCCAGATGATGGTTTTCTATTTTTTCACTTTTGTCCAGATCTGCAATCGTACGGCTTACCTTCAAAATTCTGTCGTATGCTCTTGCTGATAAGTTTAACCGATCCATCGCTGTTTTCAATAATTGTCTTCCTTCAGCGTTTATTTCACAAACTTCTTTCAGCATTTTACTTGTCATTTGTGCATTTGCATAAATGCCGTCTCGTTGTTTATATCGTTCTGTCTGTATGGCTCTTGCTTTCATTACGCGTTCTCTGATGGCCTCACTTGGTTCGGTTTTTTCTGCATGTGCCAGTTCATTAAATGGAACCGGTGTTACTTCTACGTGCAGATCTATTCGATCCAGAAGAGGCCCTGATATTTTATTCAGGTATTTCTGTACCATACCCGGGGCGCAAGTGCATTCTTTATCCGGATGGTTAAAAAAACCGCAGGGGCAGGGGTTCATCGAGGCAATGAGCATAAAAGAAGCGGGAAATTCAAGAGCAATTTTTGCCCTTGAAATGGTAACCAGTCTTTCCTCCATTGGTTGCCTCATTACTTCCAGTACCGTTCTTTTGAATTCAGGCAACTCATCAAGAAATAAAACACCATTGTGTGCAAGGGATATCTCTCCGGGTTGCGGGTTGGTACCACCGCCAACAAGGGCAGCGTCGCTGATGCTATGATGCGGTGAACGAAATGGTCTTTGTGCAATCATAGTACTGTTTACGGAAAGTTTTCCTGCAACACTGTGAATCTTGGTTGTTTCCAAAGCTTCCAATACACTCAAAGGAGGAAGAATTGTCGGCAATCTTTTTGCAAGCATTGTCTTACCTGCGCCGGGCGGACCAATCAGGATTGCATTGTGACTGCCTGCTGCTGCTATTTCAAGCGCTCGTTTTATATTCGTCTGACCTTTCACATCTGTAAAATCAATTTCATAGGAACGCTGGCTTTTAAGAAATTCTTCTTTTACATTTATTTTTATTGGCTGAATACTAGAAGGATCTTTTAAAAACTGAACGACTTCTTTCACATGCGTTACTCCAAAAATATTGAGCTGCTCAACCATTCCGGCCTCCTTGCAGTTTTGCTCAGGAATGATTAATCCTTTCAGTCCGTCTTTCTCTGTTTGAATTGCGATGGGGAGAGCTCCTTTTATCGCAAGTATGCTTCCGTCGAGTCCAAGTTCTCCCATGAAAACATAGTCCTGCAGTTTTTCAGGTTCATCTATCTGACCTGTTGCACCAAGTATGGCGATGGCAATGGCGAGATCAAATGCGGTTCCTGTTTTGCGGATATCAGCAGGTGCTAAATTGACGATGACTTTGGTTCTTGGAAAATAATATCCGGATGTTTTCAGTGCACTTTCTACTCTTCTTTCACATTCTTTTACTGCGTTATCTGGTAAGCCGACAAGATAAAAATGCCTACCATTTGAAACATTGACTTCAACAGTAATAGTGCGGGCATTGACGCCATATACAGCACTGCCGAATGTTTTTACAAGCATGGTGTTTGATACTTAGGTTAAATGCTTCGAAGATAGCATTCCACTACTTTCAAACATAAAATGAAGTCAAGGCTTTTTCCTGTAATAAATGAGGAAGACTTGTGGGTTTATTATTCTTGAATGATCTATTTCTTCCCCTCAAGTGCAAATCCGAAAGTTGTTCCGACATCTGGGGTGCTTCTAACATGTATTCGCTGGCCGTGAGCTTCAATGATGTGTTTGCAGATTGCCAGTCCGAGTCCGCTACCACCTTCTTTTCTGCTTCTGGCAAGATCAGTTCTGTAGAATCGTTCGAAGATACGCGGCAGATGTTCTTCGTTTATGCCATGTCCGTCATCACTAATTTCTATCAGCACATGTAGGTCGTCAGTTTTATAGCTGCTAAATACAACTGTTCCATTTAGTTTTCCATATTTAATGGCATTATCAACAAGGTTTATAAGAACCATCCTGATTTTTTCTTTGTCTGCATTAACCATAATCGGTGCTTCACAACCTTTTTTAATCAGCAACCGGATATTCTTTTCAGAAGCTTTCAGATTCAATGCTTCGTAAACATCATGTATCAGCTCCTGTATTGCAAAGTTTTGTTTTGACAATAACTGTTCACCGCTTTCCAGTCTTGAAATTTCATCGAGGTCGTTCACGAGGTTTACAAGTCGGTCAACATTACGTGAGGCACTTGAGAGAAATTTCTTTGCCAGTTCTTCTTTGTTCATGGCGCCACTAAGTAAGGTGTCAACATAACCCTGGATGGCAAAAATGGGTGTTTTAAGTTCGTGGCTCAGATTCTGAAGGAATTCTTTCCTGTATTGTTCTGTTTTGCGCAATTGTTCGATTTCCTCTTTTTTTTGCGCTGCCCATTCTTCAACATCTTTGCTTACTTCTTCCAGACTTTTTTCGGGTAAAACAGATTTATAAAATAGCTCTTCTCTTGGAGTTGCCTTTGTTTGAGCGATGAATTTATAGATCAGTTTGATGCGTCTGTAAATAAAACGATCGGTAAAATACCGGATCAGCAGATAGCTGATGATAAATAACACTGCAAAACTTCCAACTGCTGTTTGCCATTGTTTACCGAAAAAAAATACGGCCAATCCTGCAAGAACAGAAATGGCAAATGCATTGATTGCTGCCAGCTGAACCGGAGAAAGGTTGTAATTGCGGAACATAACGCTTTGTCTGAAAAGTTTGCTGTTTAACAGCGAAGATAGTTGAGGATCAGCTTATCCAGTCAAATTTGTATCCAACACCTTTCACGGTTTTGATACAATCGATGCCCATTTTCTGGCGTATTTTACGGATATGCACATCGATGGTGCGGTCGCCTACAATGACATCTGCGCCCCATACGAGATTCAAAATCTCATGGCGAAGAAATACACGTCCTGCTTTAGATGCAAGTAACGCAAGCAGTTCAAATTCTTTTTTTGCGAGAAGAATATCTTTACCGTTGTATTTAACTATAAACTGTTCCTTATCAATAATGATGGATCCTACTTTGATGGTTTTTTCATCACCTCTATTTGTGCGTCTGAATAATGCGTTGACACGACTGAGAAGGACTTTCGGACTAATGGGTTTGCTCACGTAGTCATCTGCCCCCATCTCGAGACCTTTGATGTGGCTGGTTTCATCACTTAAAGCTGTCAGCATGAGGATGAGGGTATCGGTAAATTCCGGTTGTAAACGCAGTATACGGCAAACGTCCATTCCTGATTTACGTGGCATCATGACATCCAGAATAATGAGATCGGGCTTGTATTGTTTTGCTTTCTCTATAGCCTCATCCCCGTCTTTTGCCATTATAATTTCATGCCCTTCAGATGTAAGGTTGTATTCCAGGATTTCCAGGATATCCGGCTCGTCATCAGCGATTAAAATTTTTTTCGGTTGGACCATCATCAGCGGGTGATTAATACAAAAGTAGTGTGACCTCCGCTATTCTGTTCCGGAATGATATTATAAAATTGTTAACGAGACATAATCTTGATTTACTGCAACTTGCCGGTGATTCCTATTTGTTTGAAAATTCATTTTACCTTTATCTCCATGAAGCGCCTCTACCTCTTACTTATTATGCAGCCTGTTTTTCTGCTCGCTCGCTCGCAGTATGTTCTTGTTTCTGACACAATCAGGCTGGAAGTACCAATGAACAGGGTGTTGTGGCATGAAAACCTCGACAAAGAGCAGAAAAGAAGTGATAAGCTTGATGGCAAGGTTGATGGTATGTTTAAGCTAACCGACAATGACGACCTGAATTTGCAGATAGCAGATGCTTTGCTTCGATCGGTAGATCGTATACAGTTCAATATTGAAAATTCAGGGAAGGATGCCAATACCAAAGTTGGTTACCTCCGGGGTTTGAAAGAGTTGTTGCAGGAATTTAATAATCAGATTAAATCAAAGAAGTCGGTTGCTGCATTTGCCCCTCAGCTGATTGAATCTTATCAGGAATGTGTCCGGCTTCAGGCTGCAAACCAGCCGATGCAATCTGTTTTTGAAAAAGCACCATGGCTAGTGGGTGAAATATTAGCACCATTATTTCCTTTGAGCCCGGAAGCTTCATTGTTACGACAAATTGTTTTCTTAAAGAAATCGCAAGAGAATCCCTCGGCAATTTTACCGGGTCTGGCTGAGTTCGCTCAATCTTCTTTTGCTGATAGCCTTGCTGTGGTTGCAGCAAGAAAAGTGCCGCTGGAACTCTACAGTTTCGCTCAGGCTGTAAATACACCACAAGGTAAGTTGTTGAGACGAAGCAATGACCCGACCGTGAAGATGATTGTTCGACTGAGTGAGAAATCGAACGGCACACTTTATCTTCCTTTTCTGGATGCCTTTGTGAACAATACAATGAAAATAGAGCAGGTGCAGGCGGTTATTGATTCTGACCTGAATTATTATCGCCTACTTGTAAAAACACAGATTAGTTATTATGAAAGGCAGACTAAACTTGACACGCCTTTACTGTCTTCCGCATTATCTGATATGTTGCAGAGAAAAGCAACAGATGTATTTGTTAATGTGATGAATGAACTGCATGATGCTTCCGAAGCAGTTCGTTTTAAGATAGCGGAGCCGCTCACATCTCAGGAGATTTATTACCTGATTGTGAATACTGAGGAAGTAATTTATACCAGCACTTATACGAATTTGTATAAGCGAATGATGGAGCGTTTCCCCGGTAGGAGAAGTGATTCATTGCTGATGAGTGTGAATCTTGATCGTTTTAAGAAGTTTATCAAGATGGCAGCAAATTACAATCGTCTCGATGATTTTCTTAGTGCGATGCCGATTATAAGGAGCAACCAGCTGATGTATGCTTTTGTCAATGGGTTACAGCGTTCAGCTTCACTTGAGGATGCTGTGGATGTAGCAGATAGTTATGGCAGTATTCAGAATTCTGAACTCAAGGCGTTTTTGAAAGAACAGGTAAACCTGAATGTTGAAAACAGTAGAAAGTTGAATGATCGAAGGGGAGAGGTGATCTATCAGATTCTTTCTACTTTATTTCGTTCTTCGGAGGATTCGACCATCAACCTTTCTGAAATACTTGGCATACCACCTGTTTACCGTGTCGATTACAATACGTTGCAAAATGCTAATGGAGAAGTTGTGCAGCATGTCTTTTTTTATGGGGATGAAGATGGTGTAACTTCTTTCCGGAATTTTATGGGTTTATTCAATGGTAAACCAGAGTGGAATGTGACAACCCTCAAAGAATGGGTTGTGATTAAGGCGCTTAAAGGAACTCCTTATACGATTTATGCAAACCTCCCTCTAGATTATAAACAGGATCTGGATCAGCAGGCGCAGGAGCACCTGATAAATTACCTGAGCGATAACAATATTGAACCAACAGTTGTGGTTCATCGCGGACACAGCTACCATTTGAAGTATACACTTCGTCAGATGCTGCCTTCGTCTCGTATTGTAATGCTTGGGTCTTGCGGAGGGTATCAGAATCTTGCCAAAATTCTCAATATCAACGAAGATGCCCATATCATTTCTACGAAACAAGTTGGAAGCTATTCAGTTAACGAGCCTATTTTGCGTTCTTTGAATGAGCTTATACGGAATGGAAAAAATATTGAGTGGATACCTTTCTGGAACCAGGTAGGTCAGTCTGTAAAAACAGATGCACGTGCTTCGGAATTGATCAAAGATTATGTGCCGCCACATAAAAATCTTGGCGCAATATTTATCAAAGCATATCGTAAGGCTACAGGAAGTAGTTAGCGGTTGACAGTTATCCGTTAGCAGTTGGTAGTTTGTTGATGCTTATAACTGAGAACCGCCAACTGATAACTGTTAACAGTTTACCTTTGCATCCATTTTGGGAAAAGAAAAAAAAGATAAATCAAGTTTCAACTGGGGTGGACTCAGGCGTGTTATTTCTTACGCCAGGCCCTACACGTTTCGGTTTTATGTCTCTATTGCCCTTGCATTAATTCTGGCAGCACTTGCGCCCGTACGTCCATGGCTAATCAATCTTACTGTAAATGATTATATCAGCAACAACATAGCTGAAATGTTACTGCGTATCACTATGTTCCAGATAGGGTTGTTGCTAATTGAAACAATTCTGCGTTTTGTTTTTTCTTATTACACAGCCTGGATCGGACAGCGCGTAGTGAAAGACCTTCGTATACAGATATTTGATAAGATTATTCATTATAACCTCCGACAATTTGATCGAACGCCAATAGGTACGCTTACAACAAGAACGGTTAATGATATCGAAACAATCAGTGATATTTTTTCAGAAGGATTTATTCCGATTCTTGGCGATCTTTTGACGATAATCTCCGTCTTGGTTTCTATGTTTATTTTAAACTGGAAGCTTACCCTTATTTGTCTTATTCCTTTCCCGATTTTGATTGCAGGAACTTATTTTTTTAAAGAAAGTGTAAATAATTCTTTTAAACGTGTCAGAAATGCAATTGCATCTTTAAATGCTTTTGTACAAGAACATATTCAGGGTATGCAGGTTGTTCAGGCATTTGCAGCAGAGGAAAGAGAATATGCGAAATTCAGAGAGATCAATCGTGAACATAAAAATGCCAATATACAAGCCATCTTTGCTTATTCAGTTTTCTTTCCTTTTGTCGAGATTATTCTTGCAATCTCGCTGGGTTTATTAGTATGGTATGGTGCTGTTCAATCTTTTGAGAGCGGAGATGCGGCAGCGGGTAAGATGGCTGGTGAAGTGATGGCTTTTATTTTATTGCTGAATATGTTATTCCGGCCACTAAGGTTTATGGCTGATAAATTTAATGTACTTCAGATGGGGGTTGTTGCGAGCGAAAGGGTATTCAATGTGCTTGATTTGAAAGATCAGCTTAACTCGCCTAAAGAGGGTTATGATCAACAATACAAATCAATCTCGGGTAAGGTAGAATTCAGAAATGTATGGTTTGCTTATGATAATGAGTCATGGGTTTTAAAAAATTTGTCTTTCATAGCTCCGAAGGGAAAGACGCTCGCGCTTGTTGGCGCAACCGGTAGTGGAAAAACAACCGTTATCAGTTTATTAAACCGTTTATATGAAGTGCAAAAGGGAAGTGTGTTGATAGACGGGTTGGATGTTAAAAATATTAAGCCTGATCTTTTGAGATCAGGTATCGGTGTAGTATTGCAGGATGTGTTTCTGTTTGATGGCACCATCAGGGAGAATGTAACGCTGGGGAATGCTGCTATCACAGATCAGCAACTGAAAGAAGCTGCCAAATTATTGGGCATTGATCGTTTTGTAGACCAACTTCCGGGAGGTTATGATTACCGGGTTATGGAAAGGGGAGCTACACTTTCGCAAGGACAGCGTCAGTTGTTGAGTTTTTTGAGGGCCTTGCTTTATAATCCGGCAATCCTGGTTTTGGATGAGGCGACAGCTTCGGTTGATCCTGAAACAGAACAGCTGATTCAAAAAGCGATTGAAAAACTCATTACAGGAAGAACTTCAATTGTCATTGCACACCGCCTTTCAACCATCCGTAAAGCTGATCAGATTCTGGTGATGGACAAAGGTGCTCTCGTAGAATCGGGATCACACGACCAGCTTATGACAGCAAACGGAGCCTATTCGCGACTTTATGAAATGCAATTTTCGTGAGCTTGAAACAGACGTTTTTAATTTTTCTTTTTAACACTATTTTCTAACCTTTTTGTTTTCAGCCTGCTCCACCCTTATCTTTGCGGCAAATTTTGAGAAAAGGAATGTTATTTTCATCATTCAAATCCTTGACAGTAGCGGCTTTCAGCGTTTTTTTTCTGGCAATCTCATCATCTGTGAAAGCGGGTGGCGGAGAAGCCGGTAAAGGGAAATTAAATCCCGCCGATGTGATCATCGAGCATATCTCTGACGGCCACGAATTTCACTTTTTCACCATTGGAGAATTTCATGCTACCATTCCTCTTCCAGTCATTTTATACTCTCCGCAACGTGGATGGGATTTCTTTCTTTCCTCAAAGTTTCATCATGGTCATAACTCTTTTAAGGGGTATAAAATCGAGCACGAAAAGATACTCCCGGTAAAAGAAGATGGATCTGAAGATGCCGGTATTACAGTTTATGATTTTTCGCTGACCAGAAATGTAGTGCAGCTATTCATTGCGATCATCCTGCTTGTTTGGATTATGTCCGGAGTGGCTGCTAAATATCGCAAAGGGCAGGGGACAACGCAAGCGCCCAAAGGCTTGCAAAATGCCATTGAGCCGGTCATTACTTTCGTTCGTGATGAAGTTGCCAAACCAAACCTCGGTAAAAAATCTTACAAGTACTTGCCATATCTATTGACTGTTTTCTTTTTCATACTCATCAATAATTTATTTGGGTTGATGCCGGGTTCTGCAAATGTTACCGGAAATATTGCGTTTACTGCAATGATGGGATTCATTTCCTTTATCGTGATTCTTTTTAGTACCAATGTGCATTTCTGGAAACATATTTTCTGGCCTCCTGTTCCGCATGCGGTAAAGCCAATCCTGGTACCTGTAGAGTTGCTAGGAGTTTTCACCAAACCGTTTGCCTTAATTATTCGTCTTTTTGCGAATATGACAGCAGGGCACGTAATCATGCTAAGTTTTATTTGTTTGATTTTCATTTTCGGCGAGATGAGCAAAGCCCTTGGTTACGGAGCATCTCCTTTGTTTATTGCATTAGTAGTATTTATTTATATCATTGAAATATTGGTGGCTTTCATCCAGGCGTTCATTTTTACGAATCTGACAGCAGTATTTATCGGTCAGGCTTTTGAAGGTGAACATCATGAGGAAGAGCATCATTAATTATTTTTTATTGTTCATTTTTAAAATCAAGTAGTATGAGTCTTATGACGATTTTACTGGATGCTTCAAACAGCCTTTCTCACCTTGGTGGTGCGATTGGTGCTGGTTTGGCAGCAATTGGTGCCGGTGTTGGTATCGGTCAGATTGGTAAAGGTGCTGTAGAGGCCATTGCCCGTCAGCCGGAAGCTTCCAACGACATTCGCGCAAACATGATCCTTACTGCAGCATTCGTAGAAGGGGTTGCTCTTCTTGCAGCTGTAGCTGGTCTGCTCGCTGTATTCAAGTGAGATTTGCGTGAACGCATTACTGCATCTTAAGCAAAGGGCGGCGGATGCAGTAATTTCTTTTGAATTTATAAATTATCGATATGGAATTGTTATTACCCAAGCTTGGTCTTTTTTTCTGGAACCTCGTTGCGTTTCTGGTTGTATTTCTGCTGCTTAAAAAGTTTGCATGGAATACTATTTTAAGTTCATTGCGTGAAAGAGAACAGGGTATTGCCGATTCTCTTGCAACCGCAGAGAAGGTGAAATCTGAAATGGCATTACTTAAAAATGAAAACGAGCAACTTATGGCTAAAGCCATGGAAGAAAGGGCTCAATTGCTGAAAGATGCCCGCGAAACACGTGATCGCATTGTAAATGAAGCAAAGGAGCTTGCAAAAGCGGAGGCTAATAAGATTATTCAGGATGCAAACGCTTCTATTCAGCAGCAGAAAATGGCAGCCATTACCGATATGAAAAATCAGGTTGGGAATCTGGTAGTAGAAGTAAGCGAAAAAATACTTCGCAGGGAACTGGCCAACAGAGCAGAGCAAGAGACTTATATTAGCAAGCTCACCGAAGAAGTGAAATTTAATTAAGTACTTCCCTAAATAAACGATCGTATATGTTGAATCCACGTCTTGCTTCTCGATATGCCAAATCCCTTTTAACGCTAGCGCGTGAACAGGGCAATCTGGATGGGGTGCAGGCGGATATGAATTATCTGCAAAATATTTGTAAACAAAGTGCTGAGTTCGTAGCTGTATTAAGAAGTCCGGTTATCCAGGCTGATAAAAAAATTAAGGTAATCGGGGCACTTGTTGAAACTCAAATTTCTGCTTTATCTTTTGTGTTTATACAGCTGCTTATTAAAAAAGGCAGAGAAGCTGTATTACCAGAAATTGCAGCTGCTTTCATAGATCAGTGCTATTCTATTAAAGGTATTCACAAAGTAAAGTTGACTACAGCGACCGAATTGACGGACACATTGAAGAACAGCATAACTGAGAAAGTTAAAAGTGAAACTTCATTTGCACAGGTAGAGTTAGAAACCACTACAAATGAAGCTTTGATCGGAGGCTTTCAGCTGGAGTTTAATGGTTATTTAATTGATGCCAGTATTTCCAGAGATCTTCGTGATGTGAAGCAACAATTTCAAAAAAATATATTCATACAGAACATTAAATAATACATTTTCAAACCGCCTGGAAGATTTTATGATCCTTTAGGTTAAATTTTAAAAATATGGCAGTAGATATCAAGCCGGATGAGATTTCAGCCATCCTTCGTCAGCAGCTAACTAATTTCAACGCAGGAGCAAACCTCGAAGAAGTAGGTACAGTATTACAGGCAGGTGATGGGATTGCGCGTGTATACGGGCTTAATAATGTGAGTTATGGTGAGCTTGTAGAATTTGAGAATGGTACGAGAGCAATTGCGCTTAATCTTGAGGAAGACAACGTAGGGGTTGTAATGATGGGTGAAGCAAAGCAAATTAAGGAAGGGTCTGTTGTTCGCAGGACAAACAAAATCGCATCTATCAAAGTTGGAGAAGGGCTTGTCGGACGTGTAATCAATGTGCTTGGTGAGCCAATTGATGGCAAGGGCCCTATTGCAGGTGAATTATATGAGATGCCGTTAGAGCGTAAGGCGCCGGGGGTAATTTTCCGTGAGCCGGTAAAAGAACCTTTACAAACCGGAATCAAATCTATCGATGCGATGATTCCTATTGGAAGAGGTCAACGTGAGTTGATTATCGGCGATCGTCAAACAGGTAAAACAGCAATCGCAATTGATACCATCATCAACCAGAAAGAATTTTTTGAAGCTGGTCAGCCGGTTTATTGCATTTACGTGGCA
>JAULVS010000049.1:0-16750 GCA_032110905.1 Chitinophagaceae bacterium | reverse complement strand
AAAAAAGCCATTCCAGGAATGGAACGGCCGTTAACGATTGCTTGCCATATGAAAATCTTTAGTAAGAACTCCCGCAAGCAAGGAGATCTAAACGATTCATTTATTACTTAGCTGTAGTGTCAGCAGCAGCAGCAGGAGCTGTTGTGTCAGCAGCAGGAGCTGTAGTGTCAGCAGCAGGAGCTGTTGTGTCAGCAGCAGGAGCTGTTGTTGTGTCAGCAGTTGCTTCAGTTTTTTCACCTTCGCCACAAGCTACGAATCCGAGGATTGCGAATGCTAATAAAAGCTTTTTCATGTTTTTTGTTTTTTGGTTTTTAGATAATTATCAGGGTTTAATACCTGGGTGGGCGCAAAAGTAACCCTTTTTTTCAAAAAAAATTTTTTTAACCCCTGAATGGGTTACAAATTTGCCTTTATTGTATAAATATGATCAGTAACGGAAACACGTTTCATCAGGAGCAGGAATTGCTTAAAGCATTGGCTGCCAATGATAATACTGTCATTGAAGCTATTTACAAGGACAATTACCCTGCCATACAACTGTTTGTTCTGAGCAACAACGGTAGTGCTGACGACGCGATGGATCTTTTTCAAGAGGCAATGATTCTACTTTATGAGAAAGCTGTTTCCGGAGAACTTGAATTGAATTGTAAGTTAAAAACCTATTTGTACTCCGTCTGTCGTCGTCTGTGGCTGAAACGATTGCAGCAGATGAAGAGAAACGGGACCCCTGTTGAAACTCTGGAAGACCTGGTGCCGGTTGAAGAAGATCTGGAAGAGCAGGAAAGAAAAAACGAAGCTTTTCATCAGATGGACCAGGCCCTCTCCCAGCTCGGTGAACCTTGTAAAAGCTTACTTGAAGCCTATTACATTCACCGAAAACACATGAACGAAATCGCTGATGAATTTGGATATACCAATTCAGATAATGCGAAGAATCAGAAATACAAATGTCTGATGCGTTTGAAAAAAATCTTCTTTAACCACTATAAAATGGCCCGAGATGATGAATGAAAAGAAAATGATCGAAGATGCAGAACGGTTTCTTAAAGGAGAAATGCGTGAAGAGGAAAGAGTTGCTTTTGAGCAAGAACGTAAAACTAATGCAGAATTAGATCAATATGTTGTTGCTCATGATCTGTTTTTGAAAAACTTAGATCATTACGGCAACCTGCGCAGATTCAAACATCAGCTTCACGAGACCCGCAACCACCTCAGTCAAACAGGCGCTATTAAGCCTCTAACACTGGGCAAAGTGGCGAAAATGGAACTTTTCTGGAAAAAGTACAAAAGAACTGTTTCGATTGCTGCCACTATTGCTGGCATTATCGCGATAAGTATAAACGCTATTACCTATATCATCTCCCCCAAGGGCAACACAAAACAAGTGCAGGAACTGGTTAATACCGTGAATGCCATCAAGATGAAACAATCTGAGCAAGACAACAAAATCAAATCTTTGGCTACGCCAAAACTGCCTTCAGATCAGGTGATTACCGGTTCAGGAACAGCCTTCCTTATTGATGGGAAAGGAATCCTTGCCACCAATGCACATGTACTTAGAAATGCAAAAGGAGCAATCCTCACCAATAATAAAGGAATGGAATTCAGGGCGAAAATCATTTTTACAGATTTATCCCGCGATATCGCATTACTGAAAATTGAAGATGAAGATTATCTTCCTAAAACTTCTATCCCATACAGCATCCGTAAAACAACAGGCGACCTTGCCGAGCCAATTTTTACTATTGGTTACCCGGATGATAAGTTTGTATATGGCGAAGGATATCTGAGCTCTTTCACAGGTTTTCAGGGCGATACACTCAGTTGTCAAATTGCTGTAGCAGCAAATCCTGGAAACAGTGGCGGACCGGTATTTAACCGCAATGGAGAAATAATTGGCATCCTCAGTAAAAGAGAGCTTCAGGCTGAAGGTGTTGTTTATGCCATTCGCGCAAAATATATCAATGAAGCCGTAAACGATTTTATGCAAAAAGATCATCCTTTTGATATTGCAAAGCTTCCGGCAAATTCTTCATTGCGCGGATTAGACAAAACCATTCAGGTTAAACGCATACAGGATTTTGTTTATATGGTAAAAGCATACTAATAAATTGAACATCTCACTCCATCAAAAAAGCCCGGGTTACCGGGCTTTTTTAATATTTAGCTAATATCTTTTACCACTTATCCACTTCCTCTTCATTGGCAGATGAAGGTGGCGTTTCACCCGAATCTGTAGAAGTTGTTTCTTCTGAAGCAGCGTTGATTGCATTGTTTGCATCATAAGATGTATGTGTTTCATCTCCTGACATACCTTCATCTTCATGGCTGAATGCATCAAAATCAAAATCGGGCATCAGTTCCGTTTTCACATAGTCGACTGCTTCATTAAGTCCTTTGATAAACTTGTTAAAGTCCTCCTTGTAAAGAAAAATCTTATGTCTGTCATATCCTTCTCCGGTAAAACGCTTACGGCTCTCCGTAATTGTAAGATAATAATCATTTCCTCGGGTGGCTCTTACATCAAAAAAGTAAGTTCTCCTTTTCCCCGCACGTATGCGCTTGCTGTAAATGCTGTCTGATCGCTTATCATTTTGTTCGTACGACACCTTGGTAAATTTTTATTTACGTTAATTGTGATCCAGACAAAGATAAATTTCTTTTGGATTTATCAAAATTTTGATCTATAACAAAAGAAAAAAAGGCGGAAAATTTAGTTTTTAAGCGTCCTTTGATTGCTTCTGTTGATAAATTCCCTTATAAACACCATCCACGGCAAGTAATTCATTATGAGTCCCACATTCAACTATTTTCCCATTTTCAAGTACAAAAACCCGATCGAAATCGGCTAGGGAGAAGATTCTGTTTGTCACAAAAACCATCGTTTTTCCTTTAGTTTCGTCAAATAAAGATTTCAATATACGCTGTTCGGTATGGTAATCTACAGCACTCAGGCTATCATCCAGTATAAAAAACTGAGGGTTCATTAGCCTTGCTCTGGCAATCGCAATTCTTTGTTTTTGTCCCCCGCTAAGTGTAATCCCCCTTTCTCCAACCACAGTATCAAAGCCTTTTTCAAAAGATAAGATATCTTGAAGTACTGATGCTGCATCCGCTGCTTTTTCTATTTTATGCTTATCCATTTCCGGATTCCCAAATGTTATATTATTACTGATCGTATCACTAAATAGAAAGCTTTCCTGAGGCACGTAACCGACCTCTCGTCTATAATTTCTCAAATCAATATTTGATAATCGTTTCCCATCTACCAATATTTCTCCGGAACTGGGTTCATAGAAACGCATTAGAAGTTGGATAACACTTGATTTACCCGAACCTGTTTTGCCAACAATTGCAACATTTTCACCGGCCTTTATTTTAAAGGAAATTTGATCAAGCGCCTTTACTCCTGAGTGAGGATATACAAGTGAAACATTTTTAAATTCTATCTCCCCTTTAAGCATATGTTTTTCTCCACCAGAAAGACTTATTGATTGTTTTATATTTAAAAATTCATTGATTCTTTTTTGAGATGCAGCAGCTCTTTGTATAGTACTGGCGACCCATCCTATTGCACTTACAGGAAATGTCAGCATCGTGAGATACATAACGAATGCTGCCATATCTCCGAATAAAATTTCACCACGCATATATGCTTTCCCTCCGGCATATATTACAAGCAAAGTACTTATTCCTATTATAAGTGCCATAGAAGGAAAATATAATGACTCTGTTTTATTGAGTCCGGTAGCTGATTGCCGATAGGCTTCACTGCGTTTTGAAAAAACACCGAGAATAATCTTTTCCTGCACAAATGACTTAATGACTCTGATTCCTGAATAGGCCTGCTGTGCATCAACCGTTAATTCAGACAGCAATTCCTGTACCTGCTCGCTTTTGCGGTGAATAATGCTGTTCACCCAATAAATTGTAAATGCCAGCACAGGCAATGGAGCAAGAACGATGTAAGACAACTCAGCGTTTTTTCTGAACATATAATAAACTGTCAGACAAATAAGCACTGTCAGGTTAATTAAATACATAACCGCTGGGCCAGTAAACATCCGAACCCTGCTAACATCTTCTGATATTCTATTCATCAGATCACCAGTCTTATGTGTTTTAAAAAATTCGGCATCTAAATGTTGATAGTGACTGTAGATAATGTTTTTTTGGTCGTATTCAATTAAACGACTCATCACAATCAAAGTCTGGCGCATAAAAAACATAAATAAACCTCTGAGTAAAGCAAGAAAAAGTAATACCAGGCCACACAGTGCGATGACAGTACCAAAAGTCAAAGGGAGAGATTGTAAAAAGCGGGTAATCATAAGGGCAAGCGGATCTGAATAGGTTTTGACACTTATGTTGTAGCCGGGTAGCCTGCTATGAACCATATCCATCACCAAACCAGTTAATTGCGGAGCAAGAACAGCGAAGTAATTAGATAAAATTATAAATAAAATACCGCCAAGAAAACGCCATTTGTATCTGAAAAAAAAAGGAAGTAGTGAGGAAAGCGTAAACATTGAGTGTAAAGATAAACTACATCCGACTACATTGAAATGTTTAGTATTTCTTAGGAACCAATAAAATATTAATGGAGTTAAGAATATAAATTATCTGCCGTAGTCATCCTGTAATCGCACGATATCATCCTCATTAGAGGGGTTATCCGGATCTGTATGTTGCCATATTTCCGCAAGTACTCCCCAATCTTCAAGTCCTACAAGACGATGACGCATCCCTTTTGAGAGAATGATGATATCTCCCGATTTGAATTTTTCAATTTGTTTTTCTTCATCATCCAGGCTTCTTACAACACCAACCTCTCCCTCAACAACTCTCCATATTTCTGCACGACGGAAATGATACTGCCACGAAAGCCTTTGTTTAGGGGCAACAACAAGAATTTTGGGACTAAGTTTATTCCCAATAAGGAGATCTTTTTTTTTATATGCAGGAAAAAAAGCTTCAATAAACCTGTCGGCATCCTGTTCGTCGATCACCAGAAATCCTCCCCAAGGCCTGTTGAAATCTGAATCTGCAACACGAATGTCTTTCTCTACTAAACCGTCAACAATCTTCTGAAAATGTGCTTCTTTTTTGATCATTTTATTTGTTTAGCTGAATGAAGCGGAAAAATAAACCCTCCACTTTTAACGAGTGGAGGGTCGAGGGAGGCTGATGGGTCTCGAACCCACGGCCTTCAGTGCCACAAACTGACGCTCTAACCTGCTGAGCTACAGCCTCCGTAATTGGGGTGCAAAAATAAGAAAATTCAACCGGAGGAACAAAATCTAAGCGCTTAATAAAGTAAAGCACGAACTTTGCCGGAAAAAATGAACTATACACTTATACTAATTCCGGTTATTTCCGCTTTTATTGGCTGGGTAACGAACTGGGTGGCTATCAAAATGCTTTTTCACCCCAGGCAACCGATAAAGTTTTTAGGGCTAACCATTCAGGGTATATTTCCAAAAAGGCAAGAACAATTTGCAGTCAGGTTGGGCAAACTCGTAAGCCAGGAGCTTCTTTCATTTGAAGATATCGCATCCAAAATCACCGATACCAAGAATATTGATGCCGTTATTCCGATGCTGGAAACAAGGATTGACAGTTTCCTGCGCGTGAAATTAAGTGAAAGCTTTCCTATGATCAGTATGTTCATAGGCGACAAAACAATCGATAAACTAAAATTGATATTTGTCGAGGAACTTAGAAGCACTTTGCCAGATTTGATAAATAATTACATCGGCCACTTGAAAGAAGAACTTGATATGGAAAGAATTGTTACTGAAAAAGTGAAAGCCTTTTCTTCCGACAAGCTCGAAGAAATAATTTATAATGTAATGGCAAAAGAACTCCGTTTTGTCGAAATTCTTGGAGGTGTCCTTGGTTTTTTGATCGGATTGCTGCAGGCTGGAATCACCCTTTTCAGCTAAAACCTGACTTCCGTTAATCAATTAAGCTTAGATAAATACATAGGTCTCCGATTCACGACTACCATTCATACCAAAAATCATTTTCATCAACGATTAATCAGGAAATTTACATTTCCAACATATACTTTATATGACTAGACTATTATTCTCTTGCTTGTTGATTTTTCTAAATAATATATCTTTTGCCCAGTTCCCAGGCGGTGGCCGTATGGGACAACAGCCTAATATGGGCAGATTTTATGGCAAAATAATTGATGGCACAACAGGCAAACCCGTAGATGCCGCTTCAGTACAATTATTTCAAAACAAATATGACAGTGCCAGCAAGACAAAAAAAGATGTACTGATAGATGGATTACTAACTAAGGCTAACGGAGAATTTAGCCTTGAAGAACTCAATATAATGGGCTCCTATAAACTTAAAGTTAGTGCGCTTGGATATGTAGCACTGGAGCAAAAACTAAATTTTGATCTCAAGATGAATGGAGGTGATATGAGCCAGATGCTGAATAAAATTGACAAGGATCTTGGCAATATCAAATTGAACAGTGAGATCAAACAATTGAGTGAAGTGGTGGTTACAGGGGATAAACCGGCACTGCAACTGGGTGTCGACCGTAAAATTTTCAATGTAGATAAAAACATCGTGTCTGCAGGTGGTACGGCTGTAGACATTATGCGTAATGTGCCAACACTGAATGTTGATGTTGACGGCAATGTAACGATGCGCAACAATGCACCTGAAATTTTTGTTGATGGCAGGCCCACACAACTTACCCTTGAACAAATACCAGCAGATGCTATACAGAGTGTTGAGCTCATTACAAATCCATCAGCGAAATATGATGCAAGCGGCGGACAATCATCTATCATCAATATTGTTCTGAAAAAAAATAAACGTGTGGGCTACAGTGGTTCTGTAAGAGCGGGTATAGATATGCGAGCACGCTGGAATACCGGCGGGGATTTGAATATCAGGCAGGGTAAAATCAATTTCTTTATGAATGCCGGTTACAATCAACGCAAATCAATTGCATGGGGTGAAACCAACCGAAATAATCTCACACCGTCAGACAATCTCTCTGACCTCATTCTAAATAACGACAATACCAATCAGGGTGCTTTTGTATTCGGTCGGACAGGCCTTGATTTTTTTATAAACAACAGAAATACAATTACCATAGCAGGAAACTTTGCCGGCGGCAATTTTCGTCTTCTCGATACCAATCGAATTAAATTCAATTTTCTAAACACATCGATACTCGACTCTACAGAAAACAGGTATACAGATGCAGATAATATTTTCAGAAATACAGGTGCACAAATAAGCTACAAACGACTATTCACAAAAGCCGGTAAAGAATGGACTGCCGACATCAACTATAACCAAAGTAGAAGTGAGAACGACCAGAATATTGAAATTTATACCAGTCGTTTTATTGACGGCAGCTCTCCTATTAATAAACAGTTTATTCAAGGTGTAGATGCCGGCGGAGGAAGCAGGTTATTTGTTGGTCAAACAGATTATGTAAATCCAATCAATGATGATGTGAAGCTGGAGGCCGGACTACGAACTCAAATCAGATGGTTTGAAAGTTTTCAAAGAAACTCTATTAACAATGTTGCTTTACCGGGTATTAGCAATGAATTCTCTTATATAGACTACGTACATGCCGCCTATACATCCTACTCTCAAAAAGTTAAAAAACTAAACCTCAACTACCAGGTAGGTTTACGTGTAGAAAGCTCATCTTACGAAGGAAAGCAGGTTGGGAAAGAAGAACCATTTAAAAATCAGTTTCCTCTAGCATTATTTCCAAGTGCGTTTATTTCAAAGACACTGAAAGAAAAACAAGATCTTCAGCTGAATTATTCACGCAGGGTGAAGCGTCCGAATTTTTACCAGCTTCTGCCGAATACCGATTTCACCGATGTGCTTAATTATCAAACGGGAAATCCGGCATTAAAACCTGAATTCACTCATTCAGTTGAAGTGAGTTATCAGAAAACATATGGAAAGAAAAACAATGTATTCCTTGCAACGATTTTCGGGAAGCAGACCAATAACCTGATTGCACGTTATCAAGAGCCCAGGAAACTTGGCAATACAGATACTATAGGATTCGTTACCACATGGGTGAATGCAACCAAGAGTTATGCTGCAGGCGTTGAGTTGGTTTTCAGAAACACCCTTACCAAATGGTGGGAGATAAACTATAATGCGAATTTTTATTATTCTAAGATCAATGGCACCGACGTACTTCCAAATCTTGAGAATGAACGAACCAGCTATACTTTAAAAATCAATAATACATTCAGATTTGGCAAATCAGGATGGAGCATACAGTTAAGCGGCGACTATAATTCAAAATCTATCCTTCCTATTTCGTCCGGTGGTGGCGGTGGTGGAGGACGTGGCGGTGGCTGGATGGGCGGTGGTCAGATATCCACAACACAAGGGTATATAGATGCAAATTATTATGCTGATCTGGGTGTCAGAAAAGAGTTCAAAATCAAAAAAAATACAGCAACATTTTCTCTCAATTGGAGTGATTTTCTTAGAACACGGCAAAACATAGTCTTTTCTGTTGGTGAAGGCTTTGCGCAAAACAGCTGGAGAAGAAGAGATCCTCAGTTTGTACGTCTGAATTTCAATTATCGCTTTGGTAAATTCGACGCTTCCATTTTCAAAAGAAAGAATAACCGGATGGAAATGGGAGATGATATGCAAATGCAATAAGCTCTGATCAGCGAGTCCTATCACTGGTAAAACCAAGCATAGGCACAAAAGAAAATTCTTCGAATGATTCTTCTTTCAAAGATCCATCTTCTGCTTTTGTAATGCGCTTCATTCTTTGCGTCTCATTTTCATCAACAGGTACAACCATAACACCTCCTGTTTTAAGTTGATCTATCAGTTTAGGTGGGATATATGGCGCACCGGCAGTAATTATTACCTTATCAAAAGGGGCATATGCAGTTAACCCATCATAGCCATCTCCGTAAAACAGACGCAGGTTCGGGAAATCCAGCAGGTAAGTGAATTTCTGATTGATTTCGGTTAATTTTTTTTGCCTTTCTATGCTATAGACCTCTGCTCCCATTTCTGCGAGAATGACAGCCTGATAGGCACTCCCTGTTCCTACTTCAAGTATACGATCATGCGGCCTCACCTGTAAAAGTTGCGTTTGATAGGCGACTGTGTATGGTTGAGAAATAGTCTGACCTTCCGCTATAGAAAAAGCACGGTCTTCATAAGCATAAAGATCAAGTCCGACTTCCAGAAAGAAATGCCTTGGAATATTTCCTATTGCGGCCAGCACCTGCTCATCCGAAATACCTTTCTCACGTAGTTGCTCAACTAGTTTTCTCCTAAGACCTTTATGTTTAAACTCATCTTTGTATTGACGCGTCATACCTGAAAATTAGCAATGAAAGACAAACCCTAAAATTATTTAAAATTTAATCAGGTGTTCAACCCCATGTCAGCAATGATACCTTCTATCCTTTTTTGGAGTTGTTTATATACAACATCAAAATTAGCTTCAGATTGAAGTTGATCATTCACACTGAAATAAAATTTTATTTTCGGCTCCGTTCCGCTTGGCCTTGCAGAAATTTTGCTTCCGTCAGCAAGTTCAAACTGCAATACATTGGATTTGGGCAAATGAATCGACCACTCCTCTCCTGTTTGTATGTTTTTGCCTTTCTGTAAATGGTAATCAAATAATTTAATAACAGGAGATCCATTAATTTCTTCTGGTGTATTGTTGCGGTAACCTTCCATCATCGCTGCAATTTCAGCTTGCCCGTTCATTCCTTTCTTGGTAATTGAAATCAGGTGTTCAAGATAAAATCCGTATTGCACATAAAGATCGATCAGTTTATCAAAAAGCGATCGTCCCTTTGCTTTTTCAACAGCAGCCATTTCGCATAGCAAGGCCACTGCACTTACGGCATCTTTATCTCTTATCTCAGAACCGATCATCAACCCATAACTCTCTTCTCCTCCAATAATATAGTTTTCGGATTTTTCTTTTTCCTTGATCAGCTCCGCTATCCATTTAAATCCGGTAAGCACATTGTAACATCCAACGCTATTTGCTGCCGCAATCACATCTATCATCTCTGTAGTAACAATGGTTTTAACCACTATGTCGTTTGGTTGCGCAACTCCTCTTTCTCTTCTTGCTTCAATCAGGTAATTAAAGGCGAGTACAGCAGTTTGGTTTCCATTTATCAGTACCCAATTACCTTTTCGGTCTTTAATTCCTATCCCTACACGGTCGCTATCCGGATCAGTCCCTAATAATATATCTGCATCAAGCGCAGCCGCTTTCTTCAAGCCAATGCTCATTGCCTCAGCTTCTTCCGGATTGGGATAAACAACTGTTGGAAAATTCCCGTTAGGTTCCATCTGTTCTTCTACAACAGTAACGTTTTCAAAGCCTTTTCTAAGCAGCACTTCAGGAACAATGGTAATACCGGTTCCATGGATGGAAGTATATACAATTTTCAGATCCTTTTGCTGTACACAGACTTCCGGGTAAACGCTCTGGGAAAGCACCATTCTGATATATGCCTCATCAATTTCTTTTCCTATAAGCGTTATGTTTTTTTCTCCCCCGGACCATTTCACCTCATCAACAGAATTAATTTTTTCCACTTCAGAAATCACATTCTTATCATGAGGAGGCACCAGTTGTCCGCCGTCGTTCCAGTATGCCTTATACCCATTGTATTCTTTAGGATTATGTGATGCTGTACATACAACACCACCCTGACATCCCAGATGACGAATTGCAAAACTTAACTCAGGCGTTGGCCTCAACTCTTCGAAAAGAAAAACCTTAATGCCATTTGCAGCCATAACTCCTGCTACGATCTCCGCAAACTTTCTGCTGTTATTTCTACTGTCGTGACCAACCACCACTTTCACTTGGCCTTCACCAAAATTTTGATTCAGGTAATTGGCAAATCCTTGTGTAGCCATACCTATCGTATATTGATTCATACGATTAGTGCCAATACCCATAATACCACGCAAACCACCAGTTCCAAATTCGAGGTTCCTGTAAAAAGCATCAGCGAGCAAGTCGGGCTGATCTTTTTGCATGCTCCTGATTTCCTCTTTTACCTCTTCGGCAAAAGAACCGGCAAGCCATTTTTCTACATTTTCCTGAATTGTTTGCTGCATGAATAATGATTTAGTCTCCAAAAGTAATACACCTGAACGTGATGAAAAAGTATGTCGTTTGTAAAATTGGAGCTACCCGCCGAACTTTGACCTGTATGCTTAAACAGAAAAACGTTATTTTAATCACTGCAATTACGCTCTTACTGCAGTCATTTCTGTTCATTCGTACATCTGCTCAGGTTCATTTCCTGCCGCCATCAGATACTTACAGAGCTGATCGCCTGAAAAAAGTAGTTCTTTCAGAGTCACTGATTTTCGCGGCTACATCAGTGGGACTGTATTTTCTTTGGTATAAAAAATATCCTAAGCGTAAATTTCATTTTATCCGTGATGGAAAAGAGTGGCTGCAGATTGATAAGTTAGGACATGCAACCACTGCTTATTCAATTGCCAATATGCATTACGATCTTATGCGGTGGAGCGGAGTAAACAGAAGCAGCGCCGTCAATACCAGTATCATTACTTCCCTTGCTTATTTGAGCATCATTGAAATTATGGACGGATTCTCCAGAGACTGGGGTTTTTCCGGAGGAGATATGCTGGCTAATTTGTCTGGTGCAGCACTTTTTGCAGGGCAGCAATATGCATGGGGAGAACAGAGGATCGGCATGAAAATGTCGGCACGACTAACCCCTTTTGCCCGGCAGAATCCAGGATTGCTGGGAAACAACATCGCTTCCCGTCTGATGAAAGATTACAATGGGCAAACATACTGGCTTAGCGCCAATATCAGGTCTTTCCTCCCCCAAAACAGCAACTTCCCGGCATGGCCTAATTTAGCAATTGGTTATGGAGGAAGCGGAATGACAAGAGCAAATAAAAAAGATCAGGAATCAAACACCTCTGCAAATTATTCATTTGACAGATATAGGCAATGGTACCTTGCTCCGGATGCAGCGTTATACCGGGTCCGTTCAAATAACTCCTGGACTACGCCATTTTACCTTCTTCAGTTTATGAAATTTCCTGCACCGGCAATTGAATGGAATTCAAAAAGAAAATTTAAATTGCACCCTATTCATTACTAAATGCTTAATAACTCTTTTTTACTAAATGTTGCACTGACCATTTTTGGTGTCATTTATTTTTTGAGTACTTTACTTATGACCGGTTATCTCTATGTAAAAACGAAAATAACTTCTGATGTTTTCAAACAAATGATCAGGGATTTTTTCCGAATATTTTTTACACTTCAGGCTGTTACACAGCGCAGACTCGATCCTAAAGGGTACGATTACAAAATTTACGTTCGTTTTCAAAAGCGTTATATAATCTATTATTTTGCCCTTTGGATTCTTCTATTTTTCATCCTTTTTCTGGCTGCAAAGAAATACCTGAATGCCTTTTGAGACTCAGCCAAATACATTTATCTGACATTCAACACACATTTTTTCTCAGGATTAATCAATCTGCAACTGTTTTTGCGGTTGGCGGATTTTAAATGAACAATATTAACCTGATCTTCTCGGTAATGTACCAACAGATCATTCGTAATAGTTAGTTGTGCCTGAACCGACACATTGTTTGCAGACAAATAACACCAAACCGCCTCTCCTTGCAATTCTTTTCCCTCAAATTGCAACTGAATACTCCTGCCATCTACATTTAGTAGAAGATGCTGCTTAAGGTAACGGAAAACGATGCTGTCGGTAGATGAAGACTGAAACGATTCCAGCAATTTGATTTTTCTTCCATTAGCAAGATGAAGCGCTTCTTCAAAATCATCAGAAAAAATCTTACAGGCAATCTGAATTTCTTTTTTTTCAGGAATGTATTCAACTTCTGTAACGCTGATATAGTAAGGATGAAGTACAAAAGAGAAAAACAAAGAGGCCGAAACAAAAAAACAAACTATCAGGTTGACTGATTTTACTTTTGTATGCCGTTTGTAAAGATTAATTGCCATTTAGAAAAGGGATCATTCAATTTCAAATTTCTGAACTATTTTTCGATTTGAAGTAAATACTTATGGATCCTTTTGGCATTTATTTTCAAGAAGGCTTTTTTCACATTACTGATCTTAAAGGCATTGACCATATTTTATTTATAGCTGCCATTTGCCTGACACTTGATATTACTGATCTAAAAAAAATCTTCTTTGCTGTTACATCCTTCACAATTGGACATTCCCTTAGTCTTGCTTTAAGTATCTATCATTTAATCTTAATCCCAAGTGATATTATAGAATGGCTGATACCTGTTACAATAATGCTTGCCATACCCTTGAGCATAGGTACCAAAAATTATGCCGGAGGCTCCCTTGTCCAAAAAACGATTATTATCGGACTTTTCGGCATTATACACGGACTTGGGTTCAGCAACTATCTTAAAACAATGATGGGAACAGAAGCAAATATATTACTCCCCTTATTTGCATTTAATACCGGACTTGAAATAGGCCAGTTAATGATTGTCGCTTTTATCTTGTTTCTTAACTTTACCATTATCAGGATCTTTAAAACAAATCAGCGCAACTGGGTGTTATTTGGCGGTGGATTGATATTCGGAATGGCTAGCTGGATGTGTTTTGAAAGATGGCCTTTTTAAAATTTTTAAACCCAAACAGAATGATACGTTTTCTGATTTTTTTAATGTCATTAAGCAGTGTGTGTGTTGCACAGGCTCCGCTAAACAACCCCGGCAGCAACCATGCCAACAGGTTTGAGCAACTGGGCTACCTGCTTCAAAGCCCGAACGAGTACCGGACAGCCAGCGGTGCACCCGGTCCAAAATACTGGCAACAAAGAGCAGACTACGATATTTCTGCTGAACTTGATGAAACACAACTTTTGTTGAAGGGTTCAGAAACCATTACTTATTACAACAACTCTCCTGATCAGCTAACCTATCTCTGGCTACAGCTCGACGGCAATATACATGACCCGCTAAGCGACAACCTTTATACAAACCGCAGCAGGATGGAAAACCAGATGACAAATAATCAACTCGAGCGTCTGGAATTATGGCGTAAAGCAAAAGAGCTGGATCTGGGTGTAAAAATCAATCGTATAACAGATGCACAGGGGAACCCATTGAAATATACAATCAATAAAACAATGATGCGCGTTGACCTACCCGCTGCATTAAAACCCGGACAACAATACATTTTACAAATCAGTTGGCAATATAAAATTCCGGATAGAAATTTCTGGGGAAGCAGAGGTGGTTACGAATTATTTCCCGAAGACGGCAATGCTGTATTTACAATGAGTCAGTTTTATCCCCGAATGGCTGTTTACAGTGACTTTCAGGGATGGCAGAACACACAATTCAGTGGTGGTGCTGAATTCGCATTAACCTTTGGAAATTTTAAAGTAAAGCTTACCGTTCCTGATGATTTTGTCGTAGCCGCTACCGGTGAATGTAAAAATTACAAACAACTGCTTTCTACTTCGCAATATCAACGATGGTTAAACGCACAAAAAAACAAAGATGTAACAGAAGTTGTAACTAAAGATGAAGCTATATCAAATGAGAAAGAAAAGGGGGCAGGTAAAAAAACATGGATTTATGAAGCAATTAATGTGCGCGATTTTGCCTGGGGAGCCAGCCGTAAATTTATCTGGGATGCTATGCCAACTTATGTAGAAGGAAAAAAGGTTATGTGCATGAGCTACTACCCGAAAGAGGCATACAGCCTGTACCGAAAATACAGCACCAAAGTAACTGCACATACCCTGAAAGTTTATTCAAAACATACAATTCCTTACCCCTACCCCGTTGCCATTTCTGTAGAAGCATCACAGGGTATGGAATACCCAATGATTTCATTCAACTACGGACGTACAGAAAAAGACGGCACATACAGTGAAGCTACCAAATACGGTATGATGGGGGTAATCATTCACGAAGTAGGGCATAATTTCTTTCCGATGATCATCAACAGCGACGAGAGACAATACTGGTGGATGGACGAAGGTCTGAACACATTTACGCAATTTCTAACCGAAGAAGAGTTCGACAATAATTACCCAAGCAAAAGAGGTCCGGCTCATTTGATAACGGATTATATGAAGTTGCCGAAAGACCAGCTTGAACCTATTATGACTATGGGAGAGAACGTAGTGAATGTTGGTGCAAATGCGTACAGCAAAGCGGCCACCGGGCTGAATATTCTTAGAGAAACGGTTATGGGAAGAGAATTATTCGATTACAGTTTTCGTGAATATGCAAGAAGGTGGGCTTTCAAGCACCCTACACCCGCAGATTTATTCAGAACAATGGAAGACGCAAGTGGCGTAGATCTAGACTGGTTCTGGAGGGGATGGTATTATGGTACTGAGCCGGTAGACATCTCTCTGGATACAGTAAAATGGTATAAAGTAAACGCACCTGAAAATGCAAATTCCCTTGCCACGCAGGAATTCATACCTATTCAGAAAATCAGAAACAAAGAAGACAAGAGTATTGAATATGCCACAGATATTGATACTACATTGCGTGATTATTACTATTATAACAGAAACGCCGATCAGAAATGGGCGCAAAAGCAAAGAGAAAATGCATTGCAGAAAGATGATGCGAACTCTGCGAAATGGGTGAATAAACAATTCTATGAACTTACCTTTTCCAACAAAGGAGGAATGGTAATGCCCGTAATTATTGAATGGACATTCAAAGATGGAACCAAAGAAGTTGACAGACTTCCGGCAGGAATCTGGAGATTGAATGAAAAGCAATTCACTAAAGTATTCGTGAAAGAAAAAGAAGTGGCTTCCATACGTTTAGACCCGATGAAGGAAACAGCAGACATTGATGAAAGCAATCAACAATGGCCCGTAAAAGAAATGCCAACACGCTTTCAGCTTTTCAAACAAGGGCAAGGAACAGGCGCAAGGGGCCAGAGTAGTGGAGGCAATTCAATGCAGAGAGCACAAAATGGAAATCAATAGTTAACTATGCTCACTGTTTTTGAAGTAGGGCAGCATACATTGTATCTGCCATTGCCTCGGTGCCATCAATTAATCCACTTGTGACAATTTGTAAATTAAATTCCTTTTGTATCCAGTCAGTCTGCTCTTCATTTTCTGCGGCAAAAGCAGAGCAGGTACTGTATAGCAAATATCCTCCTGATTTGATGGAGGGAAGAACATTGGAGATGATTTTTCTTTGAAGTGAAACATAGTTTTGTATGTCATCAGATCTGAAACATTTCATCTGTTCAGGAGTTCTTCTCCAGGTGCCGGAGCCGCTGCAGGGAACATCAGCAATGATGAGATCATACTGAAACCCTGAATGAAATGACCTGCTGAGATCGGCTATTTTTAAATCATAATTCCTGATACCAGCCTCGCTGAAACGACTTTCAAGATTCTTTAATATAGAAGGCCTGATATCGGACACAGTAAGTTTTATGTTAGGGAAAAGATCATACAGATGAATTGATTTTCCGCCACTCGCCGCACAACAATCCCATACATAAAAGACTTCTTCCTTAGTAAAAACATTCAGGAGTAACGGAATGACTTTCTGAGAACTCATATCCTGCACAACAACTTCTTTATTGAGCTCAAAGAAGAGATCCAGTTTGGAATAAGACGGCAGTGAAAGACAATCATCACTTATGAAATCATATGACAATCCTGAGTGCAGCATTTTTTCTAAAACC
>JAULVS010000048.1:9375-25064 GCA_032110905.1 Chitinophagaceae bacterium | reverse complement strand
ACTTTTACTTGTTATAAATGGCTGCATCTTTTTGAGAAAGCTCGTGCTTATGATCTGGTTTATCATTGGTTTGATTATTTGTTGACTGTAAACATAAGGGTAGCAGGATTTGTCATATTGCCGAATCATCTTCATTTATTGCTATATTTTAAAGAGATGAAAAGTTCACTGACAAAAGTGATTGCAAATGGAAAGAGATATTTAGCTTATGGTATTATTAAGAGATTGGATGATGAAAAGAATCATAATTTGTTGATGATTCTGGGAAAAGGTGTTACTGAAAGTGAGAGGAGAAAAGGCCAATTACATAAAGTATTTCGTTCAAGTTTTGATGCGAAGCTTTGTTTTTCATCCAAATTTATTAATCAGAAACTTAATTATATTCATACTAATCCAATTAACGGTAAGTGGAATCTGGCTGATAATATCTATAATTATCCTCATTCAAGTGCTTCGTTTTATGAATTCGGGAAATGTATATATAATAACCTGATGCGAGTAGAAGATGTGATGTAGTTAGGAATCCCGGGGTCCGCTGCGCGAGACCCCGGGGTAGACGGTGGGGATGTTGAGGGTGTAATGTTGGTTGGCGGTTAGCCGTTATCGGTTTTCAGTTTATTCATTTGGCCTCCCGGCCTCCCGGTCTCCCGGCCTCTCGGTCTTCCGGTCTCCCGGTCTGCCGGACTTTTCCTCTTTTTCCTCGCAACAGTTTCCTTAATTTGCACACATGCAATCATACCACGATTTACTCAAACATATTCTTCAGCATGGTACTCGCAAAGACGATCGCACCGGTACGGGTACCATCAGCGTTTTCGGATACCAGATGCGTTTCAATCTGCAGGAGGGTTTCCCGCTGGTTACAACCAAAAAGGTTCATCTCCGCAGCATCATTCATGAATTATTATGGTTCCTGAAAGGGGAAACCAATATTGCTTATCTCAAAGAGAATGGTGTGAGCATTTGGGATGAATGGGCCGATGTCAATGGAGAATTAGGTCCTGTATATGGCAAGCAATGGCGAAGCTGGGAAGGAGCAAATGGGGTAGTGGTAGATCAGGTGAAAGATCTGCTTGAACAAATTCAAAAAAATCCTGATAGTCGCCGCCTCATCATCAGTGCGTGGAATGTGGCCGATCTTCCCCGTATGGCGCTTATGCCTTGTCATACCTTGTTTCAGTTTTATGTGGCAGATGGAAAACTGAGTTGTCAGCTTTATCAACGCAGTGCTGATGTGTTTCTGGGTGTGCCTTTCAACATCGCTTCTTATGCATTGCTCACATTGATGATTGCGCAGGTATGTGGCTTGCAGCCCGGTGATTTTGTGCACAGCTTTGGCGATGCACATATTTACAGCAACCATCTTGAACAAGTGAATCTGCAATTAAGCAGAGAGCACTATCCATTACCTGTCATGAAATTAAATCCGGATGTAAAAGATCTTTTTGATTTCCGTTATGAAGATTTCACGCTGGAAAATTATCAGTGCCATCCAGGCATCAAAGCACCGGTGGCTGTGTAAAATCATTTAGAGTTTATAAAAATTATTTCCGCTCAGGAATAAAACATACATGAGTCAAAGAAAACCAATCATATCTCATATCGTTGCCGCCGGCACCAACAATGCCATTGGCAAAGACAATCAGCTACTCTGGCACTTGCCACAGGACCTGAAGTTTTTTAAGAATACTACGTGGGCCATGCCTGTGATTATGGGTAGAAAAACATTTGAAGCGGTTAACAGCAAACCTCTTCCCGGGAGATTGAACATTATTGTCAGTCGACAACCATCTTCAGTTCCTGAATCATCCATGTTACAGTTTGCAAAAGACATGGACGAAGCCATTCAAAAAGCAGCGGCCACCAATGCGCTCGAAATATTTATTGCAGGAGGCGCGCAGATTTATGCGCAAACCTTAGCTCAGACAAACCGAATTTATATGACGCGAGTACATGCATCTTTTGAAGCAGATGCATATTATCCTGAGTGGAATACAGATGAATGGATGATGAAGTCGAATCGCGATTTTAATGCCGACGAAAAACATGCCTATTCTTTTTCCATTCAGGTCTGGGATCGTATTGAATCGATCTGATCTTTGTAAGTTTGTTGATCATTCTGCATGTATTCATCTTTCACCATTCTTAAAAAGTATATCGCTTATTATCTAAAAGCGTCCAACGGCAAGGGCCATGGTGTTCATTCTCCTTTTGTTTATTCATTTATTCGTGAAGTAATAAATGCAAAAACAAATCGTGATATGCCGAATAAAATTGAAGCTATCCGTCATAAATTATTGTGTGATGAAACGGTGTTGCAAGTAGAAGATTTTGGAGCAGGATCGACAAGTGGATTGACCAACAAGCGAACTGTAAAACGGATAGCTTCCACTTCCTTAAAACCAAAAAAGTATGCACAGCTGCTTTACAGGATTGTGCAAAAATATCAGCCGAATACAATTGTTGAGTTAGGAACTTCTCTTGGTATCACAACCAGTTATCTAGCAAGTGCAGCTCCGTTATCACACGTGTTTACGTTCGAAGGGTCATCTGCGATTGCGGAACAGTCCAATTCTGTTTTTCAGCAGCTTCAAATTCAGAATATTTCTCTTATCAAGGGGCCATTTCAAGAGACGCTTCCTTCAAAATTGGAGGAAATCAACAAAATTGATTTCGCATTTCTCGATGGTCATCATCAATACGAAGCAACTGTTCGTTATTTTGAATGGCTTCTTCCTAAAATTCCCGACTCCGGAATCGTCATTCTGGATGATATTCATTGGAGCAAAGGCATGGAGCAGGCCTGGGAGGAAATTCGCAGACATCCTCGCGTAAAAATCAGTATCGATCTTTTTTTTGTCGGTATTCTGTTTTTCAGAAGCGAACAATTTGAGCAGGAACATTTTACCATTCGATTTTAAGGCCGCTTTTGTGTACTTTTGCGCGTCTCAATTAACTGCTGCATGTCACTAACAATTGGTATTCTGCGGGAACCTGCTTTTGAAACGCGGGTATCTCTTCTCCCTGAACAGGTTGAAGCACTGACAAAGAAAAATATCAAAGTACTGGTTGAATCAGGAGCCGGAGAAAAAGCTTATGCAGATGACCAGGCTTATGCTGCAAAAGGAGCTGCTATTGTTTCTCGCAGTGAGGTGCTTTCATCTTCAGAGGTATTGCTGGCAATCCATCCTGTAGAAGAGACCAATCAGAAAGGCGTACTCATTGGCGTGTATCAACCTTTATACCAGCCCGAATTAATGAAGCAATGGGCAGGCGAGCAACTGACATCATTCAGCCTGGACATGATACCTCGTACAACACGTGCACAAAGTATGGATGTATTGAGTTCGCAGGCGAATATTGCCGGATATAAAGCAGTGTTACTCGCTGCCAATTCTTATTCTCGTTATTTTCCGATGTTTATGACAGCAGCCGGAAGTATTGCTCCTGCCAAGTTATTGATTCTAGGTGCTGGTGTTGCGGGATTGCAGGCTATTGCCACAGCCCGTCGTTTGGGTGCAGTTGTAGAAGTATTTGATACGCGTCCTGCAGTAAAAGAAGAAGTGATGAGCCTTGGTGCCAAATTTGTGGAAGTGGAAGGTGCCGCCGATGCATCCAAAGCAGGTGGTTATGCCGTAGAACAAACGGAAGAATACAAACAGAAACAACATCAACGCATAGCCGAAGCAATTGCTAAAGCAGATATCGTGATCACAACTGCACAGATCCCCGGTAAAAAAGCGCCGATTTTGATTTCTGAAGAAATGCTTCATTCGATGCGCAATGGCAGTGTTATCATTGATCTTGCAGCGGCAACAGGTGGAAATACGCCTTTCACTAAGAATAATGAAACAGTTGTGGTGAAAGGAGTCAGTATCATTGGCAACAGCCAACTTCCTGCTACAATGCCAAGTGATGCAAGTAAGCTTTACGGTAAAAACGTACTCAACTTTTTACAACTGCTGATTACGAAAGAAGGATCGCTTCATTTAAATTGGGAAGATGATTTGGTGAAAGGATGTTGTATAACCCATGAAGGCAATGTAGTACATGAACGTGTGGCTGCAATGCTTTCTGCAAATTAATTTATATGGAACAAGTATTTAACTGGCTGAGTGAACATCAGCAAATGATCTACATCGTGATCCTTATGGTATTTGTGGGGATAGAAATCATTGGTCGTGTACCGAGTGTATTACACACACCGTTGATGAGTGGGGCTAATGCCATCCATGGAGTTGTGATCATTGGTGCCATCATTGTGATGGGGAAAGCTGATGCAACTAATTACATCGCTCTAATACTTGGATTTTTAGCGGTGATTGTTGGTACACTCAACGTGGTTGGTGGCTTTGTGGTTACTGATCGTATGTTGGAAATGTTCAAGAAAAAGAAATAATCGTATATGGCAATTTCAATATTGGCACTGGCTTATCTCATTGCATCTGTCACCTTTATCATTGGGTTGAAGATGTTGTCGAATCCCGCCTCCGCAAGACGAGGCAACCTGGTTGCAGCAGTTGGCATGGCAATTGCCATTTTCGCCACTATCTTTCTATATCAGGAAAATGGCAAAACACTGGGTAACTATCCCTGGATCTTCGGGGCTCTGCTTATCGGTACCGTTGTTGGTACACTTGCAGCCAAAAAAGTGAAGATGACAGCGATGCCGCAGATGGTGAGTTTGTTCAACGGAATGGGAGGTGCTTGTGCGGCCCTGATTTCATTGGTTGAATTTGATCATCTCGTACATCATACGCAGGTTATCGACGTAAATACCACTACGTTATTAATCATTTTGCTGGGGTTGATTATCGGTTCGGTTTCTTTCTCAGGTAGCATGATAGCCTGGGGAAAGCTTGATGGTCGGGTAAAAGATTTTTCATTTAAAGGACAACAGGTATTTAGTTTGATGTTGCTGGGAGCATTGATTGTGCTGACGGCATATATGGTTGTTGTCTTGCCTGAAAATCTTTCTTTTTTCTTCTACCTCACTTTTGCGTTATCAATTTTTTATGGCATATTTTTTGTGTTCCCAATTGGTGGCGCAGATATGCCGGTGGTGATTTCATTGCTGAATTCATTCACCGGTGTTGCCGCGGCTTGCGGTGGGTTTTTGTATGATAACAAAGCGATGTTAACAGGTGGTATTCTCGTTGGTGCTGCAGGTACCTTGTTAACAATTCTGATGTGTAAGGCGATGAATCGTTCACTTACGAATGTATTGATTGGTTCTTTCGGAGGAGGAAGCACTGCAGGTGGTGGCGGAGGAAGTAAAGAACAAGGTAATTACAAAGAAATTTCTTTGAGCGACGCAGCTGTTGTGATGAGCTATGCCAACAAAGTGATGATTGTGCCTGGATATGGGTTGGCAGTTGCACAGGCGCAACATGCTTGTCATGAACTCGAGAAGGTACTTGCGGAGAAGGGTGTAGAAGTGAAATATGCGATCCATCCCGTTGCCGGTCGTATGCCCGGACATATGAATGTGTTATTGGCAGAAGCTGATGTGAGTTATGATAAACTCCAGGAAATGGAGCAGGCAAATGAAGAATTTCCGACCACGGATGTTGTATTGATATTAGGTGCAAATGATGTGGTGAATCCTGCTGCAAAAACGGATCCTTCTTCTCCCATCTATGGTATGCCTATTCTGGATGTGGAACTTGCAAAAACAGTGATCGTCAACAAGCGAAGCATGAAGCCCGGTTATGCCGGTATTGAAAATGATTTGTTTTTCCGTCCGAAAACCAGCATGCTGTTTGGTGATTCCAAAAAAGTATTGCAGGATCTGATTGCAGAGGTTAAAAATCTTTAATCTTCTTTCTTCAACTTAATAAGTTTATCGCTATCGCCATGGTTCGTGTCCTCACGAACCATTTTTATATCGTACCTACGGCACTTTGATTTTGCTTGATTTATTTTTTCTACAGATATTATGCCCCTACCGGGCTGCAAATAAATATTCTTTCTACTCATATTTTGTCCCTACGGGGCGAAATGTAAATAATCATTTTTCTATTTATTCCCGTGTCTTCGAAAAAAAATGAATGCCCATATTTTGCCCCTACGGGGCTGAAATAAATATTTTTATCTACTGATACTTTGCCCTACAGGCCAGTATCATGTGATTGCCTAGTTTGATATTGGACTAATTCCAAAATTGAGAAACAATCAAAGTGCTTAATACTTAAACCTCTCAACGCCTCAACCTCTAAACGAATAAACAAATTCGCATATCAACAACCATAATTGATATAATCTTCACTTTTCTTGCCTCAACTTAGTTAGTTTTGACCGGTGAAAATCCCGGAACTACTAATTGATTCGCTTCGTCACATTAGCGGTTTTGATGCAACTGCTTTTGCAGAGGTGCACGCGCAGCATATATTTGAAACTTCGGTTCGAATTAATCCTCTTAAGTCAACGCATACTCTTCCTTTAAAACATGAAGTGCCCTGGTGTGAAAGCGGATACATTCTTGCAGAACGTCCTTCATTTACACTAGATCCTTTTTTTCATGCCGGTCATTATTACGTACAGGAGTCGAGTAGTATGTTTTTAGAAGAAGTGCTAAAGCAAACGATCTCTCTAAAGGAGCCATTGCTTGCAGTTGATCTTTGTGCAGCACCCGGAGGCAAATCAACCTTGATGCAATCTTTTTTACATCCTGAGAGTTTACTGATTTGCAATGAAGTGATTCAGTCGCGCGTGCCGGTACTAAAAGAGAATATTATAAAATGGGGATCACAGAATGTAGTTGTTGCCAATCAGGATCCGGCTGCTTTTTCATCACTGAATGGGCATGTCGATCTGTTAATGATTGATGCGCCATGTAGTGGCAGTGGTTTGTTTCGTCGAGATCCGGATTTGGTTGGGGAATGGAGCAAGGCAAATGTCCAGCTGTGCAGTGAAAGACAACAACGCATTCTTGCTGATAGCTGGGATGTTTTAAAAGAAGGAGGAATTCTTGTTTACTCTACTTGTTCTTATTCGGAAGAAGAAAACGAACAGATACTGGACTGGATAAATCAAACATTTGATACAGAAACCTGTCGCATTGCTATTAAACAAGATTGGGGAATTGAAGAAGTATTGTCTGCAAATAATAATTACGGTTATCGTTTCTGGCCGTATAAAGTGCAGGGAGAAGGGTTTTTCATTGCTGCTTTCAGAAAAAAATCTTCAACACATCCATCAGTGTTAAATAAGCGGGGAAAGGTTCAGGTATTCACACAAAAAGAAAAAGAGATTTTATATAAATGGATTGGTCAGGATGGTGGTGTTGACTTTATTCATCAGGGAGAAAAAATTGCGGCTATTCCCGTGAGGTGGAAGGAGTTGATAACATCGCTAGTGAATCAGGGACGGGTGCGTTATGCGGGTGTGGAACTCGGAAGTTTCGTACGTGATGAACTGATCCCTGATCATTCACTTGCGCTATCGGGTATGCTTCATACTCATCTTGAAAAAGTGCAACTTACACTTGAGCAATCACTTGATTTTCTACGTAGGAATGAGTGGCCGGGCCCTTCTCTTAAAAAGGGATGGATAGCTGTTCAATACGAAGATGCGATACTTGGATGGGCCAAAGGAGTTGGCAGCAGGGTCAATAATTATTACCCGAAGGAATGGAGAATCAGGATGTTGTAAGTTGTTGGTTGATAGTTATTGGTTATTTACGGCCGAAATCGGCGGGGTTTTCTCCCCAGTCTTCGGTTTCCCACTTTAGTACCTTGTTGCTGTAAGTATTGTTATGAAGCCAGCTTTCTGCTCGTTGAATCAGTTCGTGAATATGTTTTGTTTTGGCGGAGAGCTCAAGGTTTGTCTTGCATTTCTTTTGCTTCACCCAGCCAATGGCATTGCGGCTGTCGCTGTAGATGGGCATATCGTTCAAGCCATGTTTTTTACAATATCCAAGTGCGTGTACAATGGCGAGAAATTCGCCGATATTGTTTGTACCGTTGGCAAGTGGACCATGATGGAAAATTAGCTTTCCGGTATGATAAAAAATGCCCTGGTATTCCATGTCTTTCTGTACGCTGTTCCATGCGGCATCTACCACAATGCTCACTGAAATCGGAATCATTTTTCTTTTCAGTAAAGTCGATTCTTTTTGCTTTTTTTCTTTTCCTGCATAAAGAACTGATTCTGCCTTTTTTTGAAAGGCAAATTCAGCTTCTGCTTTCGTTGGGAAAGATTTGTATTGCGCTCCGGCAAAGCCTGCTACTTCTCTGCTACATTCCTCCCAGGTGGCATAGATGCCCGGGGTATTCCCCTTCCAGACTACATAATATTTCTTATTTTTTTCCGGCATAGCTGAAGCAAACTAACAACTTGTTAGCAATTCTCACGCTTTAAATAGCTGTAAACTTAAAGGGTTTTTCTCATCTTTGCCGGATAAACCTGCTCTCCATGATGCGTTTTTCCATTTTGATATGCTGGCTGTTGATTGTGATCAATAGCTTTTCACAGTCTCTCCCTTCAGACATTTTCATGGATAATCAGTCGATCCCATACTTAGAACATACTGTTGGAGCGAAAGAGAATTTTTACAGCATCGGCAGGATGTATAATTTAAGTCCGAAGATAATAGCTCCTTACAACAAACTTGACCTAGCAACTTCGGGTTTGTCTATTGGTCAGAAAATTAAAATTCCTCTCAATGCTACTAATTTCTGGCAGACAGGTACACGTACCGCGCAAGAAGTTATAATTCCACTCCATTACAAGCTAACTTCACAATCATCATTGTCTGCCGTTGCCAAGTTGTTTAATGCAGATGTTGCAGAACTTAAGTCGTGGAACCAGGGTGTTGACAATGATTTAAAAAAGGATACACGCGTGATTGTTGGTTTTCTTAAAGTAGATAAAACTCTTTCTTCACTCGCATCGCAAGCCGCGCCTGTAAGAAAAGATCCTGTTGTGGTTATAACACCTCAGCCGGAAGTAAAAACGAATGACCAGGATCAAAAGCAACAGGCAAAGGCAGATGAGAAAAAAACAATAAAGGTGGATGAGAAAAAAACGCCTACTCCTCCTGTTAAAAAAGACACATTAGTTACATCGGGTTATATCGGAGAGGGCTTTTTTAAAGATGAATATGAGAAACAATTAAAGGCTTCCTCCGGAAGTAAATCTGAGAGTGGAACAGGCTCTGTATTCAAGAGCTCCAGTGGTTGGTCTGACGGTAAATATTATCTGATTGCAGATGGTATCGAACGAGGAACAATTGTATTGGTGAAGCATACTGTTTCCGGTAAAATCATCTACGCGAAAGTGCTTGCGGGTCTTCAGGAAGTCAAACCCGATACCAGAGAGAAATTTATTTTAAGCGAGGCTGGTGTTGCACAACTTGGCATAAAGGGGAGTGATTTCTCTATTGAAATTATCTGGGCTGTTGAATGATGTTATGGCTTAATCCCATCTATATCCTTTTAGAAAATCCAAAACAGACATTCTTTTTTTCCCTTCGATCTGTAATTCAAGAATATTGACATAGCCGTCAGTGCACGCAACTTTCAAATTTGTTTTTCTGTCGCTGAGAAAAGTACCCGGACTATCTTTCACTTCTGTTTTCTCCATTTCAGCACGAAATATCTTCATCATTTTTTTATTCAAAAATGTAAATGCTCCGGGATAAGGCGATAGACCGCGTATGAGATTATACACTTTTTCGGTTGGCTGTTGAAAGTTGATCTTGCAGGTTTCTGTAAATATTTTGGGTGCATGTTTAATCAAGGATTCATCAATCAGTACAGCCTGAGATTGGGGAACAATGCTTCCTTCACTCAATTTGCGGATTGTATTAACCAGTATAGCAGCGCCTGTTTCTTTTAGCACATCGTGTAGTTCACCTGCGGTTTGTGTTTCACCGATTTGTACTTTCTCCTGCAATAAAATATTTCCTGTGTCAATTTCGTGTTTTAGTTGAAATGTTGTGACACCGGTTTCTGTTTCGCCATTGATAATCGCCCAGTTGATAGGCGCGGCTCCGCGGTAGTGGGGAAGCAGACTTGCATGCACATTGATGGTTCCCAACGGGGGAAGGTTCCAGACTATTTCCGGTAGCATACGAAAAGCGACAACTATCTGTAAATCGGGTTTCAGACTACTTAGATCCTGATTAAATTGAGGGTCTTTCAATTTCGCCGGTTGCAATACAGGAAGGTTATTCTCTAATGCATAAGTTTTCACCGCACTCTGCATAATTTTCATTCCGCGACCAGCTGCTTTGTCGGGAGCAGTAACCACACCAACAACATTCATTCCTGCTTTGATCAATGCGTCTAGGGAACTAACTGCGAATTCGGGAGTTCCCATAAAGACAATACGAAGGTCATTGAAGGAACGTTGTCCTGAAGATATTGATGTTGTCATTTCTACTGCCAACTCATTTTTAAGGAGAGAAAAATGTTTATTCAATTTCGATGGTGCGGTCTTCCTGTCGGATCTGCGTCATATTATTGCGCTGCAGAATTTCTTTAGCAAGGTTTAGGTAGTTTATAGCTCCCTTACTGTCGCTATCATATAATATAACTGGTTTGCCAAAACTTGGGGCTTCGCTGAGTCTTGTGTTTCTATGTATGATGGAGTCGAAAACAAGTCCTTCGAAATGACGACGTACTTCACTTACTACCTGGTTACAAAGACGCAGGCGTCCGTCGTACATAGTCATCAGGATACCTTCTATCACGAGTTCTGTGTTGAGGCGGCTCTGAACAATTTTAATTGTATTCAGAAGTTTCCCAAGACCTTCCAGTGCAAAAAATTCTGCCTGTACAGGTATAACAACAGAGTGTGCGGCGGTGAGTGCATTGATGGTAATCAGTCCGAGAGAAGGAGAGCAGTCGATGATGATAAAGTCATAATCGTTTTCAACCTCAGATAATAATGTTTTTAGTACATTTTCTCTGTTGGGGTGATTGATCATTTCTATTTCGGCGCCAACGAGATCTATGTGAGATGGGATTAGGTCGAGGAAAGGTATTTCAGTTTTTAGAACGACATCTTTCGCTTTGGCTTCGTTTACAAAACAATCGTAAAGGCTTTGTTGAATGTTATGCAGGTCGAACCCTACCCCTGTGGTGCTGTTTGCCTGCGGATCTGCATCTACGAGAAGGGTTTTGTATTCAAGAATGGCGAAACTCGCAGCCAGGTTGATGGCTGTTGTTGTTTTCCCGACGCCTCCTTTTTGATTCGCTATTCCGATGATTCTGGCCATGTTACGCTGCTCGACTGTTTTATGAAGTTCAAATATCCAATGTTTCTCCGATATCCGGCAATAAAAGTGTGAGACCGTTAGCGGAGAAATGTTCTTTTGCTTTCTGGCGATCTATTTCTATAAAGGGGAACGTATCGTAATGCACGCCGATTACCTTCCCGCACTGGATTAGATGTGCGGCTCTTGCAGCATCTTCATATCCCATTGTAAAATGGTCGCCAACTGGCAAAATGCAACAATCCATCGGACCGTTACGCGGAATAAGCTGCATGTCAAGCGTAAGGGCTGTATCGCCGCTGTAGTAAATATTTTTATCGCCATAAATCACAAATCCAAGGGGATTGCCGCCGTAGCTCCCATCTGGCAGGGAAGATGAGTGTTGTGCGATGACGCACTTCACTTTAAATTTTTCAAATTGTTTGCTTCCTCCGGTATTCATAGGTAGGGTATTGTTTACCCCATTTTTGTTAAGCCATTGACAAATTTCCCATGAGGCGATTACTGTGGCATTTGTTCTTTCAGCAATGCTGATGCAGTCGGCAATATGGTCTTCATGGCCATGACTTACCAGTATGAAATCTGTCTGAATCGAATCCGCAGACAGATGGCTTGCCTTCTCATTTGGTGTGATAAAAGGATCAAATAAAAGGCGTGTTCCTTTTGTTTCAATCAAAAAGCAGGAGTGGCCGTAGTAGGTAAGTTGCATTGCAGTTGGTAGTTATCTATTATCTGTTGTCGGTTATTAGCATGTTTAAAATGATAACGATTAACCGCCATCAGTCAACGCAAATTTAGTTCACTGAATAAAAGAATGGAACAATAATTCTCCCCGAACGTTAATAAATCATCCTGATTGATGAAATTGCATTTGTAGTTAAATTTCAATAAAGATTATGCGTCGAATACTTGGTTCATGGATTTTTTTCGTTTTGTTTATTCTTGTAGATATCTACGTGTTTCAGGCTTTGCGTGTTATTGCAGAAAGCTGGCAACCCCGGGCAAGGTGGTGGTTGTATTTGACCTACTGGACGATCACCCTGGTGTCGGTTGGGTTTATTGTTTCGATCGTCTTTACCGGAGTTGCCGGATGGCCACGGTTATTTCGAACTTATTTATTTGCAATCCTGATTGGTCTCTTCCTTGCAAAAATTACTGCCAGCTTTTTTTTCCTTGCTGATGATTTGAGGCGTATGCTCCAGTGGTCGGCTTCTTTTTTCATTGGTAAAAAAAGTGTCGATGTCGCTTCGGCAAATGCCTCGGGTTTTCCACGTTCGGTTTTTTTGAGCTGGGTTGGGTTAATTACAGGCGGTGGGTTATTTGGTACACTTGTTTATGGTTTCGGAAATAAATACAGTTATGAAGCTAGGAAACACAGACTACATTTTCCAAACCTGCCTCAAGCTTTCCGCGGCTTCAAAATATTACACATCAGTGATATTCACAGTGGAAGTTTTACTGATAAAAAAGCAGTAGAAAAAGGAGTGGAGCTCATCTTGCAGCAAAATGCAGATGTTATATTGTTTACCGGAGATATTGTTAACCAGTCGGCCGATGAAATGGATCCGTATGTTGATCTCTTTACAAGATTATCGGCTCCTCATGGCGTATATGCGACCTTAGGTAACCATGATTATGGTTTTCCTGTTGCTGATTCAGAAAAAGAGAGATTGCGCCTTCAGCGTGAAATGGCTGTACAGGTTGAGTCTGTTCACCGACGAATGGGATGGAAAACCCTGAGTAATCAGCATACAACCATTGATATAAATGGGGAAAAGATTGCGTTGATTGGCGTGGAAAATATAAGTGGGAGAGCAAATTTCCCTTCGTTTGGGATTCTGTCTGATGCATATAAAGGAATAGAAAACATTCCGTTTAAAATCCTGATGTCTCATGATCCATCACACTGGAATAAAGAAGTGACAACAGCTTTTAAGGATATCGATCTAACTTTATCCGGTCACACCCATGGCATGCAGTTTGGGGTTGAGCTTCCCTGGTTTAGATGGAGTCCGGTGAAATATATCTATAAACAGTGGGCTGGTCATTACAAAGAAGGAAATCAGCATTTATATGTAAACAGAGGATTTGGATTCATTGGTTATCCTGGAAGGGTGGGTATTCTCCCTGAGATAACCGTGCTTGAACTTGTATAATTTATTCTTGCTTTCAACTATTTTGTAAATTGATTAATATTTCAAGGAATAGTTGCATGAGAATATTTATTTTATCTACGGTTCTTATTTTTCTATTTTCTAAATCATTTGCTCAAACATCATACGATTCTATTCCGATAAATATCGATTCGATTGAACGGGAACTTGATCTGTTTCTTGCACAATACGGGTCTTTGGTAAATAAAAGTTCACTTCAGTTTATAGCAGGTTTTCACAATTCTTCGCTTAGCATCAACAACAAAGCGCTGAATGCACAGCAAACGAATAATCCGCTTGTTTTTTCTTCAGGGGTTAACTACAGGCACAAAACAGGTATTACAGTAGGAGTGGAGCCTCGTTTTATTATGCAGGGAAAGCAAACTGGTTTTTTGCAGTCTGCTTTCAGCGCAGGCTACTGGCACAATAAAAACTCTTTTTTTCAGGGAGGTATTTCTTACACGCACTATTTAACAAATCCTGGTTTTAGCTCCTTTGCTACACCTTACACAGATGAATGGTATGGGTTTGTACAAACTGACAAGTGGAAAATAAATCCACTATTAACAATCGGCTATTCATCAGGAAATTATTTTGAAACGTTGATCACTGATAGCAGTTTTTTATTGAACAGGCCTTTCCCTCGTCCGGATACAACCATCAGATTTAAAATTTATGATACACTTCGGGTTGGACTGCGAGATTTTTCATTAACAACCGGGTTGATACGTCGTTTTTTATTTAATCAAAATAATCCGAAGTACTTTATTACGTTTACGCCTTCCTTGTTATTCTTTTTTGCACAGAATAATTATGATGTTGAGTATACATCAGTAAGTGCATTTTCTCCCAGGGTTCAGCTTTATTTACAGCAGCGCCCCCTGCTTCGTGAACAGCTCCTTGGGCAGTTGCGTCAGCAATTTCCGGGTCTTAATGAAACGAGAAGTTTTCTCAATACAACTCGTTTCACCTTACAGTCAATTGGAATTAATCTCGATGCTGTTTTTTACCATAAAAAATTCTTTGTTAATCCACAGCTCTATCTCGATTATTATATTCTGGACAATAGAAACCAGTTAAATGCGTTTTATAGTCTTGAAACAGGAATTATTTTCTGAATTTGATTTTGCCGATATAACAGAAACATTTTTTAGGGGAAATCATTAATTTTATAACCATAAAACCATTTTTATGAGCAAGTATTTTCTGACTTTTCTCGTTGTATTCATCTTTTCCGTGAGTACAATCGCACAAAAAATCAATATCGGTCCTAAATTAGGCGCGAACATTGGAAAAATAGATGGAGCAGGTTTCAGTGATAAATATACCCTTGGCTATCATGCAGGTGGTTTCGTTAGGGTGTCGATAGATAAAAAATGGTCCATTCAGGGAGAAGTTTTGTGGAACCAAATTAATGGTGATACAGCGTCAGGCTTCAGTTCCCTTTACCAGAACCTTTCAAATCAGGATTTTCAGAATCCCCGTTTGAATTACTTAAGTATTCCGCTTCTCTTAACATATAAACCCGGAAAAATCATTTCTTTCCAGGCTGGTCCTCAATTTGGCATACTAATGGATAAAAGCAGCACACTCTTGCAGAATGGACAAAATGCATTTAAAAACGGAGATCTTTCTTTGCTGGCGGGAGTGCAACTTCATATACTCAGCGTAGATGTATACGGACGGTATATGATTGGTCTTGAAAATATCAGTGACATTCAAAATCAGGAATCTTGGAAAACAACAGGATTTCAGGTTGGTGTAGCGCTGTCTCTGTTTTAATTAATTTTTGTTTGATTTATAAACGGAAGATGCAGATGTGTCTTCCGTTTTTTATTGATCCAACTTCTTTAGTTTCTCCCATAATTTTTCATCCAAACAGTTGAAGCAGATAACAATAATTCTTCATTGAAGTGATTCGACATTATCTGTAATGAAAAGGGGAGTCCGTTGCTGTGTTCGAACAACGGGATAGAGATGCCAGGTATGCCGGTTAAATTAGCAAATACTGTGTAAATATCTGCCAGATACATTTGCAGCGGGTCGCTTGTTTTTTCTCCGAGTTTAAATGCTGTTTCCGGGGAAACGGGTGAAATAAGCAAATCGACTTCTTCAAATAGTTGACGGGTTTGCTCGAGTAAGATTCGTCTTACCTGCTGGGCTTTGGTGAAATAGGCATCATAATATCCGGTGCTTAATACGAAGGTGCCTAGCAATATTCTTCGTTGTACTTCCTTACCAAAACCTTCTGTTCTGTTTTGTGCGTAAAAAGCATCAAGATCTTTGGCCTTTTTGTTTTGATGCCCGTAACGAAT
>JAULVS010000048.1:0-9365 GCA_032110905.1 Chitinophagaceae bacterium | reverse complement strand
CGAATGCCGTCATAGCGGGAAAGATTACTGCTTGCTTCTGCAGTGGTAAGTACATAGTAGGCAGGTACGATGTAATCAATCAAATCAAATTGAAGTTCTTTGACAACATAGTTGTCTTTCTTAAATTTTTCTATTTGGCTATTAATCGAATTTTTGATTTCCTGATCCAGTGAAGGATGGTCGAGCATTTGTTTGAAATAACCAATGACCGGTTTTTTTTCGCCTTTCTGATTCAGATTGAGGGGAGAAGGCAGTATGTTTGATGAAGCTGTGGCATCATATTCATCAGGACCTGCAATAACGGATAAAATGGTTGCAGCATCCTCAGTACTTTGAGAGAAGATGCCAATCTGATCAAAGCTTGAGCCATAGGCAATTAGTCCGTAACGACTTACCCGGCCATAGGTAGGTTTCAGGCCAACAATGCCGCAAAAGTCAGCAGGCTGTCGCACAGAACCACCTGTATCACTGCCCAGACTGGCCATACATAAACCTGCTTGTACAGCTACAGCAGAACCGCCTGATGAGCCACCCGGTACTCTTGAAGTGTCTCTTGCATTAAGTACAGGACCATACGCTGAATTTTCATTGCTGCTGCCCATAGCAAATTCATCGCAGTTGTTGCTGCCAATGATGATGGCGCCGGCAGCAATCAGCCTTTCAACTGCAGTAGCATTGAAAGAAGCCTTATACCCATTAAGTATTTTTGAAGCAGCTTGAAGCGTGAAGTCTTTATAGGAGATTACATCTTTGATGCTGATTACCACACCATATAGTGGGCTTAATGGTTGGCCGTCTTTGATATGCCGGTCGAGTTCTCTTGCCCGTTGCAATGCCATTTCAGTATAAACCTGAACAAAAGCATTTAGTTGCTGTGATTCACGGATTTTCAGGAGATAATGCTGAACCACTTCCTCGCAGGAAGTAGAGCCATCCAGAAGTGCGCGATGGTATTCATCTATAGAAGTAAAAAGAAACAATGCAGGGGTATTCAGCTATTCAAATGATAGAAAAAAGAATTCAATACTATGGTTAGGATACTGATTTATCCTTTTCGTTTATGCCTTCTTCAATTTCTTTTTTTACATTACTTTTCGCATCGTTGAATTCGCGAATTCCTTTTCCGATACCGCGCATGAATTCCGGAATTTTTCTTCCTCCAAAAAGTACCAGAACTGCCAGTACAATGATTATCCATTCCCAGCCACCGGGCATGCCTATCAGAAATTTACTTAAATACATGATGTAGAGTATTTTGAATATTTACAGTGCAAGTTACACGATTTCCTGATCATTTTTAGGACAATAAAAAACCCTCTTGAAGAGGGTTAAAGCTTTTTGGTTCAGAAGCGGTAATTAACGGATGTAGTTCTTGCTTCCACATTTACCACGCATTCCTGCAGCTTGATAAGGAGTCAATCCTCTGCCACAAGACATAAAGATGAAAGCGAGAAGAACGAATGCAACTAAAATCTTTTTCATAATCTACGAAAGGGTTTGCGTTAAAAAAAATTCAAGAGGACGGGATTTACGCTTTCGTAGGAATTTGGACGGAATCGGTGATAACCGATTGGATTGTAAATATATGTGTTTTTGGCTAAAACAAAAAAAATCGTGGGTAAACCACGATTTTTAACAAATATCTTAAAAGCGCTTTTCTTTGATACGGGCGCTTTTCCCACTTCTTTCTCTCTGGAAGTAAAGCTTGGCTCTTCTTACTTTACCAACCTTGTTAAGGATAACAGATTCGATATTAGGAGAATTTACCGGGAAGGAACGCTCAACACCTACACCATCAGAGATCTTTCTGACAGTAAAACTTGCTGTAGCACCCTGGCCTTGTCTTTTTATCACATCTCCACGGAAACCTTGAATCCTTTCTTTACCCCCTTCTACAATTTTATAGTTAACGGTAACATTGTCACCGGCTTTAAATGCGGGGTATTCCTTTTTAGTAGTCAGTTGGGCATGTACAAATGCAACGGCTGAGTTCATAACCTAAATATTTTTGGGACGGCAAAGGTAGGAGAAATCATCCTAAAAAAGAAATCTTCTACCTTGTTTTGATAATTAATTCTACTGTTTGAAAAAGTTTATCTGGCTACGTTTACAGCTCTTTTTTCCCTGATTACGGTAACCTTGATCTGTCCGGGGTACACCATTTCTGTCTGTATTTTCTGGGCCATAGCAAAACTGAGCTGGTCCGATTCGCTATCTGAAACCTTGTCAGCCTCTACGATTACCCTGAGTTCGCGGCCGGCCTGAATCGCATAGGCTTTTTCAACACCGGGATAACCAAGCGCGAGATTTTCAAGATCCTTAATCCGCTGGATATATTGCTGCATGATCTCTCTTCTTGCTCCCGGGCGCGCACCGCTGATGGCATCGCAAGCCTGAATAATAGGAGAAATCACATATTGCATTTCCATTTCATCGTGGTGCGCACCAATTGCATTGACTACAGCTGGATTTTCTCCATATTTCTCCGCAAGTTTGGCGCCTAGCAAAGCGTGGCTCAACTCAGTTTCTTCATCAGGCACTTTCCCAATATCATGTAAAAGACCAGCACGCTTGGCCAGCTTAGCATTTAAACCCAGTTCGGAGGCCATGATAGCACAAAGGTTTGCGGTTTCACGACTGTGCATAAGCAGGTTCTGACCATAGGAGGATCGGAAACGCATTCTTCCTACCATTCTGATCAATTCCTTATGCAAACCGTGAATGCCAAGCTCAATAACAGTTCTTTCTCCAATTTCCATCACCTGTTCTTCCAACTGCTTTCGGGTTTTTTCAACCACTTCTTCGATTCTTGCAGGGTGAATTCTTCCATCTGCTACCAGTCTTTGTAAGCTTAAACGAGCGACCTCACGGCGGAGCGGGTCGAAAGAGGAAAGCAAGATTGCTTCAGGTGTGTCATCTACAATAAGGTCTACGCCTGTTGCAGCCTCGATAGCCCGGATATTTCGTCCTTCTCTTCCAATAATCTGTCCTTTTACTTCATCAGTTTCCAGATGGAAAACGGTAACTGTATTTTCGATGGTTTGTTCAGATGCAGTCCTTTGAATGGTCTGTATCACAATTTTTCTGGCTTCTTTGTTTGCTTTTTGCTTGGCTTCTTCGATGATTTCCTGCTGTATTGCCAATGCCTGTGTCTGGGCTTCTTGGCGAAGGCTTTCTACAAGCTGCTTTCTCGCTTCATCAGCACTGATATTGGCAATTTTTTCAAGTCGACGAATGTGCTCTTCCTGATGGCGTTCGAGTTCGGTTCTTTTTTGGTTCACTACTTCAATCTGTCGATTGAGGTTTTCTTTAATAGCTTCATTTTCACGTATCTGCTTATCCAGATTTCCTTCTTTCTGGTTGATCGATTGTTCCTTTTGACGGATACGATTTTCAGATTCGTTAATTTTTCTGTTTTTCTCGAGTATTTCTTTGTCGTGCTCCGCTTTTAGCTGAACAAATTTCTCTTTTGCCTCCAGCGCTTTCTCTTTTTTGATCGTTTCAGCCCTCGTTTCGGCTTCTTTTACAATGTTTTCAGCCTGTCGACGGGATTCTTCCACATCTTTTTTGGTATTGGCGGAAAAAATGATTTTTCCTGCGATAATTCCGGTAACAAGTGCAGCAGCACCTATGATTATATAAATTATAAGATCCATTTTTTTAAATTTATTGATTGAATTCTGCACAATGTTCACGCAAAACGGCAAACAGGTACAACTACCCATTAAGGGGACTGCGAAATTAAGGAAAATCTATGAGGGGAGGCTCAGATAAATACGTGTATTATTATGATTCACCTATTGCTTCCCGAACCATCCGATCCATTTTTTCCAGGTCAGCAATCAGATCTTCTGAAAGCGCATTTGTTGATTTGTTTCCGGAAACACTGTTTTGTGTTGCATACCATACTAGCACCATCGCTATATAATCCTGCATATCCTTTCCGGCAAACTGTGTTTTGAACTCGAGAATTTTATCATTGATCCGCTTAATTGTTTTTCGTACCAGCTCTTCATCTTTTACTGCTACTTTGATGCGGTAGTTCCGGTCTGCAATGACAATATTGATTGGGATGAGCTCTGCTGAATGATCCATTTTCTTTTTACAGTTTAGGCAAAAAAATTATCGACTTAAAAATGAAATACAGCGGTCTATTTCCTGAATGAACTGCTGAATTTTCTTTTCTGCTGCTTTCTTTTCTTCCGGGTCCAGTTTTTGCTGAGCTGATTTCAGGATGCTGTTTTGTAGATTGATTTGTTCGAGTGATGCTGAGATTAGCGTATGGGAATCTTCCAGTTTCTTTTTTTCCTCTTTCAGCTTGCTGAGCTCCTGTTCCAGCCGTTTATTTTTTTTTACCAGCAACCGAAGATTACGGTCAAGGGTTTTAATCGCTTGTTCCAGTTCTGTCATAGCATAATATCTGATCCGAAGCTAATTAAATGCATCGGTGATGACAAACTTATTTTCTGATTTCGGCATAAAGTGTCTCCTGCAGCTTACTCATCAATTGCTGCATCATCTGATCCGTCTCAGTATCGGTCAGCGTCTTCTCTTTGTCCTGAAATTCAAAGTGCAGAGACAATGATTTGTTATCTGCGCCGAATCGTTCGTGTTCAAACACATCAAAAAGGGAAACCGACAACAGTTTGCGAATTCGAAGTTCTGTGATTACATTTTCTACCTGCTGATAGGAAATATTTTTATTGACAACTACGGAAAGATCCCGCTCTACAACAGGGAAGCGTACAATTTCTTCAAATACTCTGTTTGTTGAGGATGCAACCGTCACCACTTCATTCCAGTAGAAATCGGCAGCAGTCACCGGTTGCCTGATATCGAATTTTTTTAATACGTCTGCGGCAGTGCTGTATAAAATAAACAAGGGTCTTTTCCTGAAGCTGCAGGTCATTTTCCCATTTTCATATTCGGAACTGATCCCTTTGCTGACCCCCAGTCTTGCAAGTAACTCCATGCAAATGCCTTTCAGATAATAAAAATCTGCAGGTCGATTTTTTATTCGCCAGTTTGCCGGAAGATTTCCGCTTGCGAGCAGGGTTAAATGGGGCTCTTCGCTGAAATTCCCTTTTTCGGTTTTTGTGTATGCTTTACCAAATTCAAAAAACAGAAGATCAGTATTTTTTCGATGGTGGTTGAAAGCAACGCATTCAAGACCGGATTCAATCATTGAAGGGCGCAGAATGTTGTGGTCTGCACTCAGGTTATTGAGTAGCTGCACACTGTTTTTCAATTGTTCCTCGGTGTACCACCGGTTATTTGTAATTGAATTTGTAAGTATCTCAAGAAAACCATTACCGGTTAAAAATGAAGAGGCTTTTTGTTTTAATTCAAAGGCGGTGTTCCCTTCATCAGAAGACGGCGTGATGGTGATATGGCTTGGTATCTCTACGTTGTCGAGGCCGTCAATTCGCATGATTTCTTCTACCAGGTCTGCCGGATGGTGAACGTCGGGTTTGCTGAAAGGTACCGCAATACGGAGTTCATCCAGGCTTTCTTTGATTAGTTCAAATCCGAGTGCTGAGAGTATTTTTTTAACGGCATCGGGGTGATAATTTTTTCCGGATAGTCGTTTTAGATAATGAAAACGTAGGCCAAGTTCTTTTTTATCCTGAGGTGCAGGATATACATCAATTACTTCTCCTTTAAGTTTTCCTCCCGCCACTTCCACAATAAGTGATGCAGCTCTTTTTAATACATTGACTGTATTGCTGATGTCCACACCTTTTTCAAAACGGGCGGCTGCATCGGTTCGAAGCTGATGTCGGAATGATGTTTTTCTGATCGTACGCGGATCAAACCAGGCGCTCTCAAGGAAAAGGGAAGTTGTATTGTTTTTTACGCCGCTCTCTTCTCCGCCAAAAACACCTGCAATACACATCGCTTCTTTTTCATTGCAGATCAGCAGGTCTTCTTGGTGCAATTCTCTTTTTTTCCCATCAAGTGTAATCAGTAGTTCTCCTGCATGAGCGGATCTGACAATAATTTTATTTCCGCTGATTGCCGACACATCAAATGCATGCAGCGGTTGCCCGGTTTCATGAAGGATAAAATTGGTAATATCTACAACATTGTTGATTGGTTTCTGCCCGATGCTTTGCAGTCTTTTCTTCAACCATTCCGGACTTTCTTTTACTGTAATTCCTTCAATTGTTACGCCTGCGTATCTTTTGCAAGCAGCAGGATGAACGATGTCAACTGTTACAGGACCCGTCTTCTTATCTGTGCTAAACGGCTTACCCAATGGCGTAACAACAGAAAAGTTTTTCTTGTCGTGGTAATTCAGGTACGCTACAACATCCCTTGCCACACCCAGATGACTCATGGCATCCATCCGGTTGGGTGTAAGGCCGATTTCATATATCCAATCGCTGCTGATTTCAAAATATGCTTTTGCGGGAGTACCCGTAGCGGCTTTTGGATCCAGCACCATGATGCCGTCGTGGCTGGTTCCAAGTCCGATCTCGTCTTCCGCGCAGATCATCCCATTGCTTTCTTCTCCTCTGATTTTGGCTTTTTTCATTTTCAGGGGCTCTCCTGAAACAGGATAGATTGTAGCTCCAATTGGTGCCACAATCACTTTTTGTCCGGCCATCACATTTGATGCACCACAAACGATACTGAGCAATTCGTTGTTGCCCACATTCACCTTTGTAATTTTCAACTTGTCTGCATTCGGATGAGGTGCGCATTCCAGCACTTCTCCGACAAGAAGCCCTTCAAGTCCGCCAGGAATGTCTTCTTTTTTTCCCATGCTTTCCACCTCCAGCCCGATCGAAGTCAGGATCTGACTGAGTCTTTCCGGATCAACTGTTTCCGGAAGGTATTCATGAAGCCATTTATAACTGATTGTCATAGAAAAAAATGATAAATAATGGCTGGCAAAGATAAATGTTTAACCGCGAAAGGGGCTTATATAGATTTTGGACAGCCCTGCAAGCTGCGTCTCGCTCTCAAAGTGCATAAGCTGCCTTGGAGTGTGAATCAAAAAGATTAAATTGGGGAAAACGGAAAATAAACTGTGAAAAACTGCTTTCGGGATGTGAACAGAGGGAGTTTCAGGTAGGATAGTTGGAAGAAAATTTATACGCCTTTTCTTTTTTTGACAGCAATTTTGCAGCTACTTTCGTCTTCCTCCGTTACCAGAGTAAACTGACATTATCGGAGAATTTCTTTCAAAAAATTACATATGGATCTGACCAATTTAAATAAGGATAGGAAGTCGGCCCGCAGAAAACCGCCGGTGGATATGAATGCAATGGTGTATGGTAAAGTGCCTCCTCAGGCGAAAGAACTCGAAGAGGTGGTACTGGGTGCAATTATGCTGGAGAAAGGAGCTTTTGAATCGGCCAGTGAAATTCTCCGTCCCGAATGTTTTTATCTGGAAGCACATCAGCGCATCTTTCGTTCTATGCAATCATTGACAGCAAGGAGTATGCCCATCGATTTGCTTACCGTTGTAGAAGAACTAAGAAGAAAAGAGGAGCTCGACGTTGTAGGAGGTGCTTATTTTGTAACACGTCTTACCAACACAGTTGTTTCTTCAGCCAATATAGAAGCCCATTCACGCATTATCCTTCAGAAATTTTTACAGAGAGAACTGATACGTTTAAGCGGTGAAGTGATCACAGATGCTTTTGAAGAAAGTGCGGATGTGTTCGATTTGCTTGATTCTGCAGAAAGCAAACTCTTTGAAATCACTAATAATTATCTCCGTAAAAATTTTGACGAGTTTCATGCGGTTCTTATCAAGACAATTGAAAGGATTGATGACCTGCGTACGAAGAATGAAGATATCACCGGTGTTCCTTCCGGTTTTTCTATTCTCGACAAAGTCACTTATGGATGGCAGCAGACAGATCTGATTATTCTTGCGGCACGTCCTTCAGTTGGTAAAACAGCGTTTGCGCTTAACCTTGCCCGTAATGCAGTGATGCATCCATCCAAGCCAACACCTGTTGCCTTTTTCTCTTTGGAGATGAGTGCAGCGCAACTTGCACAACGTATCCTTTCTGCGGAGAGTGAAATTATGCTGGAGAAAATTGCAAGAGGCCGTCTGGAGGATCATGAAGTACAACAGTTGTATAAGAAAGGGATTGATCGTTTGGTAAAAGCGCCGTTATTCATTGACGATTCGCCGGCACTTAACATCTTCGAATTACGTGCCAAGGCACGGAGGCTTAAAACAAAGTACAATGTGGGTCTGATTATCATTGATTACCTACAGCTGATGAGTGGTACAGGTGAAAACAGAAATTCAAACCGTGAACAGGAGATCAGTACGATTTCGCGTAACCTGAAAGGGCTTGCAAAAGAATTAGGTATCCCTATCATCGCTCTTTCTCAGTTAAGTCGTGAAGTAGAGAAACGGAAGGAAGGGAATAAGATGCCTCAGCTGAGTGACCTGCGTGAATCTGGAGCTATTGAGCAGGATGCCGATATGGTGATGTTCCTTTACAGGCCAGAATATTATGATATCAATTCGAATGAATTCGGAGAAAGTAATCGCGGAGAAACGCATATACGTATTGCGAAACACCGGAATGGTTCTCTTGAAACCATTAAACTCCGGGCTTTGCTTCATATTCAGAAATTCATTGAAGATGATTTTGATGACCAGCCTGGAGGCGGTCACCCCGGAGGTTTACCAAGTCCCGGAGGCAACTGGCGTCCGGTGAAACCTTCGGAAGGTCCGAAAGTGTTTATTGAAAAGGGAAGCAGGATGAATGATACAGCGTTCGACGAAGAATCTCCTTTTTAATCAATGAATCATTTTTTGTAAAATCAGTTGATCCATCAGAGCATGAATGCCAGTTCTTTGCCCTTGTTTTATTCAGATATAGTTGCCGCTCCCGGCCTGGAAATTGTATTGAATGAAGAAACTTCAAGGCATCTGTCTCAGGTGCTAAGGATGCAGGCAGGAGAGCGGATTGAACTGTCCGACGGAGAAGGTATGTGCATACTTGCTGAACTAACGGTAAGTAATAAGCGAAATTCCGTGGTAAGGGTGCTTGAAAGCAGAATAACAGAACGGCTTAAAAGAAAGATCATCATTGGTATTTCCCCGTTGAAGAATACAGGCAGGTTTGAATGGTTTCTTGAAAAGGCAACGGAGTTAGGTATCCATTCTATTCAGCCATTGATATGCAAGCGAACCGAAAAAACTTATTTCCGAGCAGAGCGGTTTCGAAGCATCATAGTAAGTGCGATGTTGCAGAGCCGTCAATATTTTCTTCCTCAATTACTCGAGCCGATAAAACCTGATCAGCTAAAAATAGACAGTGCGTCTTGCTGCCTGATTGCCCATTGCGGAGAAGGGGAGAAACAACTTCTTTCGAGTGTCGTGCTGC
>JAULVS010000047.1:0-11635 GCA_032110905.1 Chitinophagaceae bacterium | reverse complement strand
CCTGTTTCGTGAATCAGCGAAAGTTTATTGTATAAATTCCCTGCCTGTTCGATTAGTCCTTTTTCATCGTACCAGGCATAACGAAACTTTCTTTTCCTGTAATAATTGCTCACTTCTTTCTGATAGGTTGACAGAAGCGGATGTGTTCTGAAAAAAGAATCTACATAAGTGCTATCGAAAACCAGTTCCGTCTGATCGCTGAATCCTCCCGGCAGTGAAAGGTCAGCTACAGGAGCATATACGATGCTATCTATTTTAATTTCATTTACCTGGCCGTTTGTTTGATGACGACAATTTTGAAAATACAATGCACTGGAAAGTAAAAGAAGGGGGATGAATACCGAAATATATTTTTTGCGAAATGAAATCATACTGAATAAGGGGTCAAGTGTTTTTCTATAGCAATTTACGAGAAAGAATTTTTATTGAGTATGACGATTATTGTCAGGGATAGTAATAAATGATATTTACCAGTTTTTAGATACTTCGCTTCCGCTCAGTATGACGTTTACTTTGTTATGCTTCGCTACTTGAACGGCTCTATAAAATAAAAAACAAGTCCGTCATGTTGAGCGTTAGCGAAACATCTTAGGAAAGAGTGTTCTGTGTAAGATGCTTTTTAGGAGAAATTATGTCATTATAATTGGCCTCAGATTGTAGGTGCTAAAGCTTCGAGATCCTTCGCTTCCGCTCAGGATGACGTACTCTTTGTTTCCCCTTTATAGCGATAAATGAATATCTACTGCTTTATAACCTGCTCAGTTACAACACCCTCATTTGTGAGGATGCGCACGTAATAAACACCGGCATTGAATTTAGAAAGATCAAGGATGGTGCTTGTGCTGATAGGAGTAGTTCTCAGCAATGTTTGTCCTACGTTATTGACCAGACTTATTTCTTTCACAGTCATATCCCCGGTATTGATGAATAGCTGGTCTTTCACCGGGTTGGGTGATACCTGCACAACAGGGGCATTGCCAATCCATACTTTCTGGATAGATGAATACGTACTATTTCCTTCATTATCGGTTATGCGTAAGCGATAGTAACCCCATCCTTTGAAAGGAGCAGGATCGTTATCAATGTAGGCGGCATTTTGTTCGTTGACTCTTGCAGCAACCAATTTGAGCGGAGCGAAACGAACTCCGTCTTTGCTTCTCTCAACCGTATAAGATCTAACACGATCATTATGAACCACCTGCCAGTCGAGCTGCACTGTTTTATCTTTTGATGAAGCTTTGAATGTAGAGAGTGTATAGGGGAGAGGAGCTTGTTGCCAGTTGGTGGTGCCCAGTGTAAAGGGAGTAAATCCGGCATAGTTTGAAAGAGTCGGATTTTTGTAATAGGCAGCCGGCACTTGAGACCAGGTGCTGGTTCCTTCGTAAGGAGGATTGGTAAATGCTCCACTTCCGCCATGATTTGTCCAATTACCACTTGTATGAACAGTAGGTGTGCCAGTGCTGCTAACGGCGACAACTATAGGAGTAGCAATTGCAACATAAGCAGCGGGTGTGCAGATACTTTTTTGTTTCCAAGTTAGTGAGACATCTACTTCTGTAGAACTCTCTCGTTTTAATCCCCAATATTCACAGGCACTCACAGCTTGTAAACCGGGAGAAGTGATAGTTCCAATTAAATTGGCATTAAAATGGATAAATTCAGCGGTAAAGGCATCTGTAATAGTTCCCGGCGCAGAAATGGACAAAGGCCTCCAGCCACCGGTAAGTCCACTTGGATTATATATAGATACGATAATGTTTTGAACTGGCTTCCCGACCGGAAACGAAAAGGCTGTATTCCCAATTTTTTTCATGGGGCCGTTTACAAAGGATATATCACTGCCGCTGGTGCTGGAAGCGGTTGCAGTTAATGTAAGTATGTTGGTAAGGGATGTGTTGACTAGTCCATCGGTTAGGGTGAGAGCGCCGCTCATCTGTACCGGAGCAGTGCCGGCTACAGTTACTCCCACATCGGAGGTATTTTCAATAGTAAGGTTATTGAAAATAGGATTAGCATGACCATTGGTTATGGTTTGTTCTGTGCTTCCTCTTAAGCGGAATGTACCTGTTTGAGGTGTGATGGATGTGGTAGATGCAGCGGCAAAGTTACCCAGCAGATTGGTGATGCCGGTAGTGCCTCCATTCATACCGGAGCTGTTATTGAATGTAAGATTCCCATTGATGGTTAATACACCGTTATCATTATTGAATTGTGAAGCTCCGTTAAGGGTCATATTGCCTCCATTAATGGTTAATACTCCATACCCATTATTAAGCCGCGATGTGTTGTTAAGAATTATATTTCCCCCAACGTTTAAAACATCTGAATTTGTAGCACCAAGACTCAATTGCATAGTGTTACTAATAGTAACAGATTTTGCTACAGCAATACTATTATACAAAGGAGCAAAAAAAGAAAGGTCATCAACCAATGCATTGTTCGTACCTGCTTGAATAATAACGTCTGTATTTGCATCAGGTACTTCTCTTGTAGCCCAATTATCACAGTCAAACCAATCTGAAGATTTTGAGCCCTGCCAGCTTCCTGGCGATCCAATAGTTGGATCTATCGGTAAGGGATCACATAATATAGAATTGACATAGTTCGGCCCGGCATCATAAGTTGCATCATCAGCATAACCAGTCCAGTTTGCAACATCATTCATACGGTCGATCCATCCCTTTTTATCTGTTATTGTAATTGGACCTGTATATTTAACCTTTTTTCTATCTGCTGTTAATATAGAAGAGGATGAAAGGTCTACCACAAAACAAGACATTCTTAGAGGAAGTGTTGATCCCTCCGTTCCTGTTGCATCATTGCTGCAGGCAGAATTGATATCATTCCATGGAGTGGAAGAAGTACCTCCTGTACCCACGCAGGGTTGATAGCCTGTAGCAGTCCAACCGGTGATGATTGTACCATTATAAGATGCTTTGTGCACTTCTGGATCCGTGGTCGATGTAATTATATTTGTAAATGATCCACCTTGTCCAAACCAAAAGTCATCTTTTTCATTGGCATTAAAAGATCTCGTACCACTACCTTCCAGAACCAAATTGAATTGACCTGTTAAATCATTGCCACATTGATCAAAGATTTTAAAATGGCTTGCCGAACTTCCTCCGCTTATTATCGTAATCCCAATATTGAGAATTTTTCCTGCAGGTATTGTTGCTCCTGCTACTTTTTGGAATTTAAGAAATCCTTCTGTGGTTCCCCATAAGCCGGCATATTTCCTTTCATATCCATTATCAATTAAAAAGAATGTTGTGCCATTTGTTATGTCTTTTAGCGAGAAGAACGTTATTTCATCATCTTTTATTCCATTTAGATCATTGTCACGGTTTGAATTAAATGCGAGAATTAATAAGTCTCCTTTTGCAAATTGAGTGCCTCCTGGTGTGGTAATGTTAAATGTAGTGCTGGTTGATCCTGTTAGTCCAGTTAGTGAAGCATTTAATGTATACCCAACACCGGTGATGCTATGAATAAGATTACTGAATGATGCTGAGCCATTTACAAGGCTAGCAGATAGAGTACTGCTTGCACTTAAAGTGCCGGTGCTGGTTATGTTGACATTGCCTGACGCCCCTCTATCTATGTTCCCATAAATATCAGTTGCACTTACAATAGGGGGAGGAGCCATTAAGGCATTCACATCAGTAGTAAATGGTTGTCCGGTAAAACTGAGTTGAGTGGCAACAACATCAAGGGCATTTAGCCCATTTGTAGAAGATGCAGTTGTAAAAGATGAAAAAGAAGATGATCCGCTTGCTGCTTTCGTAACATTTGCGTTCGTTACATTAAAAACAAAATCATCTCCATCAATATTGCTCCCACTGTTATTGTGCTCTTGTTGCAATGTTAATCTAATGGTTAGCAGTTTACTTTCTTCATCCGGTATACTAATTAAAGGCTCACCTGAAAAAGTAATAGTATTGGCAGTAATTAAACCGTTTGCCAGTTTAGTTGTTCCATCAAAAAGCGCCACTTCCTGTATGGCGTCACTCCAGTCATTAACGGCATTACCTGCATTTTGTGTAAGGACGATACTATTCACAATTGTAGGGAGGGCGTCCGTATCTGTTAAATCACTGCCGCCATCACGGATGGCAAAAGACCAAACTTGAACACCGCTTGTATTATTTGTAATTCCTCCCGTGGTTAAAGATGAAATGGTGGCAGATTCGGATGATGCAACTGCAGTGATATCTGATTCGCTAGAAGCAGGTATTGCTCCGCCGGTATTTAAAGTGATTGAAAAATCATCTACGCCTAAACCATCATCTGCACCTGATGCATCTGTGTCAGTCCATTTTATCCAGATAGTTGTCCCGTGAATAACCGCTAAACTTGATATAGTAGCAGATACGACTGTGCGGTTAGCTGATAAATTACCGTCAAGAGCGCCAGCTGCACCTGTAGTTTGGGGAGCAGTAAAATTAAGAGAGGAGACATTAATCCATGTTCCTGTAGTTAATGAAGTAGCATCAAGGCTGTATTGAAAGTTAAGATTGTCAGCTCTACCAGTAGCACCCAATCTCCATTGTTCACCTGTATAAGTAATTATGATTGAAGTAACAATTTCGCCTGTATTATTACTAAATGCTGCTCCGAAAGTTGGGTTTAATGAACCTGAACGCAGACCTCCAAGTGCTCTGTCGGTGTTTCCGGTAGCTCCGAAACTAAAAGTTTCACCGCTTGTGCCTGCTCCATTTCCAGCTGTATAAGTCGTATTTGCACTAGAGCCAGTTTCTGAAAAAAACCAACCTACTGGCATAGTTGTTGAGGTGCCGGCAGACGCTAATGTATTAAAATCTTGAGCATAGGAAGCTCCAGGTGTAGTAATGGAAACTTGACAAATAGCTATTTGATGTATTAATGTAAATAAAATACATAGTAATAAGGATTTTAAATATCCTTTGTAAATGTTCGTAAAACTGAAATATTCTTTCATATCCCTGATTTAGTAGTTAGCAGGCAAGCGCCGTCATAAATCAGGTGCGTTCAAAGATTAGGTTGAGCGATTTTTCAAAAGAGGAGGGTTGGATTTAAATTGATCGTACAAAGTAACTGCTTTTTACCACATTTACTAAATTTTAAGGAGTTTAAAGGGGTATATTTCACAATAAAATCATAGAATGTTAATAAATCAGTGTTTTGATCGAGTATTTCAATAGAAAATAATGAAAAAGCAACATAAACGCATCCGCTACTAACACAAAAAAGACCCTCTAACGAGGGCCTTTTTTAATCTGTTTTCTGTACAGTTCTTTACTGTTTTATAAATGTTTTTGACTCAATCCCGTCATTTGTAATCAGTCGAAGCAGGTATTGTCCGGCAGGTAAATGGCTTAAGTCAATTTGCATCAATGATTGTATAACGTTGATTCTTTTCATCTGCTGGCCGGAAGCATTGTAAAGCTCAATCTGAATCACTTTTTCCGGCTCCGGAATGCGGATTGTCAGTTGGCTGGCTGTAGGTATAGGTCCGATTTCCATTTTATTTCCAATGCCCATCATTACCCTTTGAATTGATGAGTAAGTTGCCTTCTGATCGCGGTCTATTGCTTTGATTCGGTAATAATTATTGCCGTTGAATGGCTTCAGATCAAATTGTTGATACTGCCCGTTGATTCGGCCCGGGTCTGCATCAATGAATCCTAAAGGCATAAACACGATGCCATCTCTGCTTCGTTCAACCGAGTACGTTAGTATGTCCTGGCTGTTTAAAACATTCCACTCAAGAGATACGTATTTGCTTTTTGCTATCGCATTGAATTTGGTTAGAGAAAAGGGAAGAGGGGCTTGACGCCAGTCGATAGATCCAAGCACAAATCGGGTATAATTGTCTATAACACCTGAAGGATTTGCAAGTGTTTTGCCATCCCAGCTTACCAAACCAATCTGTGCACTGTTTGGAGCGGTTACGCTTGTTTGTCCATAAAATCCTGCAAATTGATCCCCCCATTGGTTATTGAAAAAAGGAACAACCACAACTTTCGACTGATCGAGGATGTATGGACCTACATTACACTGGCTTTGTCCTTCAACGGAATTATTGGACCAGCTGAGTGTAACAGCAGGTGTTTCTGTACCGACTTGCCGGGTTAGATCCCAGTATTCACAACGACTTACTGCTTGAAGGCCTGCATTTTTTGCATTATCGCTGATCGTCCAGCCATTATTTTGAGGGTTTTCAAGGCGGTAATGCGCGGTGAAAGAGGATGTGTTATTGGTTAGGCCAGATATACCAATGGGACGGTATCCGCCTACTTTAACCAAAACGGATAGATCTGAAATTGCACCTTGTGTAACCGGTCTTCTTCCGACAGGGAAAGTAAAAGGAGAATTCCCTGTTTTTTGCACAGGACCTTCCACAAAAGAATTGAAAGAGGCATCGGCTGCAGAAGAACCCGATTGAAACACAAAAGGATTTGTCGGACTTGATATCACAACCCCGTTCGTGAATGTGGCGAGTTGAGAAATGGTAACCGGACTGTTCAGCGTGATGGTGGCAGAAGGTGTTTTATCAATGAAAAGGTAGCTGAATCCCTGAGCGCCAGACCCAAAGATTGTTGAATTTCCTGTGCCTTTCAGGAAGGTGGCTCTGTTATTGTCGGTGAAGAAACTATTGGCCGAACGGGTGAAATTTCCTTCGAGCCATAAGTCGCCCCCGGTAATCGTAGCTGAAGAGGTCAGAAATAATTCACTGGAGGCAGAAGCTGCATTTGCATTACCAATTGATAAATTCCCTTTCACATATAAGGGTTTATTCATATTGTTATTAAAATAAACCCTTCCCCATCCGTTATCATTTCCAATAGTTAAGTCGCCTCCGATAGATAATTCTGTTGGCGCAATAGGATTGGTGTTAAGATCAAGGGTCGTATTTCCCTGTACGATTACGTGGTGAGGATATCCTTGATTGGAGGCAGATCCCCACTCGGAATTTCTTCCGAAGAATCCTCCATTATTATAAATCAGAGTGGATACGTTAGAATAGAAAGGCGCATCAGATACAAAACTGTTAGGGTTCAGCTGAAGGCGATTGAGGATCGTGGCCGACTGTGTATTCGGGTTGCCATTGAAATCAACTCCGCCATTAATGATCACAGAATAAAGTGAAGGACTTCCTTGTTGAAAGCCATTGGTTTGCCCTCCGCCTTCAAATATGATAGTGCCAGCAGTGGCATTATTGGGTTGATTGCCTCCGTTGCCGTTAATACGTCCACCGTTTGATATATATAAATGTTGCCCTGTACCTGCAGCAAAAAAACCGCTGTTAAGGTCTAGTCTTGTCGTAGTCGTATTGTTGTTAGTGAGCGTTACGGTATTATTGTCCGCTGAACCATTATTTGAAATTAAGAGTGCATTGATAATATCAGGAAATGTAGGTAGTCCACTACCTGTGATCTGATTGGTATTGCCCTGGTAACGATAATTTGCAGATGGATTAAAGGTTCTTGTTGAAGTTTGAACATTGCCTGTATTACTACCAATTGCAGCAATTCCATTTGCTGAACTAATTCCTAAAGTTGATCCATTTTCTACGATAAAAGCCCCCGTTCCGGCAATGATTGTTTCGCCAATTATTTGAACATCTGCACCTGGTTTAACCAAGACTGAGCCCTCGTTTCCTACACTAAAAATTCCGGTAACATTGGTGTTAATGGTTTGCGAATTCGTATTGAGATTCAGGATGGAAGATACAGCGGGATTGTAATTAAAGGCAGAACCGGCTGCTATGGAGATATTACCGTTGATATTAGAAATTCCTGAAACTTGAATATTCCAGGTTGCACCGGCAACGGGAATACTTAGGTTGTTAAGGGTAAAACCATTTGTGCCGGTAGCATTATTTATAACTCTTGCAATCCCTACCTCAAAATTTCCGTAGGTTCTTCCAGAAAGGGAGGGGCTTTCAACTGGAGAGGTAACCAGGTAGCGATACAGACTTTGACTTTCAAATGTAGTAATTGAATTGCCGCCAAAAGGGTTAGCGCCGCTTGTATGTTCATAAGTTGAACCATTTCTGAAAATAACTGAACCATTCGTTCCAGCACTGCCAAAAGGGTTTCCTGTAAAACCTGTCAATGTTTCAAAAAGACTTCCGCTTTCAAACGAAATAGCATTTGTGCTTTGTGCAGTTAAGCGATGTGCGCCTTGAGTAAAAGAAATTCGTCCGTTTACAGCTACAGTAAAGCCGGTATTAATACCAATATTTATGGCATTGGCTCCTGATAATGAAAATTGTTTTCCTGCAGGAATACTCAGTATAGGATTGGTAGCTCCTGTAAATCCTACGTTAAGATTTGCTGTAGCAGCGGCTTGCCAGTTTACGGATCCCGCACCACTCATTGTGATGCTTCTCAGGTTGACGCTCGTAACATTTGTAACTATTGTGGCCGTTTCGTTAATGAAGATGATAGCATCAGAATTAGAAGGCACACCATTGGGGCTCCAATTGGTAGCAGTGGTCCACGAACCACTGGCACCACCAATCCATGTATATGTTTGTGGTGTCGGTACGGTGTAACTAAAATTCGCATTATTGTTATCGTTAAAGCGCAATACAGCAAGCGATCGGTCACTTTCCGAAAGACTATTCAAATCAGCAAGCGTTCGGGTGCTTGTGAACAGATAATAGTTAACAATAGCTCCCACGCTTAGTGTGGGTATTGTAAATGTGACAGTTGTTCCTGATACAGTTGCTTGAACAATTGATGTTGAAGCAGTACTGAAATCATTGTTGTTTATTTTATAACGCAGAAAAACAAGCTCGCCTGCACTTGGGGCAGCTGATAAGGTGGCTTGAACGGTTATGCTGTAGTTCCCGTTTAAACTTAATTGAGATGCAGGTGTATGTGCGATGGTAACCGGAGCATTTTGGGTAAAGCCTACATAAAAATTGGAGTTGCCGAGGCCTGCATCTCGCAGCACGAATGTATAATGTCCGGCGGTGTTCATATTTAATCCCATATCCACTCCTCCGGAAGTGTAATAGTTGGCATCGTTTATACCATTTAATGCAGCCTGACCAGTACCGCCAAAAGCCCATTTATTATTAAAATTGCCAGTAGAGCCGCAGGCTCCTCCGGAGATGAACAAGAAGCCGCTTGCTCCCCCGTTCATGTTCTGAAGGGTAACATCTCCACCTGCCGACTGCGCAGATAAAGTGGTAGTCCATTGGCCGCGCCCATCTGTAGGGTTTGCGTTGGTTGTGGCAAGACGCCTGTATTTCATAACGAAAGGAGAGGAGCTATTGCAATTAATAGGTACCGAATTTGATTGATTGGCGCCCACCCAGTTCACGCCTGGGTTCGAAGCAATATTGGTCGTTGGAAAAACGAAAGTAGGGGTTACGCTTACGTCATCTATCCCAATACCCTGAGAGTTGGCGCCGGTTGTATTGATGTTCCATCTTAAATAAAATGCTTCACTTTGTCTGATGTTTAAAGATGTAATGGAAAATGAACGATTGATGGTTAGAGAAGGTGGAAATGAATGAGAACTTGAGCCTGTCGGGAATAATGAGCTAACAATATCACCGGAGGAAACAGGCAACCAGGAAGTGCCGTTTAATGAATAGTAAAATTCAATAGATGCCGAAGCGGCGTTGATGCGGTATCTTTCCGCGTTGTATGAAATTGTCAACTGAGTAATCGTTCCCGTGTTAGATGTATTTTGATAATACACCAGCAAATTGTTTGGGCTGTTAAAGGTCCCTGATGTCATCGCTCCAACAGCACGCTCAGCTGCAGAACTGCCCCAATTATAAGTGCCTCCATTACTGGGTGTTCCTAAAGATGCTTGTTGTGTTACGGTTGTTCCTGCGCCGCCCCATGTTGGTGATGCTGTGCTGGCGGCCATCCTCCAGTTGGTCGGGAGATTCAAGGTTGCGTCCATCCCATCAAAATTCTGGCTATAGGCCACATTTGCGGAAACAGCTATTTGCGCAAACGTTTTTTTGAAAGGATAAAAAAGGCAACAAGAGCCGCAAAAAATCAGAAATAAATATTTTTTGAAAACTGAAAAATTCATCTGGTCCATAAGCTTCGATTGTGAGGTAAGCTTTTCAGAGGAAGGGCAGATTTATAATATGGATTTCAGGGTATTGGAAAGAAAAGAAATAAAGTTAGATATTATCACTCAATATTAATAGAAAATTAATCATAATTTTTAAGGACTTCAGGTTTTTTTAGCGCCTGGAATTTGTTGTTTGTTTTAGACTCCTTTTGGGTTTTTCATTCTTCGGTTTTCGAAAGATGGATAACGGATAACAGTTACTCCTCATCTTTTATCTTCCAAATCTCATATCTTTCGGTCTCCCGGACTCCCGGTCTTTCGGTCTCCCGGACTCCCGGTCTTTCCGTCTTTCGGTCTTTTTATTTCACGCAAAGCCGCAAAGTTTCAAAGGCGAAAAGGAGAGGAAAAAGTTACGGGTGAAGTCCGACTGTTTCGATCCCGAAGGCTTTCTGGACAGAATCTGGCGAATTACGATGTCAACCAATAACAAACAACCTACAACTTCTTCTCGGTCTCCCGGACTCCCGGTCTTTCCGTCTCCCGGACTTTTGGTTTCGCAGCCTTCTCATCCCGATTTCTCTCTTTTTTAAAATTTTAATAATTAGTTCATTTAATTATAATGATCTGATCGCCAGTAATTTGGGTTTTTTAATCCAATATCATTGATATAAATCATATCAAAATACAATCGAATCACTTTGCTCCTGTGCGGAGAATACGTATTTTTGCGTAGTCATTCGGTGCTAACCTCCAGCTAACCATATATCCTCGTAAAAAACCTTCCACTTGTTTCCGTAGCCTCTAAACGTTTTTTTATGAAACACCTTTTATTCCTTTGTTTATCATTTATTGGCGTTATTTCTTTTGCGCAACAGCATACCGTTACATCTTTTTCTCCAACTGCTGCAACTGCCAGTGTAACCGTAACGATTTATGGTACGAATTTTCAGGGAAATCCTGCTGTTAGTTCTGTTTTGTTTGGAGGGGTTCCGGCAAGTTCATTTACCGTACTAAATCAAACAACAATTATTGCCATTGTTTCCGGTGGCGGTGCTACAGGAAGCGTAACAGTTATTAAAGGTTCATCATCGGTATCTCTTAACGGCTTCACCTATTTCCCGCCTGTGCCCTCCGCAAGCTGGCCCTTTTCATATCTTACAAAGCCTGAATGTTCAAATAATTCCATGCCAACTAAGCCCCCTGTCGTTACCGTGCCTGCATCTACGAGTTGTACTAAATGGCCGATTGTAAATAATGGAGAATGGAATGATGACGATACCTGGAATAATGGTACAGTGCCGACAAATATGGATATCGTTTGTATTCCTGCAGGGGTAAAAGTAATTGTAAAGAATCCTGTTTACGACGCAACATCTGTTTGTCCGGTTACGAATACTGTTGCAACACCAAGACTGTTCATATTTGTATGTGGTACAATTGATTTTGATGCAAGTGGTAAGCTACATTTAGGATGTCAGAGCGCAATACAGATTTGGCCTGGTGGCACTGTGCTTTCTTCTAATGGTAATTCAGAATTAATACAGATAGGTACAAAGGTTGTATGGAGAGATAATAATCAAAATCTTACAGGACCTTATTACCT
>JAULVS010000046.1:0-5423 GCA_032110905.1 Chitinophagaceae bacterium | reverse complement strand
TAAAAGCCAGAAAATTTGCATTGCTACTTTTCGTGAAGAAGGGACTATTTGTCCTGCGGCAAGATCAGACATAAGTTAAGCTCTTTATATTAAAAACACTGCTATGTTAAAATTAACAAACATTCACCTTATTTCCACAACACATATGCACGTGCAGTAAGTGGCACCAGTAACAGGGCTGCAATACCACACCATACTCCTCCGATCATTGCTGCTACTCCATAACAAAGCATCATCCATAATGGGTAGAAAAGCGAAAGAAGAGCAAACAAGACACTGTCGTAATGAACAGTTTTCCTGAAATACTTTCTTGTAGCAGGAGCGAACAGAAAATAGAAAGGTGCATTCAAAAGAAAGCCAAGAAAAGCGAAAGGAGCCAGTAAGGCTGAGCCAGTTGATTTATTATTCGGAGAAGGGGTTTGAGATAATTGTTGCAGTTGTTTGGAAGTTTGCCGGTTTATTTCAAGTAAGCGGTTGCCGGCATCAAAATTATCAGGCATCGCTTCAATACCAAATGAAGTACCCGGTATCAGATCGATTTCTTTTCCAAAATCATAAAATGAATTATATCTAATCCACAAGGGAAGCATCTTCACAGGCAACTGTTCCTGCCAGCTATGATCAAGAATGCGGGCTCCTCCTTTCTTGAGCGGCTGTAAGGTTGTTTGGTAGTTACAAAACCCTTCTACGAAAATTAAAACATGATGTCCCTTTCCGAGCGATTTCCTGGCTTCTCTGAAGCTTTGCTCGTTGAGCGACAGTTTATCTTTCCCGTCTCTGATACGATATACAGGAATCATTTGCAGTCGTGATAAAATAAATCTTACTGCCTTAAACCGAAACACATCACTTCTCGTCATGAAATGAACCGGCACGCGCATGTAGGCACCTACCAGTATCGCGTCAAAAAAAGAATTGGGATGATTGGCGCCTATCAATAAAGGGCCATTCAGCTGAAAGGCATTTTTATGATGAATGGTGATACGCTTGCAAAAAAGCAGTAAAGTAACCCTGACATAATACTTTAGAAAATAATAGAGCATTCCCTGATAATTCCTTTATCTAAAATATAAAAAAATCACCGAAGAAACATCGCGTTGCCTGGATATCTGCATTTAATGAGCAAACTTTTTCGCGATAGCTGTTGCTGCCACAAATCCGCTGGTCCATGCATGCTGAAAATTAAAACCACCTGTGATGCCATCTACATCCATCACTTCTCCGGCAAAATACAATCCTTCCTCTAACTTACTTTCCATAGTTGCTACATTGATTTCTTTTAAATCAACTCCTCCGGCAGTGACGAATTCTTCTTTAAAAGTTGATTTACCTTCAACTTTAAACTCATGGCCAACCAAGAGTCCGATCAGCCGGTTTTGTTTTTTCTGAGGCAGATCTGCCCATCTGCATTCCTCCTCTATCTCACTATGCGTAAGAAGAAAATTCCATAGACGCTGCGGCAGTTCATAAGGGCAAGATGCTGAAATCTTTTTTGATCCGTTTTGTATTCTTAATTGCTGAAAAAGCAATCTTACCTGTTCTTCTTTTTCTTGATTCAACCAGTTAACTATGATTGTAAATCTGTAGTTCTTTTCAGCAAGCATTCGAGCACCCCATGCCGACAAGCGAAGTACTGCAGGACCACTTAATCCCCAATGTGTAATCAATAAAGGACCGCTGTCCTTCAGATTTTCCGATTGAATTTTTACTGTCGCGTTCACTACGCTCAAACCCATTAATTCAGTTATGGGATGACCGGGTAAATTAAAAGTAAATAATGAAGGTACAGGCGACTGAATGGAATGCCCTAATGAATGAATGATCTGAAAATGCTCCGGTTTGTTTCCCCCGCCTGATGCCATGCAGATTGCATCTGCTTTCATAACCCGACCATCAGACAATGATAAACTCCATTTTTTTTCAGATTTGCTGATTTGGCTTACACTGCATTGCATCATAAATTGTACGCCGTAAAGATTTGCTTCCTTCATCAGACAGTCGATGATTGTTTGCGAGTTATTGGTTACGGGAAACATCCTTCCATCTTTTTCAGCATGCAGCTTTACGCCTCTTGATTCAAACCATTCAATCGTATCTGAATTAAAGAACTGATAAAAAGCTTTTCTTACAAAGCGATTACCACGCGGATACATATTACTAAAAATATCGGGATCTGAAATATGATTGGTGACATTACATCTTCCGCCGCCACTGATTTTAACTTTGGAAAGCAGTTTGGAAGACTTCTCAAGTACCGTTACCTGCAAGCTATTATTCAGGCGTGCTGCATTAATAGCGCAGAAAACTCCTGCTGCCCCTCCGCCAATGACTATAAGATGAGGATTCACGCTACAAAAATAGGGAGGTTACTGAAGGTTCAACTTATAATAAAACAAGATACGTTTATCTTATGCGTGTAATAAAAATATGCAATCTGAATTACGCTGTTTAGTTTTTATAATAAGTGCTGTCAAGATTCGAATTTGCAAGTTCTGCGGCTTCTACTGCTAAAAATGACGATAAAATATCTGCTTTGTTTTTTTGTACAGCCACCGTGTGTTCATAGTGTGCGGATGGTTTATGATCTACTGTACGAATGGTCCATCCATCCTGGTCGTGATATACATCTTTTGTACCCAGATTGATCATCGGTTCAATGGCAATAACGGTTCCTTCTCTGAGCTTGGAACCTGTTCCTCTCTTACCAAAATTTGGCACCTGTGGATCTTCGTGCAGGTTACGCCCAATACCATGACCCACCAACTCTCTTACTACACCGTACCCATTTTCCTTTTCCGTGAAATACTGAATTGCATATGCAACATCTCCTACTCTGTTGCCATGCACCGCTTTTTCAATGCCAAGATATAGTGATTGTTTTGTAACACGCAGCAGTTTACTTACCTCTTCCGAAGCTTTGCCAAGTGCAAAAGTGTAGGCACTGTCGCCATGATAGCCATTCAGGTAAACACCGGCATCAACAGAAATAATATCTCCTTCTTTCAATTCAATATTGCTGGGAAATCCGTGTACAACGGCATCATTCACGGATATACAGGTTGCAAACGGATATCCTTTATAGTTTTTAAAAGAAGGTTCGGCTCCGTTATCTCTGATAAATTCTTCAACGCGTGCATCCAGTTGCAGAGTTGTGATACCTGGCTTAAGCATAGAAGCTGCCTGAGCAAGTGCCTCCCCAACCATCAATGCACTTTTTCTGATCAGTTCTATCTCGAGTTGCGTTCTATAGTGAATCATGCTTGTTAATTAAAAACCCCGGCCTTTAGGACCAGGGCTTTATAAAAATAAGATAAAGATTAAATGGTTGAAGCTTCTGTAGTCTGGCGTCCCTGAATGCGCCCACCTTTCATCAGACCATCATACTGACGCATCAGCAGATGCGTTTCAATTTGCTGAAGCGTATCCAGTACAACACCAACCATAATTAAGAGAGAAGTTCCTCCGAAGAAAGATGAGAAACCACTGGTAACTTTTAAATTGCTGGCGATACCGGGAAGAATACCAACAAGAGCAAGGAACAATGCCCCCGGCAATGTTACCTTATCCATAACCGCTCCGATATAATCGGCAGTTGGCTGACCGGGTTTAACACCTGGTATAAAGCCGTTGTTCTGCTTTAGGTTGTCTGCAATTTGCTTTGGATTAAAAATCAAAGCTGTATAAAGAAATGTAAATCCGATCACCAATACTGAATAAAGAACCATATACCACAAATTACCAGGATTGCTTAATACTGATGCAAGCCCTTTCGTAGTCTGAAATCCTGCCAGCAATGTGGGTAGGAACATAATTGCCTGTGCAAAGATGATGGGCATTACACCGGCACTGTTCACTTTTATTGGCAGAAACTGACGAGCACCACCGAACTGACGGTTCCCTACAATTTGTTTGGCGTAATTGATAGCGATTTTACGTACACCCTGAACAAGGATGATTAACCCCATTATGATGGCAATGAGAATAGCGATTTCGATGACAAACATAAGTAATCCACCACCCTTTCCAACCATTTTAGAATCAAATTCTGCTGCAATGGAAGCAGGGAAACGGGCAAGGATACCAACCATGATAATTAGCGATGTGCCGTTTCCAAGTCCTTTATCAGTAATTCTTTCTCCAAGCCACATTACGAATAATGTACCGGCTGTAAGAACGATTGTAGTAGAAAGCCAGAAATAGCTGCTGAATGAAGCCATAATTGCTCCACCGGCAATATTCGGATCGCGCAAGTAAGCAACATATGCACTAGCCTGGAAAATGGTTACGATTACAGTGAGGTAACGTGTCCACTGATTTATTTTTTTTCTACCGCTCTCTCCTTCTTTTTGCATTTTTTGGAACTGAGGAACAAGGATGCTCATCAGCTGCATAAAGATTGAAGCAGAGATATAAGGCATAATCCCTAATGCAAAAATAGAAGCGCTGGAGAAGGCTCCACCTGCAAAGGAGTCGAAAATACCAAGAATACCTTCTTTGGATTTGGTATTCAATGCGGTTAGCTGAGCAGGATCAACACCTGGCAATACGATATGCGTACCTAAACGATAAACGAGAAGAAGCAGTATGGTATATACAACCTTACTGCGTAATTCTTCAATTGACCAGATATTCTTGAGTGTTTGAATTAATTTTTTCACTGAATCTGCGCTGTTTTAAGGGATCTTAGAAAGATTGAATCCTGACAAATATCGGGAAATTATTTGAGCAGTTCAACTGTTCCGCCTGCAGCTTCAATTGCTTCTTTTGCTTTTGCACTCACAGCGTTTATTTTGAAGCTAAGTTTGGTTTTAAGTTCTCCGTTTCCAAGTACTTTCACCAGGTCGGTACGGCTGATCAATGAATTGATATATAAATTCTCAAGAGAGAACTCAGTGAATCCGTATTTCTCAACGATTTGTTCGATTTGTCCGAGATTGAATACACGGTATTCTACACGGTCAGGGTTTTTGAATCCACGTTTGGGAACACGACGCTGAATAGGCATCTGACCACCTTCGTGAGCCATTTTACTTTTGTAACCGGCGCGGCTTTGGCCACCCTTATTACCTTTTGTTGATGTACCACCTTTACCGGAAGCTTCACCTCTACCTAATCTTTTTTCTTTGTGTGTGGAACCTTTGGCAGGTTTTAAATTGTGGAGTTGCATGTGTTTGATTTTAGACTTACGGGGAATCACCCCTCGCATTAAAAAATAAGTTTACTTAATCCGCAAACACTCAGGCAAGTTCTTCAACTTTAACCAGGTGGTTGACTTTGCGAATCATACCCAATATCTGAGGAGTAGCCTCCAGTTCATTTTCGGAATTGGTTTTGTTCAATCCGAGAGCTTTTAAAGTAAGCTTCTGACGCTCAGGGCGATCGATCGGACTTTTGACCAGGGTGACTTTTATCTTTTTCATTAT
>JAULVS010000045.1:0-9370 GCA_032110905.1 Chitinophagaceae bacterium | reverse complement strand
AAAAGTAATGCATTTACATCGGCTCCGATCAGGGCATTGTCGCGGCTGCCCAGGTTCCCTTCAATGCTTCTGAGAAAAATAACAGGATTCAAATATCCAAATTCAAACCTGTCTTTTCTGCCAAAAATGACACCTTCAAACAAACCAAAATTCAACCAAGGTCGCAAATTCAAACTCAGGTGATGCATCGCAGCATATTTTTTTGGGACAAGATTATTTACGCTATTATTTGCCGCCCCGGCGTGCAACTCCATAAATAAATTCTGGTAGTTTAATTTCCAGAAGCGGGTATTTATTTTGACAAAAAGATTATTTCCTGCAAAATCACTCAAAAACAAACTTCTGTAGCCACTGCCAATGAAGTTGCGGTCGTACCCTGCCTGAAAACGTATGTATTTATTAGCTTTAAACGTAAAGGATCCGCGCGCGTCAATATAATCTACTCCTGTTCCTTTAAATTTCTTATAAAAATTCGCACCAGGTACAGACAAAAGACTGTCTTCCCATTGTCTGAAAAACAATGGCCCCCTCTCCTGCACATCCATCACAGATGCCGAGAACCCAACTTGATTGGCAATGCCTCCACGAATAAGTACACCACGCTGGTTAAGAAACAAATTATCACCTGTTCGTTCGTTAGAAAATGACTGTCGATAATGAAACAGCGGATCTGCAGTGATAAAAAAATCATCCCCGAAATGAGAATAAGCATGAGCCGGTGTTTTATAGAAATGTTGAAGAACAGGCTTACGGGATGCAAATCTGTTTCTTTCAGTGCTTAGCCATTCCAGATTATTCCTTAACAGACTGTTGTAATTATATTGCTCTATTTTGTTTAGCTGAATATCCGGCGTATCCAGGATAGCATCTTTTCTTTCATAAGGAATGATACCCGTAAACAACTGATTTGAAAAAAAACCTTTTTTGATTTCTGTCCTTTGAATAAAATAATGATGCCTCGATTGTTGGGTAAAATATGTGCTTTGGGCAAATCCTGAAGCTGAAAGCAGGCATACAAATAATAGTATTTTAAATCTTACAATCTGCATAATAATATGATTGAAGATTAAATATAAGCGATGAAATTTGATCGCATTGAAAATAATTTTGAAGTGCCGTCAGTATCTTTATGAACATGCAGACAGATGCTTCTACCCTTCAGGACCTATCAATCATTCATCCGGATGATACACAGTCTCTTTTAAAAAAACTTGATTTCTGTCGTTCGGAGGGCGGCAGAAGAAAACTAAAATATTTAATCACTCATCCACACAACAACCTTGAGCAAATAAAGGGAACGGAGGAAATTTTAAAATTAATTCGTACACAGATTCATTACTGGCCTGAAGAAATCACAAACGGGACAATTCAGATGATTGATCAGTTTTATGCTTACCCATTGGGAACTATTCCAAAACGTTCTGCCATAACAGCTTATCTGTACCAACAATTTAACCGAAATGAATATGCAATGGTGAGATTTTCCGTTCACCATTTTATCGACTTTCTGAAAGGAATGAGAAAGATCACGCATTTGATCAATCAGTCAAATGAGGTAATTCTTTTGAATGATCTAAAGGAGGATATAAATAAACTGCTTTCACCTGAACCGGTAATAAAAATTCTGGAAAATGAAAATAAGCAGAAAATGTCGGCAATTCAACTGCTACGGTATGGCAGCTATTTGTACCACCGATTTCGGCATTCATTTCAACAGCTTAAAGAAATTTATTCCAAACTTGACGCATGGCAGAGCATGGCGGTTGCAATGGAGAAAAACAAATTACATTTTCCGGAATGGACAGATTCAGACCTGCCGAAAATTGAGGCAACAGAATTAAGTCATTTGCTTCTTGAAAATCCGGTCGGCTACCACTTTAAGATGAGCAACACAGAAAACTTTATGTTTCTGACAGGTGCAAATATGGCTGGAAAAAGCACCTTCATCAAAGCTGTTGGTACTGCGGTTTATCTTGCTCATCTGGGAATGGGTGTACCCGCAAAAAATATGAAGCTGAGTTTGTTCGAAGGAATCATCAGCAATATTCAGATACAGGACAACATCATGAAAGGTGAAAGTTATTTCTTCAATGAAATACAAAGAATCAAAAACACCTTGTCTAAAATTAAAGATGGCAGAAAATGGCTCGTACTTATTGATGAACTCTTCAAGGGAACCAATATTCAGGATGCAATGCTTTGCAGCAAAACAGTAATCGATGGGCTTGTTTGCATCCCTAAAAGCATTTTTATACTTTCAACACACCTCTATGAAATAGGAGAAGACCTGAAAAAGCATCCAAATATTATTTTCAGATATTTTGAAACGATCAGTTCGGGAAATACATTCTCATTCAGCTATCAGCTTAAGAATGGAATCAGTGATGACAGATTTGGATATCTTATTCTAGAAAAAGAAAAGGTAACCAAACTTATTTCAGAAATAAAAAGTACATTCAATAAAAATGCCCCCTGAGAGCAGGAGGCAAATGCTTGCTTAAGGAAAAACTTTAGATTGTAAATGTCGGAAGTAACTTATGATTACCGATATGAAACAAATAAACAAATTGTTATAAAATTGTTACCTAACACTCGGCGCAATCGCTTTGGTTTCAAGTTGATTTAGCAATTCAGACGATTGATTACTCATCTGCGCTTCATAACGCTCACCATTTTTAATAAAAGCCAGTCGACTACATTTTTCATCTGAGAAGTAAACCACATAGACCTCCTCGGATCTCTTATAAAAATAAATCTTTCCGATACTCTCACAGGATGCGGACGTATTTTTTTGAGCAGATGCATTTACATCTTCAATAATGTTTTCTAACTCTCTCGGCTTCTTCCCTTTCACTACTTTAAAAAAACGGTTATCCTGCGGCTTTTCATAATAAATGATCGTTGCACTGTCAGCATCCCTTATTTCAGGCATTGCATTTTTAATACTTGATCGACAAGCAACCAATCCGATTGAAAAACTAAATAGTAAAAAAAAGAATACTTTACCCTTCATGCTAATTAAATAAATATACTTTTAGATATCTAAGCTTTACTCATCAATCAAGAAAATAAAAACAAATAATCAACAACTTATAAAAAAACCGTCCCGCTGAAACAACGAGACGGTAAATTTATAAATGAAAAGTCTATTAATATACTTTCTTAGCAGGATCAAACTCTGTCCAGTTCGCTGTCCAGTTGGTCGCACCAAATGCACCACGGAAAGTTGTGCTGGTGAAGAAAGGATTCATTCCGGCAAAATTTGCACCTGTTAATGCTGGCGAACCAGTTTTAGGCAAGAAATTAGGCGTTACAGAGAAGAAAGGATTTTCCAATTGAATTGCAGTTGGATCTGTGTAAACAATACATCCTTCAGATTCTGCTTTTGTCTGAATTTGTGCAGCAGTTGCAATATTGGCATTTCCAGAGCGGAAAGGATTGGCTGTTGCATGAACCAGGTTATTTCTGAATTCAGAATTACCATTTACAAAATAATCATTGATAGTTGCATCGCTCTCCATTGAGAAACCTGCATCTGGATGACCAGCAATGATACTGTTACGAAAAACAAATTGTGTTGCCCTGCGCCAGCGCTGAGAAAAATTGTGATTTGCCGCCGCTGTAGCACTATTAGGTCCGAGGATCGTGAAGTTACTCAATTGAGGGCGCGTACGTGGCGTTGCAGAAGTACCCGAACCATCATTGTCGCACTCAATTCCATTACCGGCATCACCAGCATCAACAAAATCAGGCTTGCGGCAGGAAACAGCAAACTGAATTTTTCCAGTGTAACCGAAATCAAAATCAAAATCGTCATCTGCTGTTGCAAGAGCAATCAGATATTTTGCATTAACTGTACCACCGAAGAATTCAAATGCATCATCATTACCATAAGAAACCTGAACATACTCAAGGATTGTTCCGCTTCCTACACCTCCGCATGTCAAACCGTTGATTTCAGATCCGGGTTCAGCTGCAATACCCGCATATTCTATACGCACATAACGAAGGATACCACTTTCATCGTTGGGGTCTGTACCGCCATACTGACGACCTACACCACCTTCAATAGTTGGAGCAGGATCAAGTGGTCGATTTGTTGGTGCTTTACCAAGCAGGATGATTCCACCCCAATCGCCCGGCGCACGCTGATCAACTGGCTTGCCGCTGGTAAATACAATTGGGTTGCTGGCAGTACCTGATGCAATAATTTTTGCACCACGCTCAATAATTAAGGCACCTTTTTCAGTTATATCGCTTTTAATAATTGAACCGGCTTCAAAGGTGATGGTAGCACCATCTGTTACATAAACATATCCTTTGAGGATATAAGTGCCTTTTGCATAAAATCTACTTGTTGTAATAATCCCTGTAATCACATTAGAATTAGGATCAACAGGTGGCGTTACATTTCCGCCTTCTTCGAAATTCACTTTGATACAGGAGGGAGCTGTTAGTATCATTGAGAACAGCATTACACCCAGGAGCATCTTCTTCATACGTGTGTTGTTTATTGTTTTTATTTAGTGGTCTTGTTTAAATCGTAAGTAAAGCCAAGCGTGATGGTGGTACCGGGACGGTATGCAAAAAACAGCTTGTCTGTATTTGCTTTGTATGCACTGGCATCATCCAGATTGTCATAGAAATAATAGAAAGGATTAAGAAGGTCAGAAACATTCAAACGTATTTCACCTCTTTTCTTCATCACCTTTTTAGTTAATTGTAAGTCGATCATATCTCGTGGACGCTCATAAGTATTTGCAATACCAAGTGAGGCATCGCCAACTAAATAAAGACGTTGACCGATTCTGTTGTATAATGCTGAAGCATTCCAAGTTCCATCTTTACTGCCATATTGTAATCCTGCATTAATGAGATAAGGTGATTGTCCTTGAAGTGGACGCTCCTGCGACAATGATGTACCACCAGACGTAGTTGAAACAAGTGTTACACTTGAATAACTGATTGTAAGATTAGTAAATAAGCTGAACTGGCTCATTTTCGAGCTAATGAAATCGAGCGATTTACGCACTTCAATTTCACCGCCAAGCGTATACGCTTCTTTTGTATTGCTATAATTATAGATACGGCGATCAACTACACTCGATGCATCGATGCGTAATTCAATTGGGTTACGGAAGTTTTTATAAAATAACCCGAACGAAACACCTTCTCCCGCTTTTGGATACCATTCGTATCTGAGATCAGCATTCCATATTTCTCCTCTAATCAGATTCGGATTTCCAACTACACCATAATTCATTACGTAATCGAAGAAGGCAAAAGGTGCGATCTCTCTGAATTCCGGACGGCTTACCGTTTTACTACCTGCAATGCGAATATTTTGTTTTTCTGTCGGACTAATGGTGAGGTTAAACGAAGGAAGAAGATCCCACTGTTCTGTTTGTACCACCACACGTTTATTGGTATTGTCTTTCGTTGTTAAAAACTGTTGAAAGTTTTCTGCTCTTAATCCCCATACCAGTCGGATCTTTTTAGAAAGCTGCTGATCAAACATACCAAATGCAGCATTTACCATAGATACACCAAAATAACGATCCTGGTTGTTGGTAAATTCTTCCATTACAAACCCATTGAGCCCAATGTTCTGTGGTGTATATATCTGATCGAAAGGAAGTGAAGTTTTTGTGGGATCAAACTGAGGAAGTGAAGTAGGAATATAACGGAAGATTCTGCTTCGGAAATCACGAAGACGACTAAGGTTAGAACCTCCAAACTTAAATTTTTGGTCTTTTCCTGCTATACGGAAAGGTATTTCCAGAGAGGCATTTCCGCCAAAGCTGTAATCATTGAGTGTGCTGTAAAAACGACGTGAATCGTCATCATTTATTTCAAATGCCGAAGAAGATGATCCAAGCGGACGAAAATAAGCTTGCGTGCGTAAATCAGGTTGAGTCTTTCTGTTAAGACCTGCATTTCCATTCCATACCAATTTAATTCCGGAAGAACCGAGTTTGTGCTGACCTTCGAGCTGACTACTGTACAAGCTTCTTTGATTAAGGAAAGAGGAAGAGAAATCATATTCCTGCAAACGATCGTCAGAAGAACCGGAGCGAGTATAAAAATTATCTTCAAATAATTGATTGAAGAGATTCTTGAAAGAAATTTTATGATTCCCTTTGATATAAGTAATATTTGCAATTGCCCCCCAGTTAACTGAGAATACATTTTGCTGATCATTCAAACGAACTACCTCGTTGCCGTTCGTTTCATTGAAAGCACGATCAACACTGTATTGTAGCATACTGTTGCGGTATATCAGTGAAACAACTGTACCCAATTTCCCGCCATTTTTAAAGCGATTTGATTTACCCCATGTTAAATTATATGTCTGAGTAGGCAAAGCAGTTGAAGACGTACGTGCAAACACATCTGAATTAAAAGTTCGCGTCAGATCAAGCTGCTGCTGAACTCCGGCTGAATTACTTCCAAGAATACGGTATTCCTGAGCTGTTTTAGGAAATCCCGCAGGAAGATTACGCGTACCGTTATCAAAACCAAGCCAATCATTGCTGTTTCTGTTGTTGCTGATAAAATCACGGAAAACACTTTGAGTATTAAATCCATAACTCAACCCGAAAGAGAAAATATCATTGGTAGGCACATCCTTAGTATTTACCTGTACAAGACCACCTGCAAATTCACCGGTAAGATCAGGTGTAGCAGTTTTATTTACGATAATATTATCAATTAACGTAGCAGGAAACACATCAAAAGAAAACACTTTCTTATCAGGCTCTGTACTTGGTAACTGAGCGCCATTGATAATAGCTGTGTTGTAACGATCACTCAAACCACGTACAACTACATATTTATTATCCTGCACACTGGCTCCACTTACACGCTTAAGGATTTCTCCGGTATTTTTATCGGGAGTACGGCGAATGAAATCGGCAGACAAGCCACTGCTTAAAGAAACATTATTACGTTGAAAGTTAAGTAAGCCTGTGGTATTCTCTTTTTTTGCAGAGCTACGGATAACAATTTCTTTTTCCTCTTTCGGCGCCGATTGTAAAGTGATTGTCCATTCAGCAGTTCCGGCTTCAATTGTAACATCCTCGATTTCTTTTGTTGAAAAGCCAACTGCGCTTACAATCAGCGTGTAAGTCTTAGCAGTTTCAAGTTGTAACTGAAATCTTCCTTCCACATCCGCAATGGTTTTTAGATCTGTCCCTTTCACCTGAACTTTTGCGCCGGTTACAGGCTCATTTTTTGGATTCAGAATACGACCATTGAATTTGAGTGTTTGTGAAAAAGAAATAAACGCAATTAAGAAAAAGAAGATTGAAAGCGATAATCTGATAAAGGCCCTACGCATAATGTTGAATTATGGTGCAAAAATGCTGCTGTAGTATTATCGGAATATGACGGATGCGTTAAGGAAATATTACCTGAATATGAAGCTAATGTTAAGCCCATCTACCGTGTTTACATTTAATTAATAATTACTTAACATTAGGCTTTTACTTTCGCAGTGCTTAAGGAAAAAATATGCTTTTCAAAATTTTCAGGTCAATTGTTTTGGCCGGAGTGTGCATTGTTGCATCTGGTAAATCATATGCTCAAAATGAGCTATTAATTAAAAGAGATTCCTCCGTCGGAAAAAAGTGGTACGATAATATCGCGATAAGGGGATATACTCAAATTAGATACAACAGGCTTTTAGAGACAAATGAAAATCTTGGATGCGAACAGTGCGACCGTTCCTGGGGAAGAAACGGCAGTTTTTTTATCAGAAGGATGCGTATTATATTTTTTGGGCAAATTCACAAGAATGTCTATTTATATCTCCAGCCCGACTTTGCAAGTAGCCCCTCATCAGACCGTCTTCATTTTGCGCAGATCAGAGATGCTTATCTTGATGTAGGTTTGGATCCGAATAATGAATTCAGGTTTCGAATTGGCCAGAGTAAAGTACCTTATGGATTTGAGAATATGCAATCCAGCCAAAATAGGATTCCCCTGGATCGGAATGATGCACTTAACAGCGCTGTTGCCAACGAACGTGATTTGGGCGTTTTCTTCTACTGGGCTCCCAAAAACAAAAGAAAATTATTATCCAGCCTGGTAAATGAGGGATTAAAAGGCAGCGGCGACTATGGAATTTTTGCTTTTGGTGTGTATAACGGTCAAACTGCCAACAATCCGGAACTCAATAATAAACTACATATTGTATCCAGAATTACATACCCGTTTAAATGGAAAAAACAAATCATTGAGGCTGGCTTGCAAGCATATACAGGGCAATTTGTCGTACCCAATTTTTCAAGAGATGTGAAAAGAGTTGCCAATATGAATTACCTCGATCAGCGAGTCGCAGCCACATTTGTTTTGTATCCTAAACCTTTTGGTATTCAAACAGAATACAACATCGGCAGAGGCCCTGAATTCAACAAAGTGACAGATTCTATTGAGGTAAGACCACTCCAGGGAGGATATATTCAACCTTCTTACCTGATCAAACTTAAAAATCAAACAATCATCCCATTTATTAGATATCAGTATTATGATGGTGGGAAAAAACATGAACTCGATGCCAGGAGTTATAACGTCAATGAACTGGAAGTAGGTGCTGAATGGCAGCCAAACAAAAACTTTGAACTAGTTGTCAATTATACCATTTCAAGAAGAAGATACGAAGACTTTATCAGACAAAATAACCTTCAGTCAGGTCGACTTTTGAGGATTCAGGCCCAGGTCAATTTCTAACTCCTCTGTACTAATCTTTCAATTTTACATTATCCATTTTTGGGATACGAATAAGTCCTTTCAAAATTGATCTTACAATAAATTGTTGTTTATGAATATTTTACTGAATGAATTAGCCTTATTTATTGCCCAATGTTAAGAAATTATTAAGTGGCTTAAAAAGAGCCGGAGGAGGCTGGAAGCGGCTATTTTTGTACAAACTTTTGATGATGAGTGCATTTAATAATTTTATGAAGCTTTTTCTCCCGAAAGACCGTGTTTTTTACACCCTTTTTGAGGAAGTATCGATAACTGTTGTAGAGATGTCTCATTTATTGAAAAAACTATTGAATGAGCCCTCATTTGAAAACCGGGAACAGATATTCACCCAAATCGAGGACCTCGAACACAAAAACGATGACCTTACCCATAAGATATTCACTGAATTGAGTCGCAACTTCATCACCCCTTTTGACCGGGAAGACATCCACTATCTGGCCTCTTCATTAGATGATATTGCCGATTATATTTTCGCTTCTGCCAAAAAAATCAATTTCTACCGTGTAGACCCGATGGAAGGGAACTTCAGAAAAATGGGCGAACTAATTGTTCAGGGTACTGAGAACATCAAGAATGCGATCACAGAGTTAAGAAACATGAA
>JAULVS010000044.1:0-39881 GCA_032110905.1 Chitinophagaceae bacterium | reverse complement strand
ACACCCAGATTCTTATGACCTGAGAGAGCTTTTAATACAGCATCGGGGATCGTACCGATTCCCATCTGCAGCGTGCTGCCATCATCTATCATCTCAGATATGATTCTTCCGATTTTTAATTCCTCCTCTGCAACTTTTGCACCATAATCTACTTCAGTGAGGGCTTCTTCATGCAGAACCAAACTTGTAAAGCGACTTATATGAATCTGACTGTCGCCATGTGTGCGTGGAACATTTGGATTGACCTGTGCAACCAAAAAGCGAGCTGTGTTTACTGCGCTGCGTGCAATATCAACACTCACGCCAAGTGAGCAATAACCATGTTCATCGGGAGGCGAAACCTGTACCAATGCTACGTCAATCGGCAGATATCCTTTTTGAAACAAATCGGGAATGTCACTTAAAAAAACCGGAATGAAATCTGCGCGTCCCTGATGCACTGCTTCGCGAACGCTGTTGCTGACAAACATGCAATTGATGTTGAAAATTCCTTCATATTCGGGGCGATCAACTACAATATCTCCCTGAACAGTAATAAAAACTAATTCAACCTCGTTTAATCGTGCTGACTGCTTTGCAAGTTCGCGCAGAAAGTAGAGAGGCGTTTGCGCGCTGCCCTGTACAAAAACACGATGACCACTTTTAATGATTGAAAGTGCATTTTCGGCCGACTGATAATCAGGAACTGAAAACATAGGTTGAATATTTTAATAATGCTATAGTACAAAAAAGAATGGCAACAACTGAAAAACAATTGTATAAATCAACAAATGCCCGATTGAAATCAGATAATTTTGTACAAATTACAAATGATAAAAACAAAGTAAATCATATAATTATGATACCTCGATTTTCAATCGTTGCAATCCTGCTACTTTTTGTGAATGTATTCTGTCTCGGACAGGGAATAACTCCACGGTTTACGCAACCAGATAAGTCGCCGATGGATATGGCCTATTATCCGGTAGATTACCCGAAACTAAAAGCCCGACCCACCCCGGTTACTGAACCATTGATCGTTCGTGTAATCTATAGCAGGCCACAAAAAATGGGCAGAAAGGTATTCGGAGAGTTGGTAGAAGACGGAAAGATCTGGCGACTAGGTGCAAATGAAGCAACGGAAATAGAGTTTTATCGTGAAGTAAAAATTGGAAACAAAAGAATTAAAAAAGGCAGGTATACGATGTATGCACTGGAAAATAAATCCCAGTGGACAATCATATTCAATTCAGAACTTGATAGCTGGGGCGCGTTTAATTATAGCGCAGCAAAAGATGTGTTAAGGGTGAATTGTACTGTACAGAAAATAACGGAGCCTTTAGAATCTTTTTCTATGCAGTTTGAAAAGCTATCCGGTCAATCCTGTCAGCTTTATATTGCATGGGATGATGTGATGGTAGCATTGCCGATTAGCTGGTAGATATTTATGGTTTAGCGTCGAGGAGATGATCCTTACTAAACTTTTGCCAGTTTTGCTTTAAGAGACTTGTTTACGAGGTAAACACCAACCAAAGTAACAATTCCTCCTACAACAATGTAAGGAGTTATTTTTTCACCCAACAGAATCGCACTTAACAACAAGGCGACAATTGGATTTATGTATGCATATATGCTAGCCTGCTCAGCGGATAAATGCTGAAGGGTATATACATAGGCAGTAAATGTGATGACAGATCCAAACAAAACAAGATAGCCGATTGATAACCAGGATTGCCAGGGGATAGCATTTACGGGAATAAATGCTGAATCAGTTGTTGATATACCAAAGAGTGCAATTCCTGCAATCAGCATTTGAAAACCTAACCCAAAATAAGGGTTGAATTTTGCTGCCCGCTGTTTTGTATAAAGCGAACCAACTGCCCATGTGAAAGTTGCTACTAAAGAAAGAAAAATACCAAACCGAAAATTCGGATTTAAAAAATCGGCGAGGTGTTCGAAAAAAATAATACAGACACCTGCAAACCCGGTTAGTAGCCCGATCAAAGCTTTCCAGGGTATTCTTTGAGAATTGGTAAACAGCCCAATCAAAACAAGCCACAAGGGGAAAATCGCACTGATGATAGAAGCAAGTCCTGCTGAAATATATTTCAATCCCCAGGTACTCAGCCCGTTACTCAATACAAAATTCAGCATAGCAAGCACAAAGAGAGGGCCTAATTCCCGCCATTTAGGTAATGAACTGCCTTTGATAAAAAAGAAAAGTAAAAAGAGACTTCCACCGATCAACTGGCGAATTCCCGCCATTTCAAGAGCCGGCATATGCGAAACGCCTTCTTTGGAAGCCGGCCATGTTGTGCCCCAGATGATACAAACTACTGTTAAAGCGATGATTGCCTTCGAATAAACATCCTTCTTTTTAAATGAAGCGTTAATGTTAACTGAAGGCATTTTCGCCATACCGCAAGGGATTGATTAATGTTTAAAATGTCTTGCCCCTGTAATGACAAGTGCAAGGCCGTTTTGTTTACAAAAATCCACCGAATCCTTATCACGGATAGAACCTCCCGGCTGTATAAATGCAGAGATGCCGGCGCTATGTCCCATTTTTACACAATCATCAAAAGGGAAAAAGGCATCACTTGCAAGCACGGCACCTTGCAGATCAAAGGAGAACTGTCGTGCTTTTTCAACAGATTGACGAAGTGCATCAATCCGACTTGTTTGTCCGCAACCTTTACCGATCAGTTGCTCGTCTTTCACCAGGGCGATGGCATTGGATTTCAAATGTTTACAAAGTATGTTGGCAAAATGAAGATCTCTTTTTTCGGCATCAGTACTTTCTCTTCCTCCCTGTTCACTCCATTCCTTTATCAACTCAGCGTCATTCGTCTGTGTTAGTACGCCATTAAGGAGAGACCTTGTTTGTGTATTGGATGAAGGGAATTGTTTTAATTCAAGTAAGATGCGGTTTTTCTTTTTTTGTAACAGTTCGTATGCCGCAGATTCGAAAGCAGGAGCAATCAGTACCTCAAAGAAAATCTCCTGAATTTGTTCTGCCGTTGCGAGATCGATGGTTCCGTTGCAAAATAAAATTCCACCAAATGCACTTTCAGGGTCACCGGCCAAGGCTGCTTTCCATGCTTCTTCAGTTGTTGTTCTGATTGCTGCTCCGCATACATTGGTGTGTTTGATGATGGAGAAAAACACATTCTCTCCCGAGCTGATCCCGATTTCAGCTCCCAGTTGCATCGCCGCATCTACATCTACCAGATTATTATAGGATAATTCTTTTCCTGCTTTCTGAATAAATAATTCTTCTATGTTTCCAAAATAACTTGCCTGCTGGTGAGGATTTTCTCCGTAACGCAATATTTTCTCTTCTTTTCCAAAAGCTCCCGGAATATCCTTTTGATGAAAGTAATTTGAAATGGCAGTATCATAGGAGGTACATACATCAAACGCTTTGATTGCAAATTTTCTTCGTTGTTCAATTGAAGTCGCACCATTCTGCTCACGTAATAGTTGTTCTGCTTCCGAATAATCTTTTTTCGCTGCAATCACCAATACATCTGTATGATTCTTTGCGGCAGCACGAATCATGGATGGGCCGCCGATATCTATTTTTTCAATGATCGCAGATTCATCTTTTGTATTTGCAACGGTTTCTTCAAAAGGGTATAGATCAACAATCACCAGATCCATCTCCGGGATATTGTATTGTTTCATTTCGTTCAGATGTTGTTCATCAGCACGTTTCCCAAGTATGCCCCCAAATACAGCAGGATGGAGGGTTTTCACGCGCCCACCAAGAATGGAAGGATAGGTGGTAAGCGACTCAACCGGAACAACCGGGATATTCAAAGATTCTATAAACTGTTGAGTACCACCAGTTGAATAAATACGAACCTGGTGTTCATTCAGTAAACGTACGAGTGGTTCCAGGCCATCTTTGTAAAAAACAGAAATTAACGCAGATTGAATCTTTTTCATTGGGGAGAATAAGCTTGTTGTGATTAAATAATTCTTCTTTTAAACCGCCGCAAAGGTAAAGCCCGAGCACTACCAACACAACTCAAAAACTCCACATTCTTTGGTTGAAAAAAAAGAGATATTCATTTTATCTGCTTCCTCCTTCCATAAGCTAAGATTTTTATAACTGTTTGTATTGTCGGCTACAAACTGCCTGCAACCTGTATGCTGCACTAAGGTTTGTAATGATACTTTGGGGTTTTGGGTGATGACAAGTACCTCACTGCTGTCTACTTGTTCAGGCCGGGTTTCCTCGTTGAAGAATCCAATTTTTTTGTTATTTAGTTTGATGGTGCCACCTGCTGCACCGATGAAATGAATGACATGTTTATTCAATTGATGAAACTGATGTGAGAGATAAACAACGCTGTCTTTTTTTAAAAGCCCATCCAGCTCTTCTTTGTTTCCCCACAGATAAATTTTATTTCCTGACACCAATTCTACAGCCGTTTTATTTTTCATCTGATAGATGCGCAGGGTACTTTGACGGTTCTTGTTGTATTGATGAATGATCACAGATAGGCTAAAAAAAAGTATGCATAACAAGGATGCCATCAAACCAATGCTTTGTTTTTTCTGCCACCACCAAAATAGTCCGAAAATGATTCCGTAAAGAAAAATGCATTCAAGGCCGGAAATGATGATGCCTTCCGTGGTTGCAAATGGAAAGGCATTGAGCCATTCCACCCAATTGTTCATCCATTTAAGCAAAGTATCTGTGAATTTCCCGGTAAACGAGGAAATAGTTGGTATCCATCCAAAAGAGGTGGTGGCAATGAGTCCGTATAAAATGATGGTACTGAGCGGAACGGCCACCAGATTGGCTGCAAGAAACAGATTCGGAAACTGATGAAAGTGATAAATACATAATGGCGTAGTGATAAGCTGCGCTGCAAGCGTAATGGCAACGAGTTCCCAAAGATGCAGCAACAGTTTATTTACCGGGTTTATCAGCGAACGAATTGGTTGGTAAAAAACAGCGATGCTCCCGACGGCGGCATAAGAGAGTTGAAAGCCGATATCCCAGAGAAGAAACGGATCGAAGAGCAACAATACAAAAGCTGAATTACATAAACTGTTCAACAAACTTGTCTTCCGGTTAATTTGTTGTCCGAATGTGATGAAGCTGAACATCACGGCTGCTCTCACAATGGAAGCGCCTGCGCCGGTGAGGAGGGTGAAGATCCAGATGAGTGTTAGGACGAGAATTGGTTTTAGTAGACGGGTTTGCCTGATACGGTCAAGCGGAGAAAGGAGCAGATTCAGAAGTGCAAAAATTAATCCCAGATGCATGCCACTGATGGCGATGATGTGCACAATGCCGGTTCGACTGTACGCTTTCAGCAAAGATTTATCAAGATCCTCTCTGTAGCCAATTAGTAATGCTTCGGCAAGTCCGGAACGTTGTTTATCGGGAATATATTTTTTTAGTTGGGTGATGATGTTATCGCGGATGATATAAAGAGCACTTTTGCATCCAGGTTTAAAAAGGCCACTGTCAATTTTATATTCATTTTCATTAAGAAATAACTGATAGCGAATACCTTTTACTTTTGAAAAATGGTGAAAATCAAACCCGCCGGGATTGCCTCTGTTAAGAATTTCTTCAGGCATCTTTTCTGTTATCACCACCTGGCCATAAGAGGGCGGTTTTAATGAAGAGTCTTTTCTTAGATAGAGGTAAACAGGAATTTTTGTTTTATTCAGTGTATCATTATGCTGATAGTAAATAATTCTTCCTTCATACTTATAGGTTTTTTCTTTTTCCTCAGGTGGTTCGGTTAATTGAATGAAAAAGATGAATGTTTGGTTTGGAGTTGAGGATGTATTTGAGATGTAAGGCGAGCAGTTGTTTTTACAAATTGCCATTCCTGCTGCAATCACAATCAGATGAATACTTAATCCGGTTAATAGTGAAAGCCTGTATTTAATATTGACGGGTAAAACAGTATAAACGGAGAAAAATACAATACCTATAGAACCTGTCAATCCAATGATCAGGTAGCTGAAATTGAGATACCATTGCAGCAAAATGCCAGCTATAAGAGGCAATAGAATCCGAAGCAGCGGTGTGTTTTTCCAAATCGGGTGCATTTGTTGGTGTCAGCACACCAAACATAAACCAATGAACACGATCATTCGGAATTTATGCGAAGGTTTAATCCGCAAATATTTCAGGAAAAGGATTGAATTTATTTACTGAGATACATGCTTCGATCTTTGTACAATTGTCGGAACCAGGGATCACGCAGTGTTTTGATGAAACGAATCGCTTCTCCTGTACTTTTCATCTCCGGTCCCAGTTCTTTGTTGACATTGGGGAACTTGTTGAAACTAAATACAGGTTCTTTGATGGCGTATCCCTCTAGCTTTTTCTCGTATTTGAAATCAGTCAGCTTGTTTACGCCAAGCATGATTTTCGTAGCGATATTGAGATAAGGGATCTGATAAGCTTTTGCAATGAAAGGAGTTGTACGTGATGCACGCGGGTTGGCTTCAATCACATAAACTTTTCCGTCTTTGATGGCAAACTGAATATTGATCAATCCACGGATATCAAGTGCTTTTGCAATACGTTTTGCATATTCTTCCATTGTAGTCACTACCAGCGGTGTCAGGTTAAACTCAGGAAGAACAGCATGGCTATCTCCGCTATGTATGCCTGCGGGTTCAATATGTTCCATCACACCCATGATATGGAAGTTTTCTCCATCATAAATAGCGTCGATTTCTGCTTCCTGACAACGATCCAGGAAGTGATCAATCAGAATTTTATTGCCGGGAAGGTGTTTGATCAGACTCAGCACGGCTTTTTCCAGTTCATCATCATTGATCACGATGCGCATACGTTGCCCCCCAAGTACATAACTCGGGCGTACCAACACCGGATAACCAACTTCTTTCGCAACTTCCATTGCATCATCTGTCGTGTAAGCTGTTCCGTATTTGGGATAAGGAATCTCCAGTTCTTTCAGCAAATCACTAAAACGCCCGCGGTCTTCGGCAATATCCATTGAGTCAAAAGAGGAGCCAATGATGCGAATTCCTTTCTCATGCAATTTTTTTGCAAGTTTCAGTGCAGTTTGACCTCCCAATTGTACAATCACTCCGTAAGGCTGCTCCAGTTCAATGATTTCCCAGAGATGTTCCCAGTTAACCGGTTCGAAGTACAGCTTATCTGCCATATCAAAGTCGGTACTCACTGTTTCCGGGTTGCAGTTCACCATAATAGCTTCGTATCCTGCTTCTTTGATGGCAAGGAGCCCATGTACACAACAGTAATCAAACTCAATTCCCTGACCAATGCGGTTAGGCCCGCTTCCTAATACAATGATCTTCTTTGCATTTGAAGGGATTGACTCATTATGAAGCACCGTGTTTGCCATTTTTTAGAAGCTATGAAGTGGAGAATTTATTTTACTTGGTTGTGTTTTTATTTATTCAAATGTGCTGTAGAAATAAGGGGTCTTTGCCTCAAACTCAGCACTGCAGGTATCTACCATTTTGTAAACTCTTGTGATGCCGAGTGCTTTTCTTTTCTCATATACCTCTTCTTCGCTGACATCACCTTTGATAATTTTTGCTATCTGCTCATCGCCGAATCCCATACGCTTGGCTGATTTTAATAAATCAGAAGGGAGTGAGTCGAGATCGTAACGTGATAACTCCTTTTCCACATTTACAATATCCTGTATCTGATAGATGAACCAGCGATCAATTTTCGTTGCCTCCACAATGGTTTTTACACTCACACCAGCCATCAGCGCATCTTTGATTCGGAATATGCGATCCCATTTGGGAATCTTTATGTATTCGATCAGCTCTTCAGATTTTTTTACACTTTGTCCATAATAACCTAACCCCACGGCATTGTTCTCTAAACTCTGACATGCCTTTTGAACAGCTTCGGTAAAACTGCGTCCGATCGCCATCACTTCACCCACACTTTTCATTTGTAAACCCAATCTATCATCTGCTCCTTTGAATTTATCGAAGTTCCATCTTGGCATTTTTACGATTACATAATCCAGTGCAGGTTCAAAATAAGCAGAAGTTGTTTGTGTGATCTGATTTTTTAGTTCATCCAGTGTATATCCGATGGCTAGCTTGGCTGCTATTTTCGCAATTGGGTAACCCGTTGCTTTACTGGCAAGTGCAGAAGATCGGCTTACACGCGGATTGATTTCAACAGAGATGATTTCTTCTGTTTCAGGATTCAGTGCAAACTGCACATTACATCCTCCTGCAAAATTTCCAAGCGATCGCATCATTTTAATGGCCATGTTGCGCATATTTTGAAATGCAGTGTCGCTTAAGGTCATCGCAGGAGCAACCGTGATGCTGTCGCCGGTATGTACTCCCATCGGGTCAAAATTCTCAACGGTACAGATGATAACAACGTTATCGTTTTTATCACGCAATAATTCAAGTTCATATTCTTTCCATCCAATCAAAGCTTTTTCAACAAGTACTTCGTGGATAGGACTTGCCTGCAAGCCTCTCTCCAGTGCTGCATCCAGTTCTTCTTTTGTATTGACGAATCCGCCTCCGGTTCCTCCCAATGTGAAAGAAGGGCGTATCACGAGTGGTATTCCTATCTGTTGCGCAAATTCTTTTCCTTCGAGAAGAGAATTGGCCACTTTTGATTGTGCAACACCCACACCGATTTCAAGCATTAGCTGACGAAACTTTTCTCTGTCTTCTGCGGTATCAATGGCTTTGACATCAACACCAATCATCCTCACGCCGTATTTCTCCCAAACACCCAGCTCATCCGCCTCTTTACAAAGGTTGAGCGCTGTTTGTCCTCCCATTGTTGGCAACACCGCATCAATCTGGTTTTCTTCGAGTATCTGTTCAATACTCTCAACCGTCAATGGCAGAAGATATACCCGATCAGCCATCATCGGATCAGTCATAATGGTAGCAGGATTGCTGTTGATCAGAATGACTTTGATGCCTTCTTCACGTAAACTTCTTGCGGCCTGACTGCCTGAGTAATCAAATTCACAGGCTTGTCCGATGATAATAGGTCCGCTTCCAACAATTAAAATAGATTTGATAGAATGATCTCTAGGCATATCCGGAATTTGGATGCAAAAATATTGGATTGAAGGATTGCTTGTTTGATTTTCTTCCACAAGGTCATTGGTTGTTATTCTGACACGGGTGTACTTTTGCACGATGAAGAAGTTTTTGGCTGCAATTTGCTTACAGATGTTATCCGGGTTTTTATATGCTCAGCTATTTCCCAAACAAGATTACCCGGCACATCACTTTCGCTATCCATTAAATATCCCTCTCCGGTTAAATGCCAATTTCGGTGAAATGCGCCCGAATCATTTTCATATGGGACTGGATCTTTTTACGGAAAGAAGAGAAAACCTCCCGGTTTATGCTCCTTCTGATGGTTGGGTTTCGAAATTGAGAATTGATCCATCCGGTTTTGGCAATGCCATTTACTTAAGTCATCCGAATGGTTATACTACCCTTTATGCACATATGAACAGCTTTGCACCTTTTATGGAATCTGCTCTGGAAGAAGGGCAGTATGCCAATGAAAGCTGGAAGGGAGATGTGGATTTTGAGAAAAATATGCTGAAAGTTAAAAAGGGTGATTTTATCGGTTACAGCGGAAATACCGGTGCATCTGCTGGTCCGCATGTACATTATGAAATCAGAAGGACAGAAGACGAGGCCTGTGTAAACCCTCTCTTTTTTCATCCGGTCGCAGATATTACTCCACCAGTCATCACTAAAATTGCCATCTATGATCGAAACAAAAGCACTTATGAGCAGATTCCCAAAATAATTTCTCCCGTGAAAGCAGGAAGTGAATACCTTTTGCAAGGAAATGTGCTAACGGTAAACACCAGAAGAATCAGCCTGGCAATTGTTGCGACAGATGCGATTACCGGAGTACCCAATCAAAACGGAATTTATGAAGCTGTTGCATACCTGGATGGTATTCCCATTTGTGGATTTCAGATGGATGGTATCAGCTATCAGCAAACACGTTACCTCAATGCACATATTGATTATCGTTTGCAAGCCGGATCAGGCAGTTATTTTCAGCATCTCACTCCCTTGCCTGGCGACCGCCTTCCGATTTATTATAGAAAGAATGATGGTGTGCTGGAGCTCGAGAATGATGAGCATCAGTTGAAGATTCAAGTCAACGACCCCAATGGAAACAAATCTGTTTTTATATGTAAGATTCGGGTTATTCCGCCTTTATCTGCAAGCTTTAATCTGGATAAAGACAGTCGTTATATGCTGCCTAATCAGGTGAATATATTTGAGGCAGATGAGGTACAGCTGGTAACGACCGATAAAACTTTTTATGATGCTTTTCGCTTTACTTATCAGAATAAATCATCTGTTTCCGGATTGTCACGTGTGCACATCCTCCATAACCAAACCATTCCCGTACATGATTCAATGCGCATCCGCATCAAACCTGTTCGAGCATTGACTGAAAAACAATCATCGCGAATTGTTATGATCAGAGAGGGAAAAGGGAAGATAGATATTAGAAGAACAGCTCCTGTAAAAGACTGGTATGAATCCAAATTCCGTGATTTTGGAGAGTTTCGCCTTGAGCTTGATGAGCAACCACCTGTTATAACTTTATCCGGATTATCGCAAGGAGCTGTTGTAAGAAAAGGGCAGACCATTACCTGTACAGTGACTGATAATCTGCAGAAGATACATCGTTTTCGCGCAGAAATCGATGGTTACTGGATTATGTTTTCAGGGACTGGTCCGGTATTTCGTTATCGTGTAGATGAACATTGCCCGGCCGGAAATCATATTCTGAGAATTGTTGCGGAGGATGTGGCAGGTAATACGACGACCAAAGAGATTTCGTTCAATAGAGAATAGAGGAGGGGTTATTGGTTATTAGTAGTTGGTTCTTTGGCGCAGAGAAATGAGAAAAAGAGATATTCGCAGAGAAGTTCTCCGCGAAACCTCTGCTTTCTCCTTTCTCAGCGCCAAAAAAATAACGGTTGATCTTCTTATCAACTTTCTTTGATGCGTGTTGTTATTGAAATAAAAAAATATGGCCTCGACAAAAAAATCTGCATCAGTTACCAAAAAGAAAGCTGTGAAAAAAGCTGCAAAAAAGGCATCAAATAAAGAGGTGACTCCTTTAAAAAAAGTGACAAAATCTGCAGCGAAAACTGCTGATCCCGTAAAGAAAAAGAAATCGGCTACTGCTTTTCAGCCACACCAAACTCAAATAAAACCGGGAGACAAAGCGCCAGTCTTCAGCGGTGTTGATCAGGATGGAAAAACTGTTTCGCTTGCTGATTATAAAGGCAAAAAGCTGGTTCTTTATTTTTATCCCAAGGATGATACGCCGGGATGTACCGCCCAGGCCTGTAGCTTGAGAGATGGTTACGCTGCGTTAAAGAAAAACGGAATAGTGATTGTTGGTGTTAGCAAAGATCCTGTTTCAAAACACAAGCAATTTGAAAAAAAATATCAACTACCTTTTCGCCTCATCGCAGATGAAGATCTGGCAATATTGAAGGCATATGATGTATGGGGTAAAAAACAATTTATGGGAAGGATGTTTGAAGGAATTATTCGCACCAGTTTTTTGATTGATGAAAAAGGAAAAATAATAGCAGTGATTGAGAAACCGAATACGGCCGATCATGCAACTCAGATAATGGAAATCTTTACATAGAATTAAAAAACAAAGCCCCGAAATTCGGGGCTTTTAATTTTTTTCTTGCGTTTAGATGGATACTCTTTTCGTAAGAATGGATTTTTTTGGTTTTTCGGATCTTTGGATAAATAGGTTTTTTAAATAGGATAAGTGCTTTTTAAAGGTTTGGATGTCTTTCGAAGGTTTTTCTTTTTTGGTTTTTTTGATATTGGATTGATAGAACAAAAATAGCCCGGCCATTGAGCTGTGTCCAACTATTTCAGTGCGTATATAACAGAACTAAGGGTTCACCCCTAGGAGATTACAAGGGTGAGCTTATAGTTTGGGGTTGAGAGGGTTAGTCGTTTAGAGGGGTAGTCGTTTTGTCGTTGATTCTTTTTTGTTTTTTTGGCGCAGAGAAAGGAGAGAAAGAGCAAGCCGCAGAGATGAACTCCGCGAAAACTCTGCGTTCTCGTCCACCCCGGGGTCTGCCAAAGGCGACCCCGGGCAATTATTACGCAGGGTCGGCTGCGCCAGACCCTGCGGGGGCAAAAAGAGCAAGCCGCAGAGATGAACTCCGCGAAAACTCTGCGTTCTTGCTTCTCTGCGCCGAAGAAAAAACAGAGTATTATCTCATTATCTATTGCAGACATTTTCTGGGAACTACCGCTAACAGATAACTGTCAACCGATAACCGCTTCCTACTGCCCCTGTGCAAGGCTATAAGCTTTTTTGCCGTCCCATTTGTTCAGCACTTCTATGGAGCAAACTTTAAACTTTTCAAGCGTACGTCCGTATAACTCAAGAATATCTGTTTGCTGAACAGGTACTTCGTTTACACTTTCAAAGCGGCAACGATATTGGTTCACCAGGTTCGTGAAAATGCTTCCTTCCGGCCACACCTGTGTACCACGGTTGCTGATGACGATCAAATTAAATAAATCTCCTTTCTGCTCCAGGAGCTTTTTAGCAACTGCAGCCGGCTGTTCTTCACTCTCCACAAAAAAATCGGCTCCGATTATTTCTTCCTGCTGAATTTCTTTGGTCATGATCAGCGGATTTTCTTTCAGATCGAATACAGTTGGAGTAACAGGCTGGTCGGCTATAATCGGGCGAGGCAGGTGAACGGGTTGTTTTCCCAGATTCTTTATAATCGTATCTGCAAACTGAGTTGTTGAACAGGAGGGTACGTCTTTGCTTCCGAAATCACCGGTATGAACTCCGCTTTCAAGGGTGTAGAGTAACGAGTTTTCGATAATGGCTGCCTTTTCCATGAATCCCAGATGTCTTAACATCGCAAGTCCACTCAACAATAACGCAGTTGGGTTGGCGATGTTTTTGCCCGCAATATCGGGGGCGGTTCCATGTACAGCTTCAAAAATGGAAATATGATCACCTATATTGGCGCTTGGAGCAAAGCCAAGTCCGCCAACCAGCCCTGCGCAGAGATCACTAACGATGTCTCCCTGAAGATTGGTTAAAACAACCACATCAAACAAATCCGGTCTGCTAACGAGTTTCATACAGAGATCATCTACAATCACATCATCAGCCTTAAGCTCAGGATATTCTTTTGCAATAGCATAAAAGACTTCGAGAAAAAGCCCGTCTGTGATTTTCATAATATTGGCCTTATGCCCGCAGGTCACGCGACGCGCTCCTTTTTTTCTCGCCATCTCAAATGCATAGCGAATCACCTGCATACTTCCGGGTCGGGTGATGAATCTTCTGCTCAATGCCACATCGTGGGTAAGCATGTGCTCAATTCCCCCGTAAGTATCTTCAATATTTTCTCTTACAATGGTAATATCAATAGGGATGCCTGCTTTGCTGAAAACAGTATCTACTCCGTGAAGTGTTTGGAATGTTCTTTTGTTGGCGTAGGTATTCCATGTCTTTCTGGCCGTAACGTTTACGCTTTTTACTCCTTTCCCTTTTGGGGTTTCCATTGGTCCTTTAAAAAGGATTCCAAGTTCTTCAATAGTTTTTTTGGCTTCCGCAGTCATCCCGGCCGAAAATCCCCGGTCGAAGACCCATTTCCCCATGTCCACTTCTGTAAAAGAAAGCGGAACTTCTGCAGACTTGAAAATTTCTAAAACGGAATCCATGATTTCAGGTCCGATTCCATCTCCTTTGGCAACAGCAATGCGTCTCATTTGTGATTTTTAGGTTGCCGCGAAGTTAAACAGATGTTAGTTGCCGAAAGGGGAGAGAAATACAAAGAAAATATTAAAATTTCTGTAACCACTCGAGTTCTCCGAATGAATATTGAACTTGTTCTTCAATACCTGTTTCCAACTTGCCTTCTTTTGAAACACCTCTTATGTAGAGCTCTATTTCCTCATCCATGTATTTGAACAAGGCATATTCCTCTGATTTATATAATCTTTTTAGGTAAGCATCATAAAATTCATCAAACCCTTCTTCTTTCAGCTTCAAAAGATATTGCATCAGTCTTTTTCTGATATTTTCTGCAAGTGTTTTGATGTTAATATTGTCTCCACAGATCTGTTTTAATGACACCGGGTTAGGTAAATTCGTAGGGAAACTTTCCTGCAATACATTAATGCCGATACCGATGACTGCCCATTTCCATTCAGATCCTTTTATAACAGATTGTGTCAGAATACCTCCTGCCTTTCTGTCGTTCCAATACAAATCATTCGGCCATTTTATTTTGAAGTCTTTGCCGGTTAGTGAAATAAGCTCATCGGTTACTGCTACAGTTGTTGTAGCAAGAAGGGGAAATCCATTTGCCGGAGATAAAAAATCAGGACAAGCTAAAACGGAGAGGTTTAAGCCTTTCCCGTCTTCGGAAACCCAGCTTTTGGTTCTTTGCCCTTTTCCGGCAGTCTGGTGATAAGCCAAAACTGCATGTCCATTTTGTGCCATTCCATCACGAACCATCTGCATGGCATAATTGTTGGTACTATCTGTTTGCTGCAGTTCGATAAGCATCGGAAAACTGATCGGATGAGGCAAGGTTGAATAAGTTTGTTTATTTTTGAGCAAATTAATTAAGAAAACAGCTTCTTTTGAAGCATTCCTCCGATCATTTAAAATAAAGGCGTTTGAGCACTCGATCCCTGGCCACCGAAAAAATAGAACAAAAAAAGAAAGCCACCCCTCGCATTAACCGTAATAGCAAGCTTTTCAAGGTTATCATCAATGCTGTTCTTGAAAAGAAAGCGGATGAAGTGATCAGTCTCGACCTCAGAAAAATTCCTGAGGCTGTGGCAGATTTCTTCGTCATCTGTCAGGCAAGTAGCACCACTCAAGTCAAAGCCATAGCAGATTTTGTCGACAAGGAGGTGAAGGAAAAATGTGGTGAAATCCCGTATCGGAGAGAAGGACTGCAGTCTTTACAATGGGTACTGGTAGATTATGTGAATGTGGTTGTTCATATTTTCCACCCTGAAAACCGAAAATTCTACCGACTGGAAGAAATGTGGAGCGATGCCCAATTGTTAGAACATAATGAAAAATAAATTAAGAATAGGTCATCTTTGCATTCGGCCTTGTAATATTGCCCTTAGCTTTCAAAAGCACATTAAATAAACATAACGTGAATCAAAACAATCAAATCGATGGGGGAGGAGATAAAAAAGAACCCCGAAAAGTATTTAAGTTCAACATTTACTGGTTATACATTCTTATAGCAGCCGTTCTGATCGGTATGCAGTTATTCCGTGGCGTAACTCCTGATTCTGTAAAAATTACCAGAGAGGAATTTGTAGACAGTATGCTCAAGAAAGGATATGTGGCAGGCTATACAATCGTAACAAATAAAAAGATTGTACGCGTTGCAGTAACACCTCAAGCATCAAATGATCCTTATATTAAAGGATTGAATGCAAAAAGCGGAGTCCGTCCTGTAAAAGGCACAGAGAAATCACCGCAGTTTTATTTTACAGTACCCGATGTAGCAAATTTTGATGAGCAGATCAATAATTTCCTCAATGCAAACCCTACGATTATTCGTCCAAAATCAGATTCTCTTGAAGAAGAAAGCTGGATTAGTCCCATCATCAGTCTCTTGCTCCCAGTGCTTGTATTGGTTGGTTTGTGGGTGCTTTTAATGCGCAAGATGAATGCAGGCGGCGGTGCCGGTCCAGGTGGTGGCGGCATCTTTAACATCGGAAAATCACGCGCACAGCTCTTTGAAAAGGGAACAAAAGTCAATGTCACTTTTCAGGATGTAGCGGGCCTCGACGAAGCAAAGGTGGAGGTGATGGAGATCGTCGACTTTTTAAAGAATCCCAAGAAATATACAGCCCTGGGGGGTAAAATTCCGAAAGGTGCATTGTTGGTTGGTCCTCCCGGTACAGGTAAAACATTGCTGGCAAAAGCAATGGCAGGAGAAGCCCAGGTTCCGTTTTTCAGTATCAGCGGTTCTGACTTCGTTGAATTATTTGTAGGGGTTGGTGCAAGCCGCGTTCGTGATTTGTTTAAACAGGCAAGAGAAAAAGCGCCCTGTATCATATTCATAGATGAAATTGATGCTATCGGAAGAGCTCGTGGCAGAAATGCAATTGTCAGCAATGACGAAAGGGAAAACACACTCAATCAGTTGCTGGTAGAGATGGATGGATTTGGCGGAGATACAGGTATTATCATCCTGGCTGCAACAAATCGCCCTGATGTACTTGATACTGCGCTTTTGAGACCAGGTCGTTTCGATCGTCAGATAACCATCGACAGACCCGATCTGAAAGGCCGTGAACAAATCTTCAATGTTCACCTGAAGCCGATTAAGATTTCCGAGACACTCGATATTCACAAACTTGCCGAACAAACTCCCGGATTTGCAGGTGCAGATATTGCGAATATATGTAATGAGGCAGCACTGATTGCTGCTCGTAAAGGCAAATCAGCTGTTGATATGAGCGATTTTCAAGCAGCCATCGACCGTGTAATTGGCGGACTTGAAAAGAAAAATAAAATCATTAGTCCGGAAGAAAAAGAAATCATCGCTTATCATGAAGCAGGCCACGCAATCTGCGGATGGTACCTGGAACATGCATATCCTTTGTTGAAAGTAAGTATTGTTCCAAGAGGTACTGCGGCATTAGGGTATGCTCAATACACACCTAAAGAGCAATATTTGTACAATACAGATCAACTCAATGATCAGATTTGCATGACACTTGGAGGAAGAGCCAGTGAAGATATTTTCTTCGGAAAGATTTCTACCGGTGCACAGAACGACTTACAACAAATTACCCGCACGGCTTATGCAATGGTGACGGTTTATGGTATGAACGAGAAAGTAGGGAATATTAGTTTTTATGACCCTTCGCAGGAAAATACTTTCACCAAGCCGTATAGCGATGAAACGGCTAAAATAATAGATGAAGAAGTAAGAAAGCTGATTGATGTCGCTTATATAAGAACGAAAGCGCTGCTCAATGAAAAAAAATCAGAAGTGGAGAAGTTAGCAAAAGCGCTGTTGGAAAGAGAGGTATTATTCCAGTCGGATGTGGAAGCTTTAATCGGAAAGCGCCCGTATGAGCATAAAAAGCTACTGGAAGAAACGCCACCTCAATCAACAGCTCTAGTTGCAGATCAAACACCTGCAAGTCCGGATACTGAACCAACTCCCGAAACGGAAGCATGAATGTTTCTCCATCAAAAGAAAATATTCTTAAACGCATTAGAAAGGCGTTGAGTCATCCGACTCCTCTTCCTTTCCCCCAAAGTGAAGGCAACCATCCGGTGATGCATACACAGTCGGATGACCTTGCCGTGGAATTTGCCCAACATTTCTCTTCTCTTCAGGGAAAATTTGTTTTTTGCAGTGATGCAGTTGATTGTGCAACACAGTTGAAGGGCTTGTTTGAATCCCGTGGATGGGATAAGATTGTGTGTTGTGATAGTGCATTGCAGAAAATTATTAGTCTTGCATCTCCTTCATTTACATTTCATAATGATTTGTCTTCTTCTAATGCTGCCGTAACCGGATGTGAATTTCTCGTTAGTCGTACGGGTACTATGGTATTATCCTCCACAGATGCAGGCGGCAGAACAACAAGTGTATATTCACCGGTTCATATTTGTATTGCTTTCTCCGACCAGCTCGTTTATGACATAAAGGATGCTTTAAATAAAATGAAGGATCGTTATGGTATCGGATTGCCTTCAATGATCAGCTTTGCAACAGGCCCCAGTCGTACTGCAGACATTGAGAAAACATTGGTTGTAGGCGTGCATGGTCCGGGAGAAGTATTTGTATTTCTGGTTGACGCACCAACAGTTAAAGATTGATTCAATACAGCAAAGTTGTTTTTGTTATTTTTAATCCGCTGTAGTTTGTATCTTTAAACCACTTCGTAGTCTATCACTAAAATTCATGAATATTTGTCTATGAGCCACCAGGTTATAAAACTATTCGTTTACGGCTCTCTTCGACAGGGGTTTAATAACCCGTTCTTCGAATTTATTCGAAATCATTTTGACTACATCGGGCAGGCTACTGTAAAAGGAACACTTTATGATCTGGGTGATTTTCCGGCAGGCGTTCCTTCTGAATCGAATACAATCATCGGAGAGTTATATGTTGCGAAAAGCGAAGCTGATTTCAACTGGGCCATTGCGCAGCTCGATGATTACGAAGGGCTTCACCTTGAAGAGGGAGAATCATCTCAGTACCGCAGAGAAATTGCTGCTATTACCTGTAACGGAGAATCTGTGCAAAGCTGGATGTACTGGTATACAGGTGATATTTCTAATGAACGCATTATCCCAAGCGGCGATGTGATGGATTATGTTCGCTCGCGCAATGCATCCTGATCTGATCTCTTCCTGAGTTAACTTTACAGCATGGTATTTCAGCAGATTCCGGATATTCAGCTACAAAAAGGGCAAAAAATCTATTTCTTGTCAGACTTTCATCTGGGGATTCCGAATGAAGAGGCAAGCAGGTTGAGGGAACGTAAAATTGTATCTTTTCTTCGGCTAGCAGCTAAAGATGCAGCCGCTGTTTTTATTCAAGGCGACTTATTCGATTTCTGGTTTGAATATCGTCGGGTTGTTCCAAAAGGGTATGTGCGGATTCTTGGTCAGCTCGCAGAAATGAGCGACCAGGGCATTTCCCTTCATTTTTTTGCGGGCAACCACGACATGTGGATGCGTGATTATTTCCTCAAAGAGTTTTCGATGCCGGTTTATTATGAACCACGAAAAATGATTTGTAATGGAAAACATTTTTTACTGGGGCATGGAGACGGGCTTGGACCGGGCGATCGAGGCTATAAATTTTTAAAACTAATTTTCAGAAACCCTGTTTGTAAATGGTTATTTGGCATCTTGCCTTCGGTAGCAGGTATTGGTATTGCTGATTATTTCAGTAAAAGAAGCCGGCACGCAACCGGCATAAAGGATGATGTATTTATGGGAGAAGGTAAAGAATGGCTTGTGTCTTATTGTAAAGAAGTACTGAAGCATAAGAAATTCGACTACTTTATATTTGGTCACAGACATCTTCCGATTGAATTTACTTTAAATGAAGAAAGCCGTTACATCAACCTGGGCGACTGGATCCGGTATGATACTTATGCTGAATTTGATGGGGAAGTACTTCAATTAAAAACCTTCCAACTATGAGATTTTCGGCAATCATAGTTATGTTATTTTTTTCATTTCTGACGGATGCTCAGGTTGCCGATAATTTTTTATACGAAAAAAGTATTCCAGGAAATTATACCGATTTTGAAGTTGATGCACTTGGAAATATTTATTTACTTACTCCTAACAATCAGTTAAAAAAAATAAATGGCAAGGGAGATTCCATAGGATTATTTAATGACGTTCGCAGATATGGCAAGGTGTTCTCACTTGACGTTGCAAACCCACTTAAATGCCTTGTCTATTTTAAAAATTTCTCAACAATAGTTGTTCTTGATCGCTTTCTTCAACCAGTTAACACCATTGACCTGAGAAGGCAGTCTATTTTCCAGGTAAAAGCAATTGCACAGAGTTATGACAATAAAATCTGGATCTATGACGAACAGAATCAACAGCTTAAAAAAATTGATGATAACGGCGAAGTCATCTTGTCAACCCCTGATTTGAGAATGGCATTTGATGAAGTGCCGACGCCTATGAAAATTCTTGATCAGGACGGGTATGTTTATTTGTATGATCCGGAGAAGGGGGTTTACATTTTTGATATATACGGCACTTTTAAAAACAGAATTAGTTATATCGGATTAAGTTCTTTTACTGTTTCAGGAAAAACCATTGCAGGAATTGCAGACAACGAGCTCGTTGTTTATAGTGTCGGTTCATTGTCTGAAAAAAGATATCCTTTACCTGTACAGGGAAATGCCGGCAAGTGTGTGATTCATTCCGGCCGAATCTATATTATGCAAAAAGAAAAAATCGATGTTTATCGGATGCAGTAAGCTTTGCGGAGATCGTAATCGTTTGAATTGTTATTTATACAGCAGAGTAATTATTATTTTTTTATTTGCCCGGCAATAATTTCACCCAGCTCTTTATCATACGCTCCGTATTTCCCGTATTCTACTACCCGTCCGATTTCTTTTCCGTTTTTCATCACGATCATCGTAGGAACATTGTAAACACCCATCGCTTCAGAAAGGGTGCCTAATGTTTTTTTGGATCTGTCTACCCCAATCAGATTCACGCGGGATAGTGGGAAGTCTGCTTCCTGAATCAGTTTAAAAAACCGGGGAAGAATTACCTGGGTATCACCGCACCATGTTCCCGCAAACACAATGAAATAAATGCTGTCTCGCTGGTTTTTTAGCGCTTTTATACAGTTGGTATCGGGTTTATAGCTGTCTTGGTTTTGTTTCATCCAGGTGAATGAAGGTTCATTATCTAGAATTTGTTTGTTGATGATTCCTTTGAGAATGACCGTTCCGGATGATTCTTTGATGCTTTCATAGCCAGTTTGTGCAAACAATGAATTCAAACAGAAAAAAATTAATAAAGAGAGAAGATACTTAAGTGTCATAATTTATTATAAATCGGCTTTTAAGTTCAGCAGAAACGATTGCAGTTCTTTTAACTTCTGAGCCAGTTCAAAACGAACAGTGGCATCGTCTTTGTATTTTTTAATATAGTCTTTTGCACCCTCAATTGTGTATTTACGCTGGCGCAACAGAAAGTATATCAGTTGTAATTTTTTTATTTCCTCCACTGAATAAAAACGGTCTCCTTTTTTGTTTTTACGTGGCCGGATATGGCTGAATTCAGTTTCCCAGAATCGCAGAGAAGAGGGATTCAAACCAAACATCTTACTTACTTCACCAATATTGTAGTAATGTTTTTTTCTTAGCTCCTCATCCGGAGGTAGTGAGATCATTTCTGCCTCACTCACCATATCCTTCAGACTTTTCCTTCCTCTTTTAGCAGGTATTTTTTTGAGCTTCTCTTTTTTGGGAGAAGATTTAGGTTTTGGGGCTTGTTCTGAAAAGTCAAATGCAATCTGCATACTGAAGTATTCCTTAAGGATATTTCAAAGATAATAAAAAGATATCCGTGTTTGAGACGGTTTATACAGATCAATCAAATGTCTGATTACCTGCCGATGCGATTTTCAGTATACGGTCAAATTGTTCAGGGGTAAGGTCATTATAGAAAAAATAGATTGGATCGAGTTTCTGACCGCTTTTATGAACTTCATAGTGTAGATGAGGGCCTGTGCTTTTACCGGTACTGCCCACCCAACCTACCACTTCGCCTCTGGTTACCCTTTGTCCGGTTTGGGCTTTTACACGTACCATATGACCATAAAGAGTTTCGTAATTAAAGCCATGGTTAATAATCACATGGTTCCCATATCCATTACCTGCATTGCCTGCAAAGCTCACCACTCCGTTTGCTGTGGCATAGATTGGTGTTCCCTGCGGTGCTGCGAAGTCGAGCCCGGCATGAAACTTAGTGGTTTTATAAACAGGGTCTATCCTCGTTCCGAATCCGGAAGCGATTCGTGAAAGTTCTCTGTTGCTTACAGGTTGTATTGCCGGCGTGGCTGCAAGCAGTGCTTCTTTGTTTTTAATGAGCGTCTCAATTGTATTAAACGAATTTTTCTGGGTTTGAAACCTTGCACGTAATAAGGAAATCTGTTTTACAATTGATTCGTTGAGTTCTTCATTGGTTAATTTGGCAACAAGGGTTGCTTCTTTTTTCTTATCAATCAACTTTTGTCTGGCACTGTCGGGTATTGGGTTGGCTTCGAAAATAGTACGGTAAATTTCATTATCTCTGTCTTCGATCTCTTTCATCTGAATCTTTAGCTGATCTAACTCTTCCTGTAAAAAAGCATAGTCGTACTGGATTTGTTTATTTTCCTGTTGTAGCTTTTTTTCACCTGTGGTAGGGAAATAATAGTTTGAAATCTGGGTAAATGCAAAGCCTGCAACCAACACCGCTGCAATCAGGCCAAGTGTGCGCAGAAGTTTAACACGAAGTGGCGTGATGAACTTCTCGTAACGAAGCGTATTGGTATTGTAGAAATATTTGATTTTCTTCATCCTGCTTTGGCTTCAATAGCGAGGTACATTGTTGTACCTTTGCGTACCCGGTTGAAGGGTAGGCAAAGATAAGCCGACCCCGCTCAATCCACAACCATTAACAGACTTTCTTATGATGACGGCTGCTCAGATCAGAAAACAATTTCTTGACTTTTTTGCTTCTAAACAACATTCCATTGTGCCTTCAGCGCCTATTGTCATTAAAAACGACCCGACACTCTTGTTTACCAACGCGGGTATGAATCAGTTCAAAGATTATTTTCTCGGCAACAAGCAGGCTCCTACAAGTCGTGTTGCCGACACCCAGAAATGCCTTCGTGTAAGCGGAAAGCATAATGATTTGGAGGAGGTAGGGGTTGACACCTATCACCACACCATGTTTGAAATGCTTGGCAACTGGAGCTTTGGAGATTACTTTAAAAAAGAAGCAATTGCATGGAGCTGGGAGTTGCTCACTGAAACGTATCAACTACCCAAAGATCGTCTTTATGTAACCGTATTTGGAGGAGATGAGGCAGATGGCCTTCCTGCAGATGAAGAAGCACGTAATGCATGGAGCAAACTGATTTCTCCTGATCGTATTCTGAATGGATCGAAAAAAGATAATTTCTGGGAGATGGGTGACACAGGCCCCTGTGGCCCCTGCTCTGAAATTCATGTCGATTGCAGAACAGAAGAGGAGAGAAAACAGACAGATGGCCGATCGCTTGTAAACAATGATCATCCCCAGGTGATTGAAATTTGGAATAATGTATTCATGGAGTTTAATCGCCTGAAAGACGGAAGACTAGAGCCTTTGCCTGCACGGCATGTAGATACCGGTATGGGATTAGAGCGATTGGTGCGTGTGTTACAAAACAAGCGAAGCAATTACGATACAGATCTTTTTAGCGGAACAATAAAAGCAATTGAAGATAACACGGGAAAAAAATATACAGGAGGTGATGATAAGGAGAGCGTTGCTTTTCGTGTTATTGCCGATCATCTGCGCGCAATATGCTTCACCATTGCCGACGGGCAACTGCCTTCAAATACAGGAGCAGGATATGTTATAAGAAGAATATTAAGACGCGCTGTTCGCTACTATTACTCCTATCTCGGTCGCAAACATCCTTTGATGTGTGAACTTGTACCTGTTCTTGCAAATCAATTTGCAGATGTTTTTCCTGAACTCTCTCAGCAGGAAGCGTTTGTGGTTAAAGTTGTAAAGGAAGAAGAAGAAGCCTTTCTGCGAACAATGGACAAAGGACTGAAACGCATCGCTGATATCATTCGCGATTCAAAACACAAAGGAGAGATTGCCGGTAAGGATGCATTTGAGTTGTATGATACTTATGGCTTTCCGATTGATCTTACCAGGCTGATCGCTACAGAAGAAAATTTAAAAGTTGATGAGTCGGGTTTTGAATCTGAGATGCAGCAACAGAAAAACCGCAGCAGGGCTGCTACGACTGTGGATACCGGTGATTGGATTCAGCTACGAGAAGGAAACGGCTCTTTTGTTGGCTATGAAAAACTTCAAACTACAACCCATCTACTTAAATACAGGGCGGTTAAAGCAAAAGGCAAACAATCTTATCAGTTTGTTTTGGATGAAACACCGTTTTATGCTGAAAGTGGCGGACAGGTCGGTGATACAGGTGAATTGATTTTTGAAAATGAAGTGATCCGGGTTCTCGATACCAAAAAAGAAAACGACCTCGTTGTTCATTATGTTGACAAGCTTCCTGTTCATCCCGAAAGTGAAATAAAAGCACATGTAGATGCTGGTCGCAGAAAACAAATCACTGTTCATCATTCAGCAACTCATTTGCTTCATGCAGCACTTCGTTCGGTACTTGGTGGTCATGTTGCCCAAAAAGGATCTATGGTAAGTGAAGAAGTATTACGATTTGACTTTTCACATTTTGCAAAAATGACGACGGATGAAATAAGTAAAGTGGAATCGATTGTAAATGAAAAAATTCGTCAAAACCACCCCGTTGTCATACGCACAATGAAAAAAGACGAAGCGCTTGCATTGGGTGCGATGGCTTTGTTTGGTGAAAAATACGGAGAAGAAGTGCGTGTTGTTATTATGGATCCTGATTATTCAGTAGAACTTTGCGGAGGTACACATGTAGGGTATACCGGTGAGCTTGGCAGTTTTCGTTTGGTTGCTGAATCAGCGGTTGCTGCCGGTGTAAGAAGGGTGGAGGCGCTAACGGGAGAAGCGGCAGAAAATTATATTCAGCAACAGATAGCACAACTGGATGCGGTTAAATTATTAATGAAAAATCCGAAAGATATTTCGGTATCCTTACAGCAATTACAAAATGAAATAGGAGACTGGCGTAAGAAGTATGAACAGCTTGAGGCCCGACTTCTTGCAGACGAATGTAAAATTTTGATCAGTAAGGCAGAGCAAATAGGTAACGTTACTTTTGTCGGAGAAGAAGTTGAGGTTAACTCTCCGGAAGCATTAAAAAAACTCACTTACGACTTAAGCAGTAAGCTTTCCAATAGTGTTATTGTTTTGTGTGCAAATACCGGCGGAAAAGCTTCTATTGCAGTTGCGGTTGCAGAAAATCTGGTAAAGGAAAAAAACCTAGATGCATCTGCAATCATTAAAACACAAGTTGCACCACTTATCAAAGGCGGCGGCGGCGGTCAAAAAACACTTGCAACTGCCGGCGGACAACAACCGGAAAATTTTAAACTAGTCATTGAGGCAGTAAAACCACTCTTGTAGATTTTAGTACTCCATCATTCTTGAAACAGTTTCATGCAGTCTTTTCTTTGCAAGAAAATTTTCTTCAAGGATTGTATTGAAAGGAATCGGTGTATCTAAGGAAGCACAACGCATCACCGGAGCATCCAGTCGCTCAAAACAATGTTCCGCTATCCATGCAGCTAATTCTCCGCCAATACCACTTGTTAGAGTGTCTTCATGCAGAATGATCACTCTTCCGGTGCGATGAACGGAATTGCGAATTGCATCATAATCAAGCGGAGCCAGTGATCTTAAGTCGATTATGTCAATGGATATTTCTGGATGTTCTGCTGCATAATCATCTGCCCAATGCACACCTGCTCCGTAAGTAATAATAGATAATTCATCTCCATGTCTGACCTGTCTTGCTTTTCCGATTTCGATCTGATAAGGATGTTCAGGCACCAACCCACTTATGCTTCTGTACAAAACCTTGTGTTCAAAAAACAAAACAGGATTTGGATCTGCTATTGCAGCCATAAGCAATCCTTTTGCATCAAATGGAGTTGACGGGTAAACGATTTTTAATCCGGGCACTTTCGTAAACCATGCTTCGTTGCTTTGACTGTGAAACGGACCAGCACCTACTCCGGCTCCTGTAGGCATACGTACCACCACATCAGCATTTTGCCCCCAGCGGTAATGAATTTTTGCAAGGTTGTTAACGATCTGATTGAACCCGACACTTACAAAATCCGCGAACTGCATTTCAATAACAGATTTAATTCCTTCAAGACTTAATCCAAGACCTGCCCCAATGATTGCACTTTCACATATTGGTGTATTACGTACTCGTGCATGTCCGAATTCATTTACAAACCCCTCAGTAATTTTAAAAGCACCTCCGTATTCCGCAATATCCTGTCCCATAATCACTAGGTCAGGGTGTTGTTCCATACTTTGTTTTAATCCCTCTTTGAGGGCATCGATGAAACGTCTTTCTTCACCCGATCCTGTTGATGTATTAATTAATGGAAGTGTAGCTATATCGGGATGATAATCCCGATAAACATCTTTGATTTCGTCTTCAGTATTTACAACAATCGGTTTTGCTTCGAAGCCCGCCTGCAATTCCTGTTCAATATATGTTTTCGTTTCAGTACGGATTTCTTCAATAGCTTCCGTTGAAAGAATGTTCTGCTGTGTCAGGTATGTTTCAAAGCTGGCGACAGGATCACGTTTCTCCCATTCTTCAAATAAATGAGAGGGAACATATTTAGTGCCACTCGCTTCTTCGTGTCCGCGCATGCGAAAAGTCATACATTCAATCAGGTAAGGTTTCTGATGATTTATACAATATTCCCTTACTCCTTTGATGGTGTCAAGTACAGATAGAATATTATTTCCATCAATGGTGATGCCTTCCATTCCGTAACCTTTTGCGCGGTCTGCTAATCGTTCACAACGGTATTGCTCTTTTGTTGGGGTGCTTAGTCCGTAACCATTATTTTCGATAATGAATATCACCGGAAGATCCCATACTGCTGCAACGTTAAGTGCTTCATGGAAATCTCCTTCACTAGTACCTCCTTCTCCGGAAAATGCCAATGCAATTTTCTGTTCATTCTTCAATTTATGTGCAAGTGCTGCGCCATCAGCCAGTGCTAGTTGCGGACCTAAATGTGAAATCATTCCGCAGATATGGTGTTCGCGTGTTCCAAAATGAAAACTCCGTTCTCTTCCTTTGCTGTATCCTTCCTGATTGCCCTGCCATTGCATAAATAATTTACTTAATGGCATTTTTCTTGTGGTAAATACACCAAGATTACGATGCAGCGGGAAAATCCATTCATCATCTTGCAGTGCCAATGAACATCCAACAGAGATGGCTTCCTGTCCGATACCACTAAACCATTTGCTGATTTTGCCCTGACGAAGCAGAATCAGCATTTTTTCTTCAATCATGCGGGGGAGAAGAAGTGATCGGTAGATACTGACTAATTCATCATCAGTCAAATGTTTACGGTCGAAAAACATGCAATCGTTTTAAATTATTCAAAGCAAGTAACACAATTTTCGTCGGGCGGCAAAACAAAATAAAAGAGGCTTTAGATATCTTCCTTTTTCTTTTTGATGAATATTTGCGCCAGGCCGTTTGCAAGAGAAAGAAGAATACTAAACAGGAGTGCATTCCAGAATTGTGGGCTGCTAATTTCAAATCCTCCTACAAAATGCGCATCCATGAGAATAATAAATGCGTTAATCACAAACAAAAAAAGTCCGAGTGTGAAGATCGTGGCAGGCAAGGTAAAAAGGATCAGGATCGGTTTAACTAAACCATTCAGAATTGATAAAACAAAAGCAACCAGCAAGGCTGTTCCGAAGTTGTGTATGTCAATTCCCGGTAACAGGTAGGCTAATAAAAAGGCATTGACGGCTGTGACAATAACTTTAACGATGTAATTCATTTTCCCGCACTTATAAGTTTAAACAACAATCATCTCATAAAAATCTTCTGGCTGCAAATATTTTTTTGCAAGTGCCTGCAATTCTTCTGCCGTTGTTTCTTTGATGATGCGAAGTGACCGGTAAAAATATTCATCGGTCATTCCGTTTAATAGTAGGTTTTTCCATCTTGCAAGAATGTGAAACGGGCCGTCAAGATCGCCGAGCGTACTTCCAAGAATATAATTGCGCACCAGTTGCAACTCTTCTTCATCAATCTCCTCATTACGCAGAATTTCCATCTCCTTATATACTTCCTGTATTGTTGCTTCACACACTTCTCTTCCCGCCTCCGTACTGATCATCCATGCGGTTTCTCCAATATGGTTCTGAATATAGCTGTGTATGCCGTATGTGTAACCTTTATCTTCACGAATATTGCTCATCAGCCTTGAACCAAAGTAACCGCCAAATAATGTATTCAGTAACTGTACTTTGGGGAAGTCGGGGTGTTGACGATTGGGAAATGGCCTTGCCAGTCGAACTGCTCCCTGAACGCCATTGACATCATTTATAATTCTGTACTTCTTTTCTTTTGAAGGAGAATATGGATGTTCGATCACCGGGAGAGGGTCGCTGCTTATCTGAAGAGATCCAAAATATTTATTTAACTGTTCTTTAAAATTAGCAGGTAAAACACCGGCGGCAAATATTCTGCATCGTCCGTTCAGATAATATCGTTTATAGAACTCCGTTATGTCTTCCCGGTTTAAGCCATCATATTGTTCTTTGGAACTGTATACTCCGTAAGGATGTTGTTCTCCGAAGACAGCTGCATCAATTAGCCTGCTTGCAACCACATCGCATTTTTTCAGGTTCACTTCCAGCCTTTGCTTCATGTTCTGTTTATAAATAGCCAGTTCTTCTTCCGGGAAAACAGAATCAGTCATTAATTCAGCGATGACGGGCAATAATTCAGATAAATGTTTGGAAGGTGTATGAAGTGTGAGTGTCGCTGTTTCATTGTAACAATTTCTATTTAAGAAAGAGCCGTAATACTCAAAGTGTTCATTGATCTGGTAGGCTGTTTTTTCTTTAGTGCCATTTTTAAGTAGAAAGTTAGTGGCGGCTGCAACGAGCGGGCTTCCATCATACCAGTTGCCCGCATCAAAAACAAACTCAAGTGTCATTACCTCTTGAGTGCCGGCTTCTATGATATATACTTCTATACCATTATCAAGTTTTTCAAGGCGATATGGCTTAAGCTTCAGGTCGAACTCTGTCGCATTTTTTATTTCAGGGGAAATGGTTCTGTCCAGCATGTATGATGGGGGCTTATATATTGAAGTAAATTTTTAAATCTCAGGTTAGTTTCTATCTAGCTTTCTTGTGATAAATAATAAATCGTATTTGAATTGCCTGGGTGAAACACTTTTTCACAGGTGTTCTGTAAATCAGTAGTACTGACCGACTGATAATGCCCCAGTTCCTGGTTCATCAGTTCCGCATCCCCAAGTAATTCATAATAAGCAAGACTAGCCGCCCTGCTCATTACACCCATGTCTTCAAATAAAATCGTGCTTTCTGTTTTGTGAATGACTTTTTGTAATTCTTTTTCACTCACCTTCTCCTCCGTAAGACGAGTTATTTCCAGGTCCACGGCCTTTTCGGCATCTTCCACCTTCACACCTTTAACGAGTTTACCTTCTATGGTGAGCAGTCCGGCATCCGTACTTCCGAAATGATAACAGTCGATATTGCTGAATAGCTGTTGTTCTTTTACGAGTGTTTGGTATAATCTTGAAGAAGCGCCACCGCCAAGAATATCGGTGATCAGATCGGTGACATAGTATTCACGATCTCTTCTCGCAGCCATATGCCAGGTTTTGTAAAAAGCATCGAGGGGTACATCTGCTTTTAACTCCATTCGTCTTGCTTCTTTCTGAGCAGCCTCCTGTGGAAGTTGTCGGTTGTATTTGTTGCCTGAAGGAATAGAACCAAACCATTTCTCTGCAAGAGAAAGCACTTCTTTTGTTTTTACATTGCCTGCAACAACAAGTATTGCATTTGAAGGAGTGTAGTGCTTAAAGAAAAAGTTTTTTACATCACTGAGTTGAGCATCTTCAACGTGTTTTAACTCCTTCCCTATGGTCATCCACCTGTAAGGATGTACCTGATAGGCAAGCTCACGCATTTTATGCCAAGCATCTCCGTAAGGTTTATTCAGATAGTGCTCTTTGAATTCTTCACAAACTACTTTTCGTTGCACATCCAGGCTCTTTTCCGAAAAAGCCAGGCTGAGCATACGGTCGCTCTCAAGCCAGAAAGCCGTTTCAATATTTTCTGCAGGAAGCTGACAGTAATAATTGGTAAGGTCATTGGTGGTATAAGCATTGTTTTCACCGCCTGCCATCTGTAAAGGCTCATCATAACTTTCAATATTTACAGACCCGCCAAACATCAGGTGTTCAAATAAATGGGCAAAGCCGGTTTGCTCCGGGTTTTCATCGCGTGCGCCTACATCATACAATACATTCACCACTGCCATAGGTGTAGAGGCATCTTCATGCACCAACACACGAAGTCCGTTCGATAAAACAAAGCGTTCAAATTGAGTCATATTATTAATTCAGATGGATTGCAAATTTCGGGGAAAGAAAGCGGTTATCAGTTGTCTGTTATCAGTTGGCTGTTTAATGGCCTCCCGGACTAACGGACTTGTGGACTTATGGACTCTTTTACTATTTCCCAAGTTTCACGCCGATACCGGCAGCCACTTCCCATTTTTTAGTGGCTGATAAATAGTAAAAAGGAATAGATAATACAATTCGTTTACGACCCATCACAAGTCCTGTACCAAGCAAAGGAGTGATATCGGGAGTTAATGGGTCTTTTTTATAACGCAGACTTGGCATTAAGTAAAACCCGAGGTGCCATCCATCCCTTGCGAGTTTGATGCCGGGGCCACCCATGGTGAAATAAGCAGATTTGCCATCGGTTGCTACAATGGCCATGCCAGAGGCGGTTAAGCTTCCTTTTGTTGTCTGACTTTTTGCACTGAATGATAAAAAGCAGACTGTTAATAGCAAGAACAGGCGATTCATTATTTTAATTTTAAAGTTAAACGTTGATTGATGTAGGCGCCGATTTGTTTACCAACTTTCAGCCCTTCTTCATTGTCGAAACGGTAATGAATACCTCCGTATAGTCTCGACATCGCTGCTTCTTCTGCAGCAAGACGAAATGATTTAAGATTTCTTGCTTTGATGCCGAATTCAACCAAAGAAGTATCCTTAATAGAAAGACTATCGCCAAACCAATTTGTCATTACCTCTGCTGCAGCAGCTGAATTTGTTGCATGCCCACTTACATAAGAGGGGAAGGGTGGTGTTTGGATATAAGGTTGCCAGTTTGGATCAAGCCATTGCTGAATGGCTGTTTCAGGACGAATCAATACACTTTTGTATTTTTCTTCCCATCCACGTATGAACGCATCGAAAAATGCAATGGATGTTTGTGCATAGGCCGCAACCGTTGTATGAAAATCTGCACCGGCTGTTTCTGCAGCAACACCAACGATATTCAACCAGTGCCCGGGTGGAGAAAATTTCTTGGTGGCAAACAGTACATGTCCTCTCACGTTCATACGGAAAGGGTTGTCGTCCCAAAAATCTGCAATCTCTTTTTGTTCAGCGGTGAGGTTATCTCCTGTTTCTTTTACTTCCAGCATCGCTTTGTAAAACGCACCTGATGGATTGTCAGGTTGAAAAGCAGGCGGACGAGGTATGGAAAATTGTGAAGTGCTATCGAGCACCATCGGACGAATTTTTTTCCAATGTGGTTCAACTGCTGAAGCATATAAGGGAGCAGTAGGCACCCACCGACCGGGGTCATCGGTGACGTTGAATTTTACATCGCCGCGGGTAGCACCATAACGATCTCCTTTGCTCCATTGGAGGATGGCAGATGAGATAGTGTCAGAAAAAGCAACCGAAGCTTTTATAATTGAGGATGGCATGCCGGCAGAATCTGCAAGCCTTAATAATTCTGCATGGTAATCCATCAAACTACCTTCAGGAAAAGTAACGGCATTACCTACTTTCGTGAAGGAGAGTAAGGCTGCAAGTTCATAATTGATTTCTCCCTGAATGATTTTAGGAGAGGGCATGGCTGGCAGATGTTTGATTTGCCCGCTCAAACTTTTAAATGAGGAATCTCCTGCTGCAATGCATTCATAACCGGCGATGCACGCATATACGTAGTTGCGTGAAGCAATCATAGGAGGAAAATTATTCTCCAGCACCACATCATTCAGCTTCTTCACAGTTTGGTTATAGAGAACAGGGTTGGTTACCCATTTTTCATAATCTCCTTTCTTTTTACATCCCTGAAAAAGAATCAAGCATCCTATGATCAACGAAATAAGTTTAATTGCAGAAAAAGGCTTTTTGGACAACATAGATATCATAATAAAAAAGAGGATTGTGATTCAATAGCCTCTAATATATCAATAATCCACCACCTGCTCTACGATTTGCTCGGGTAATGACCGCCATTCGTATTGCTGTGTCCTGAGCTGTGGTTCAAATCCGGCTTCATTTATCGCTTCCTGAATAGATTTATAAGTGAAACGATGTGGTGCACCTGCAGCACTCACCACATTTTCTTCCAGCATAATGCTTCCAAAATCATTGGCGCCGCCATGTAATGCAAGTTGAGCAGTTGCCTTGCCTACAGTAAGCCAGCTTGCTTGTATATTCAGCACATTCGGAAGCATGAGTCGACTCATCGCAATCATGCGGAGATATTCTTCTGCAGTTGTTAAGTTATGAACACCGCGAATGCGTGTGAGCAATGTATCAACATCCTGAAATGTCCATGGAATAAAGGCAAGAAACCCTTTCGCGTCTGTTGGTTTTCTGCTTTGTACTTCTCTTATTTTTTCAAGATGTTCAAATCGTTCTCTGATAGTTTCTACATGGCCAAACATCATCGTTGCACTGGTAGTGATATGAAGCTTATGTGCTTCATGCATGATGTCGAGCCATTCCTGTGCGCCGCATTTTCCTTTGCTGATGAGTCTGCGTACTCTATCAGTTAATATCTCAGCACCTGCTCCGGGAAGAGAATCCAGTCCGGCTTCTTTCAGCGCAGTCAGTACTTCACGATGTGTGCTTTTTTCCAGCTTGGTGATATGTGCCACTTCGGGCGGACCAAGTGCATGCAGCTTGATGTTCGGGTATAACGATTTTAGTTGCTTGAATAATGAAGTATAAAAATCAAGCCCGAGTTCAGGATGGTGCCCGCCCTGCAACAACAACTGATCTCCTCCCCAGCGGATCGTTTCCTCAATCTTTCTTTTATAGGTATCGATATCGGTGATATACGATTCCGGATGGCCGGGCACACGGAAGAAATTACAGAACTTACAATTGGCAACGCAGACGTTCGTGGTGTTGACATTGCGGTCAATTTGCCAGGTCACTTTACCGTGAGGCACTTGTTGTCTTCGAAGCTGATCCGCTGCGTACATCAACTCGGCAAGAGGTGCATGCTCAAAGAGAAACATGCCTTCTTCTACAGAAAGAAATTCGAGTTGAAGCGCCTTTTTGTATAATTCCTGCAAATTCATCGAGTGCAAAGGTAAGACGAGCGCCCAAGCTCACCGCATTCGTTTAAAAATACTTGTCAGGAGGCCCCGCTAATTTGTAACTTGAAGTATGGGTTCAAAATTCTACATAATTTTTTATTGCCTGTTTTTTTGTTTTTCTATTTCAGCTCTCGCTCAAAATGGGTCAAAAAGAGCGAAGCTGATCAGCAGTTTTTCCTTCAGACAGTTGAATGGCGGCATTGTTGTGGTGAAGGCGAGGCTCGATAATCATGCGGACACTTTGCAGTTTATCCTTGATACCGGCAGCGGGGGTATTTCAATTGATTCTGCAACCGCATCCCGCTATGCGCTTACTCTTATAGGAAGCGATCGTGTAGTGAAGGGAATTGGAGGAGTGAGACCGCTTCGGTTTTACAAAAACGGAACCTTACACTTACCGGGTGTTGAAGTGAATGCGTTGGATTTTCACATCAACGATTACGAATTACTCAGTGAAGTCTATGGTTTTCATGTGGACGGCATCATCGGTTATTCTTTTTTGAGAAGATATATCGTAGGCATTGATTACGACCAGAACCTGATCTCGGTCTATGAGCCGGGGTTATTCGTATACCCGAAGAATGGCAGTAAAATTCCAGCATCGTTTACCACAATTCCGGTTATTGAACAAACCGTTACCGACGAAAAAATTATTAGTGCAAGGATGTTTTTTGATATTGGTGCCGGTTTATGTGTTTTATTTAGCGAACAGTTTGTGCAAGACAGCCTTTTTCTAAGTCCAAAAAGGAAAACGGTTTATACACAGGTGGAAGGAATTGCCGGAAAAATATCAATGCGTTATACAACGATCAGAAAGATCCGCCTTGGACCATTTCGTTTCAGAAAAGTTCCGTTGCATATTTATGAGGATGATGTAAACGTGTTTAATTATCCATCAGTAAACGGGTTGTTAGGCAATGATCTGTTACGTCGTTTTAATCAGGTGATTAATTACCCCGATCAGGTCATCCATCTAACTCCAAACTCCCATTATCGCGAACCATTTGATTACTCCTATACTGGGATGAATTATTATTTTATTGGAGGCAAAGTGGTTATTACAGATATACACCAGGGATCACCTGCAGAGAAATCGGGTTTTCTTCCCGGGGATATTCTGATAGGAATTGATCATCATTTTACAAACGATATACAGCAGTACAAAGCACTGCTTCAACATGCAGGGGAAAAATTGAAAGTGCTGGTATTAAGAAAAGATCAGCTTGTTCAACTAACTCTCAAAGTGGCAAGTGTATTGAGGTGATAATCTATCCTAATACATCTCCTGCTCTAACTCCTTCACCCTTGCATTAGAAAGAAACTCATCGAATGTCATCAGGCGATCAATGATGCCTTTAGGAGTCAGCTCGATGATCCGGTTCGCTGTTGTTTCCATGAATGTATGATCATGTGATGTCAGCAGTACCACTCCGTTGTATGCGATACATTGTTCGTTGAAACTCTGAATGCTTTCCAGGTCGAGGTGATTGGTTGGCTGATCCAGAATAATGCAGTTTGGATTCTGCATCATCATCCTGCTGATCATGCAACGTACTTTCTCTCCTCCGCTCAATACATTTACTTTCTTCATAATTTCATCGCCGCTGAACAACATCTTTCCCAAAAAACCTCTGAGGAAAGGTTCATCGGCATCTGTTACATGAGGCGGCACATATTGCCTGAGCCATTCCATCAGATTAACAGGCTCTTGAAAAAATTCGCCGTTTTCTATTGGCAGATATGCTTTTGTGATGGTGGTTCCCCATTCAAATTTCCCACTGTCTGCTGTTGCTTCACCATTAATGATGTCAAAAAACTGCGTCACTGCAAGCGGATCTTTACTCACAAAAGCAATTTTATCGCCTTTGTTTATAGTGAAAGAAACTTTGTCGAATAGTATTCTTCCATCAATTGTTTTCTTCAGATTTTCAACGTTCAGAATCTGATTGCCTACTTCGCGAAGTGGTTGAAAGATGATGCCAGGATATTTACGGTTTGAAGGTTCAATTTCTTCGATTGTCAATTTCTCCAGCGCTTTCTTTCTCGCTGTGGCCTGTTTTGATTTGGAAGCGTTTGCACTAAAGCGGGCGATGAAGTCGATCAATGCCTGGCGCTTGTCTTCAGTCTTCTTGTTTTTGTCAGACAATTGACGCGCCATCAACTGAGAAGATTCATACCAGAAACTATAGTTTCCGGTAAAGGTTTTGATTTTCTGACGATCAACATCTGCCACATGCGTACATACCGCATCCAGAAAATGGCGGTCGTGGCTCACTACCAGTACAATGTTTTCGTATTCTGCCAGGAAGTTTTCCAGCCAGCTGATGGTTTCAATATCTAAACCATTCGTAGGCTCATCCAGCAACAAAATATCCGGGTTTCCGAAAAGCGCCTGTGCAAGCAATACCCTCACTTTTAAATTGGAAGGAATATCTTTCATCAGGCTACCATGGAATTCATCTTTGATGCCCAGGCTGCTCAGAAAAGTGGCAGCATCACTTTCAGCCGTATATCCACCCATCTCTCCGAATTCCGCTTCAAGTTCTCCTGCACGCATATAATCATCTTCTGTTGCATCGGGGTTCATATAAATCGCATCTTTTTCGTGCATCAGGCTCCACATTTTTTTATGTCCCATCAGCACCGTATTCAAAACCGTTTGCTCATCAAATTCAAACTGGTTTTGTTTTAATACAGCGATGCGCTCACCCGGTGTAATTTCTACCGTTCCCTTATTGGGTTCTATTTCTCCGCTCAATATTTTCAGAAATGTACTTTTTCCTGCACCATTGGCTCCAATAACGCCGTAGCAGTTCCCTTTCGTGAAATTGATGTTTACTTCATCAAACAATACCCGCTTTCCATAAGCGAGCGTGATATTTCTTGCACTGATCATACTTAAAAAACTTTTGGGATGCAAAGGTAAGGGAGTCGGTTGGCAGTTAGAGGTTAGCGGTTATCGGTTTAAGTGTCTTGTTTCTATAATAACTCTGCGATTAAGTCTTTTTCTCCTCTCTCTGCGTCAAAAGATAATGAGCTTAAGAGACGGTTGGCTGGTAGCGTTACGGGTTATTTTCTCGTAACTCATAATCCGCCCGCTTCGCAGTCGGACTTCGCTCGTAACTCGTACCCCCCACGAAAGCATTATTGTCGCATTCTTCCGACAAATCAGAATATAAATTTCCGGTTTTTTGACAATCTGTCACAGTGCTGGGTTGTGGTATTTTTTTTGACTTATAAAGACAAAATTTATGGATTATGCAAACCGGAACAATTCGTGTACAGACAGAGAACATCTTTCCCATTATTAAAAAGTTTTTATACAGCGACCACGAGATTTTTTTACGTGAGCTGGTGAGTAATGCAGTGGATGCCTCCCAGAAAATTAAAACATTATCATCTATCGGAGAAGCAAAGGGTGAACTGGGCGAGCTAAAAGTTATCGTGAAACTCGATAAAGATGCCGGAACGATCACCATTTCGGACAACGGTGTCGGAATGACGACGGAAGAAGTGGAAAAGTACATCAACCAGGTTGCCTTTTCCGGAGCGGAAGAGTTCGTACAGAAATACAAGGGACAGAACGAAAATGCTATCATCGGTAAGTTCGGACTTGGTTTTTATTCGGCATTTATGGTGAGCAGCAAAGTGGAAGTGATCACCAAATCATTTAAAGAAGGCGCTGCCGTTCGTTGGGAATGTGACGGTAGTCCCGAATACAAACTGGAGGAAACCACATTACGCACTGAAAGAGGAACCGATGTGGTATTGTATGTAGATGAAGAAAGCAAAGAGTTTCTGGATGATGATCGTTTGAAAGGAATTTTAAAGAGATTCTGCCGTTTTTTGCCGGTTGCTATTTTTTACGGAGAAGAGCAAATCAACAATACGCAGCCTTTATGGGTGAGAAAGCCATCTGAACTCACTACTCAGGATTACCAGGATTTTTACAAAGAGCTTTATCCTTTCAGCGAAGCACCATTATTCTGGATTCACCTCAATGTAGATTATCCTTTCAACCTTACCGGAGTGTTGTATTTCCCGAAGATCAAACAGAGTTATGAAATTCAGAAGGATAAAATTCAGCTTTACTGTAATCAGGTATTTGTAACAGATGAAGTGAAAGACATTGTGCCTGAGTTTTTAATGTTGTTGCATGGGGTAATTGATAGTCCTGATATCCCGCTCAATGTTAGCAGAAGTTATTTGCAAGGGGATCCCAATGTGAAGAAGATCAACAGCCATATCACTAAAAAAGTGGCTGACAAACTCGACGAAATTTTCCGCAATGAGCGTAAGGAGTTTGAAGAGAAGTGGGAAAGCCTTGGTTTATTTGTGAAGTATGGGATGATGACCGATGATAAGTTTCTGGAGAAAGCGAATAAGTTTCACATTTTCAAAAGCACTTCCGGCGATCAGTTTTACACAATTGATGAATACAAAACAACAACTGAAGCTTTACAGAAAAACAAAGACGGAAAAATTGTATTGCTCTATACGACCAATCCAAGTGAGCAGGCTGTATTTATCAAAGCTGCCGAAACCAAAGGGTTTAAAGTGGTTGAGATGAATACAATGGTTGATGCAGCCTTCATCAACCATATAGAGATGAAGTGGGAGAATCTCGTGTTTCGCCGGGTTGATGCCGACATTGCTGATAATCTGATCGACAAGCAGGATGAATTGAAGAGTGTGCTTACGGAGGATGAAACGAAAAAAATAAAAGAATGGTTTAATCGCGAGTTGACGGATGTGCAGGTGAATGTAGAAGTGAAAGGATTGAGTCAGGATGCGCCTCCTGTGATTGCCACCCGTCCGGAGATGATGCGGAGGATGAAAGACATGGCGCATATGAGTGGACCGATGGGAAGTTTTTATGCATCGATGCCTGATGAAGTTGAAATGACGGTTAACGGTAATCATCCGGTTTATCGAAAAATTTTGAGTGAATCAAATCAGGAAAAAGCAAAGGAGATGGTACACAACCTGGCTGATCTTGCTTTGTTGTCACAGGGTTTACTAAAAGGAGAAAAACTGAATGCATTCATCGATCGCAGCGTGTCCCTCTTACAGGGAGAATCTACAAGTAGTTTGATTGTTGAAGGATAAATGAATGATCACTTTAGAAAAAAGCGTGGCATATTGCCACGCTTTTTTATTTCGATGCTGTTACGGTATTCATTATTTAACTTAGATGTATAAATTCTTAAATATGAACAGGATGTTCTTTCTGTTGATTCTTTCTCTTTTATCTGTTTCAGCTTATGCACAAACGACAGAAGCAGAAAAGATTCGCTCAGTTTTAAACAAACAGGTGCAGTCATGGAACTGCGGCGACCTCAATGGATTTATGAAGGGATACTGGGAGAGCGACTCGCTAATGTTTATTGGTAAAAGTGGCATTACGTATGGCTATGCAGAAACATTGACCAACTACCGCAAAAGCTATCCCGATATGGACCAGATGGGGGAGTTGAAATTTGATTTAATAAAAATTGATTTATTGAACTCCGATGTGGCATTTGTAGTCGGTAAGTGGTCGCTGAAAAGAGAGAAGGTGGGTGATATAGCAGGACACTTTACACTACTACTAAAAAAATTAAACGGGCAATGGGTGATCGTTACAGATCACAGCAGCTGATCCTTATTTTAAAAGCTTACTCTTCCAGATTTTATACAGGTAGATCAGCATATAACTAAAGCTTCCCGCCAAAACAAAATAGTAAATGATATTGCCTATACGGACCTCTTCTTCGTAAAATGCCCAGTTAAAGTATAATCCGACCGTCATATGAAACATCAGGAACAACATCCCTGCAGAAATTGTCTTGAGGACGGTTTTTAAAAAATCCCTGACTTCCGGCTCCATACCGCTCATAAGCGTGATTGTTTGGTAATACTAAACACACAGTATCAGAAAAGGTTGCGACTTCTATAGTGTATATCGCAGAGCCAGTCCGCCCCAGTTATCTTTAAACCCATTATAGCTGCCACTGCCAAATTCTGCAGATGGTTGCCAGTCGAGCGCAATATTGAAAGGCTGACGGGGAAATTTAAAATCAAGTCCGATGACCCCATCTACGCCGAACCCACGGATATTGCTTTTGCGGTAAAGACTTGCATGGCCGCCAAATCCCAGATACCATCTCAGGTTTCCTTCCGTATTCAGGGCTCCATGAAATTCATATAAGCCTGTAATTCTGGTTCCCTCGTAGTAAAAAAATCCGATAAATTCGGCAGCTTCCCGGTCTGAGAAAAATGTTTTTAAAGAAAGTCCGCCTCCGTTTAAAAATTTCAATCCAATTGCTGTTCTATAATCTCTACTGTTTGCACTTCGGTTTTGGGCAATACTATCCGTAATGCTAAAAATTATTAAAAGTAGAAAAAGACCTAAAGCAATTGATTTTATATTGGGGTTCATCTTTAAATATTATGATTTTAAAATTCGCAGTAAAGAAACGCCTCTAGCAGTACAAAAATAGAATAAATTATTGCTCTTCTGCAAGCTCTATTTTTATTTGATATGTGTATTAGTTGATAGTTTCATTTGTCATTTGTTTTGTCCTTTTATTCTTACTCCCGTTAGTATCTGCCAATCGTTATGTGTATATGGATAAATAGAAGTTGGCAATTCAGTTAGCCATACTTACTTTGTAAAATGTTTTGGTACTTGTTTGGAGGCGTCATTCTGATAATTTATTCGCTGTTTCTTATTCTTTTACGAAAGGACTGGAAGCGTTTAAGTTATTCTAAAGTGCCTGTTGATTTTATGCCATCCGTTTCTTTTTCAGTCGTTATTCCCGCCAGGAATGAAGAAAAAGTTATCGGTCAATGTCTCGATTCTGCACTTGCTCAGCATTATCCTACTTCGTTGTATGAAATAATTCTCGTGGATGATTTCAGTGAAGATAAAACAGCCATCGTAGCAAAGGAGAAAGGTGTTCGGTTAATACATCTTCAAGACAT
>JAULVS010000043.1:0-5176 GCA_032110905.1 Chitinophagaceae bacterium | reverse complement strand
TTTGTGCCATTTCTTTCTTTTTTCTTTCTTAAAAAATATCCCGGGAGAAGCCGGAGGTTTTATTTCAGCCGGAGAGAACACCACTTCCCGCCGTTTGTGAAAGGACGGCAAAGGTAGGGAAAACAGATAAAATCAGGAAAAAGCCTCATTTGCTTTCTATCCCTGCTCCGAACAATGCAAAATCATATTTAACCGGATCAGAAGGATCCAGGTTTCTAAGTTCATTTGTGAGTTCAACCGCTGTTGCCCAGTCATTTTGCTTTCTGTTGATCAACCCAGATGCACGTGCCGTGCGAGCAACATGAACATCGAGTGGACAAATCAATTCGGAGGGTGAGATATTTTTCCATATACCAAAATCAACTCCTTTTTTATCTTTTCGAACCATCCATCTCAAATACATATTTAATCTTTTGCACGCTGATCCTTGTTCGGGAGAGGAAATATGTTTTTCTGTTCTTTTCTCGTGCTCCTCTTGAAAAAAATAATTTCTAAAATGATTTAAGCCTTCTTCAATTCGCATTCCTTTTTTAGGAAAAAAGGCCGCTTCCAGACTTTTGTGTTTGCTGTAATGCCTGTGTAAAAAATCGACAAAGAAAAACAAATCCTCTTCATTAAAGGTTCGGTGTTTAAAGCCGGATAATCGTTTCAAATCTGCCGGTTTTGATTCCAAGCAAAATCGATGGGGTTGCATCTTCATCCGCTCCATTAATTCTCGGCTTTTGTTGATAATAGTTCTGCGATTGCCCCAGGAAAATATAGCGGCAAGCAACCCTGCGATTTCAATATCTTGCTTTTTTTTAAAGAGATGTGGGATGCTGATCGGATCATTTTCAATAAAAGAAGGTTGATTATAAAAATCAACCTTTCTGTCGAATTCCGATTTTATCTTTTTAGTATTCATTTTTCTATTGCCTGCTTCAAATCTTCAATCAGGTCGTCAGCATCTTCAATACCAACGCTCAGTCGGATCAGGCTGTCTTTTAACCCGTTTTTCAAACGTTCTTCCCTCGGAATTGATGCATGGGTCATCGTAGCAGGATGATTAATCAGACTCTCTACACCACCTAAGCTTTCTGCAAGGGCAAATACTTTTGTTGACGACAGTACTTTTTTCAGTGTTTCAGCAGATTCATCTTTCAATTCGAAGCTGATCATTCCTCCAAATCCTTGCATTTGCTTTTTGGCAATTTCATAACCGGGATGATCATTAAAGCCGGGCCAGTACACTTTTGCAACGGAGGGGTGTTGACGAAGAAAATGTGCAATTTTCTCTCCGTTTTCACAATGTGCTTTCATGCGCACACCCAGTGTTTTAATGCCGCGCAATACAAGAAAGCAATCCATCGGGCCCGGAACAGCACCGCAACTTTTTTGTATGAAATAAAGTTGTTCACGCAAAGCAGGATCATTCACTACCAACGAACCTTGTATCACATCACTATGACCACCCAGGTATTTCGTGGCACTATGCATCACAATATCCGCACCTAGGTCAAGCGGGTTCTGCAAGGCGGGAGATGCGAATGTGTTGTCAACGCATAACAATGCACCCGCTTTCTTCGCTACAGCCGAAATGGCAGAAATATCACTGATGTTCATCAGCGGGTTGGTGGGTGTTTCCACCCAAAGGAGTTTTGTTTGAGCGTTCACCGCTGCTTCCACTTTTGCCGTGTCGGTTGTATCAATGAAATGAAAACGAATGCCGAATTTTTCAAATACTTTGGTAAACAATCGGTAACTGCCTCCATATAAATCATTCGAGCAGATCACTTCATCACCGGGCTTCAGTAATTTTAAAACAGCATCCGTTGCTGCCACACCGCTACCGAATACCAGTCCGTATTTCCCGTTTTCAATCGCCGCCATCGCCTCTTCTAAAGCCTGACGAGTCGGGTTCTGACTACGTGCGTATTCAAATCCTTTGTTTACACCCGGAGATTCCTGTACGTAAGTACTAGTTTGATAAATGGGTGTCATTATCGCACCGGTCGATGGATCGGGATGCGAACCGGCATGGATGAATTTTGTTGCGGGTTTCATGTAGAATGGTTTTTTAAGTTATGGGTTACGAGTTACGGGTATGCAAAACCGCCAACTGCCAACCGTTAACCGCTAACCGCAAAGATGCAACATTCAGCTCAAGGCTGCTACAGCCAGATATCGCCAGTCATAATTTTCTGCTTCGTAAGCCGATTTTGCTTTGATTGGTCTTTCAAGTGTATCCTCGTCGAGTATCCCTTGCCCTATAAGTTTTCTTCTTGACTCGTCAATGAGTTCGCGCAGTGCCGGGTGTTCCATCCATGTTTTTTGCGGGGGCTCATAGCCAACTTTATCTGTCCGCCATACAATAGATTCTGGTAACCGTTCAGCCATAGCAACTCGTAATAGCCATTTGGTAAATCCATTGTGAATTTTTAATTCCGAAGGCAGGGTAAAGATAAATTCAACGAGTTCATGATTCAAGAAAGGAAGCCTTACTTCTCTTCCAAATGCCATACTGTTGCGATCGGCATAGTGCAATAGTTCCCCCAATCCCTGTTGCATGGTGTTGAAATAAAGCATGTCGTTCAGTTTGCTCACCGGTGGCTTATACACAGAGTAGTAGGGGTCATAATTTGTTTTTGCATAGTCGCGGCTGATATGCGGATGAACGAGAATACGTTTTCTTTCTATTTCTTCAAGTTGGGCATTGGCTAATACAGGAAGAAAAGAAGCGACATAATTCGGGAAGCCCCATTGAAAAGAATAATGATTTTGCTGCAAACGTACTCTTTCCTGCATCGCAAATCCGAAACGGAATCGGCCCGTCAACTCCTGCAAATACCAATGCAGGTATTTGTTGTAGCCTGCAAGTATTTCATCTGCTCCTTGTCCGTCGAGCAGAACGGTAACTCCTTCAGCTCTTGCTCTTTGCATCACTTTGTATTGCGCATACACACTGGATGAACCAAATGGTTGCTCCTGATAATAACAGAGTGTTTCAAATTCGTTGAGAAAACTATCGAGTGTCGGCTCAACGGAGTGGTGTTGCAGCTGGTATTGTTTTGCTATTTCAGTAGCATAATTCCATTCGTCTTTTTCGAAACCCGGGAACCTGGCGGTGAAAGCATGTCCAGTGAATGAGCCATTGCTTTTCTCTGCTTCATGTATCATGGCAATTACAGAAGAACTGTCGAGCCCGCCACTTAGCGATGTGCCAACCGGCACATCGCTTCGAAGTCGTCGTTTCACACTTTGTAAAAACAGGTGATTGAATTTTTCAACAGCTTCTTCTTCACTGATCTTTATCCGTTCCTGTTTGTCAAGATCCCAGTAAAGATTGACATAAAGTGTTTTTGTTTGGGGTTGAAATGTTGCATAGTGGCCTGGAGGAATGCAACTTACTTCTTTGTAAAATGTCAGACTTGGATCAACAGCATTTTGTGTATGTCCATTTGCTAAGTAGTTGAGGAGCATCAGATGATTCCAGCTTCTGTTTATACCTGCAGCCCACAAGGCTTTAAACTCACTTCCAAAGACAAGTGTTTCTCCATCGAAATGATAATAAAAAGGTTTTTCTCCGAAACGGTCTCTAGCGGCAAACAGTATTTTTTCTTTTTCGTCCCAGATGGCAAATGCAAACATACCGTCGAACCTCTGCAGACATTCTTCTTTCCAGCAGTCGTATGCTGCTGCAAGGACTTCCGTATCTGAGCTTGTATGAAAATTGTATCCTTTCTGACTTAATTCATATTTCAGTTCGGGATAATTGTAGATTTCGCCATTGAAAACGAGTTGATAGCGACCAAGAAAAGAAAATGGTTGTGCAGCTTCGGGTGAGAGATCGATGATAGCAAGGCGCCGATGTCCGAGTCCGACCGATTTTTCATCATTCATCCAAAACCCTTCTCCGTCTGGCCCCCGGTGTGAAATCGCATCCGTCATCCCCTTCAACTTATCAAAGCTGACAGCATTTGAATAATGCGAAAGAATTCCGGCAATGCCACACATGCTGTAAAGATGATGAGAATTTACGAGTATGGCAGAAATTAAATCGGTTAGCGGTTGGCAGTTATCAGTTATCCGTTGCGGGTTTCTAACCGATAACTGCCAACTTTGAACCGCTAACGGTTAACCGCTTCTTTCTTCAGTTGATCAAAACGTAATTCAGCTTTCTTCAGTTCGGATTGTAAGCCTTCCATTCTCTTCAACTGGAGATTTCCGGGTGCTGAAGATTGTCCAACCACGCCGGCATACAACTCGCTGATATCACTCCTCAATCTTCTGATCTCACCGGTTCCTTTTACAACCGGAGGTACCAGGTCGAGACGTAATGTTTCCAGTTTATCAAAATATGCCTGAAATGATTTTTTTGCTTTTGTATTTTTTGAAGAATCAATTTCTTTCTGAAGCGCCTGCTGACGTTGTGTGATACTATCTACAAGTAACGAAAGTTGTTCGCTCATAGCATAAAGTTTCAAACCGGTTTGGTATTGCAACAATCGATCTGCATTACTGAAATCCTGATCTGTTGCATCATGAACAAATACCAATGGATGCAAATATTCTTTTCCGTTCAGTTTCATCTTCAGAGAATACGTGCCGGGCGTCACCTGCATCCCTACAAAAGCAGATTGTTCCATCTGGCTTCCACCTTTTGCTACTTTTGGCGGAATGCCACGCTGGCTCCAGATCACCTTGTTGTATCCTTTTCTGTTGGAAGGATTCAGCTTATTCACCAACTTTCCGTTTTGATCAACTATTTCCATTTGAATGCTGTTTGCACGATCACGTAGATAATATTCAATTGGTGTGATGTTCACGGAAATGCCTCCGTTCCATTCACCGGATGCATTAGGGAAGCTTCCTCCGTATTTGCCATTCGATAGAAGTATGGGACGATCATTCAGAAATAAAACCTGCTCATCTCCTTTGATGGTTGACAATGTGCGGAAAGGAGTGATATCCGGAATCACAAGAATGCCTCTTCCGTGCGTCGCCAATACCAGGTCGTTGGTTTGGGGTTGTATCTGAATATCTCTTACCAAAGCATACCAGGGCAGATTACTTTTCATACGAAACCATTCTTTCCCTCCGTTGAGAGAGACAAACAATCCCATCTCAGTTCCAAGAAAGAGTAAATCTTTCTTCAGTAAATCTTCTTTAATCTTATGTGCAAATCCGGTAAACTCTG
>JAULVS010000042.1:0-3100 GCA_032110905.1 Chitinophagaceae bacterium | reverse complement strand
TATTCTGCCGCCACGATTGCATCGTGGCGATACTGTATGGCATTTCCCGGATGCAATCCGGGGGGATAGTGAGGCGCAGATGACCCACGCTTTCAGCCTGGAACATCTGCGCCAGTTGTGTAAGCCGACCCTGCGGAATCCTTGATTGAATAAACTTTCGGGAACACTTTTCAATTTACTCTAATCTCCCCTTCACAATTTCGTCTACAACAGAAGGATCAAGTAACGTCGTTGTATCACCCAGATTCGATAATTCGTTTTCTGCAACCTTTCTTAAGATGCGTCGCATAATTTTTCCGCTCCGCGTTTTAGGCAAACCACTCACAAACTGAATTTTATCCGGCTTGGCAATGGCACCGATTACACGTGTAACCGTTTGAAGAATATCTTTTCTTGTTAACTCAGGATCATTGTTGTGCAGTTGGCCATAAATCACAAACGCATAAATCCCCTGCCCTTTGATGTCGTGCGGATAACCAACTACCGCACTTTCCACCACACCTGCATGCATGTTAATAGCGTTTTCAATTTCAGCAGTACCCAATCGGTGTCCGCTCACATTCAACACATCATCTACACGTCCGGTAATTCTGAAATTTCCTTCCTTATCTTTCAATGCCCCATCGCCTGTAAAATAATATCCTTCGTAAGTGGCAAAATAATTTTGTCTGCATCGTTCATGATCACCATAAGTTGTGCGTATCGTCGAAGGCCATGGTGCACGAATACAGAGATTGCCTTTTAATATACCATGCTCATCTGCTTCCGTCACCTCCTCTCCTTTTTCATCAACCAACAATGGTTGCACACCCGGCAATGGCAAAGTTGCCCAGCTTGGTTTGTCGGGAGTAATGCCCGCAAGATTTGAAATCAATACACCGCCTGTTTCAGTCTGCCACCAGGTGTCTACAATCGGACATTTTCCCTTTCCGACATGCTGATGATACCAATGCCATGCCTCTTCATTAATCGGCTCGCCTACTGTACCAAGTACTTTTAATGTTGAGAGGTCTTTACCTTTTAAAGGATCAAGACCGAATCCCATCAAACTTCTAATCGCAGTTGGTGCTGTATAGAGAATATTCACTTTATGCTTATCAACAATATCCCAGAACCGTCCCGCATCAGGCCATGTAGGAATACCTTCAAACATCAGGGTTGTTGCACCGGCACTCAGCGGGCCATACAGAATATAACTGTGTCCTGTAATCCATCCGATATCTGCTGTGCAGAAATGAATATCTCCAGGCTGATACTGAAACACATTTACAAACGTATAATTGGCCCAAAGCAGATAACCTGCTGTTGAATGAACCACTCCCTTGGGTTTACCGGTACTGCCGGAGGTATATAAAATAAACAAAGGATCTTCCGCATTCATTTCAGCTGCTTCGAATGTTACTTTTCCATTTTTTTCTACTTGTTGTTCTGCATGTTCCATCTCTTCTTCCCACCACACATCACGTCCTTTGATCATAGAAACCGGCGTGCGTGTTCGTGTATAAACAATTACTTTTTTAACCGTCTTATTTCCAACGAGGGCATCATCGATAATACTTTTAAGCGGAATGTCTTTATTCCCTCTGTATGCACCATCACATGTAACAATGTATTCGGCCTGTGCATCTGCAAGACGATCTGCTATACTTTGTGCAGAAAATCCTCCGAAGATGACACTATGAATGGCGCCGATCCTTGCGCACCCCAGCACAGCATAGGCCAGTTCGGGCACCATCCCCATATAAATGCAAACGCGATCTCCTTTCTTAACGCCAAGGTTAGTAAGCACCTGCGCAAACTGACAAACTCTTTTGTGAAGACGATTGTAAGTAACAACCCTCACTCGTTCATTCGGGTCATTCGGCTCCCAGATAATCGCAGGTTTGTCTCCTAAAGCAGAAAGATGACGGTCGATGCAATTCTCTGTAATATTCAGCGTAGCACCTTCAAACCATTTGACAGATGGCTCCTTAAAATCCCAGTCGAGTACTTTGTCCCATTTCTTTCGCCAGGTAAAATGATCCGCAATTTCACTCCAGAACAGCTCAGGCTGATCCACACTTTTTTTATACGCTTCTTTGTACTGTTCAAAAGACTGAATCTGATAAGGATATGACATAGCAGTGAATTAGAGTCTAAAAATAGAGAATGATTTGACTAATCTGAAAAAAGTGAAAAAATCATCCGGCAAATTCGTTTTTATAGATACTCTTCGGCAAATCATCATTATCTTTTCACCAATGAAATTGCCATAACGGCTGCAACAACTTAAAAGTTTAAACTTAAAAGGAAGAAAATAAATGAAAGTTATACTCCGTATTTTAGTTTTAACTTTTAACTTTTCAGTTTTAACTTTTTTTATGAGGGCATAACAAATGACAATTAAAAATATCAACTAATATACATTTGAAATGCCCATAACGATTGGCTGATACCAACAGCGATGAGAATAAAGGGCATAACAAATGATAATTAAAAATATCAACTAATACACATTTGAAATGCCCATAACGATTGGCTGATACCAACAGCGATGAGAATAAAGGGCATAACAAATGACCATTAAAAATATCAACTAATATACATTTGAAATCAACCGAAAAAAATCAGATCTGGAAAGTAATCGGTGCTTCTTCCGTTGGCACGCTGATTGAATGGTACGACTTCTATATTTTCGGAAGCCTGGCTCCGGTGATTGCTACCCATTTCTTCCCGAAAACAGATCCGACTGCTGCACTACTTTCAACATTGGCCACTTTCGCTGCGGGTTTTATTGTAAGACCATTTGGTGCATTGGTGTTCGGCAGACTTGGTGATATTGTCGGAAGAAAATACACGTTCCTGCTCACACTGATTTTAATGGGCGGCAGTACATTTGCTATTGGATTAATTCCCGAATATGATTCCATCGGCTTCTTTGCACCTGTATTGGTTTTACTGCTCCGGTTGCTGCAAGGACTTGCATTAGGCGGTGAATACGGTGGCGCGGCAACCTATGTTGCCGAACACGCTCCGGTTAATCAGCGTGGTTATTATACTTCCTGGATTCAAACAACAGCTACACTCGGTCTTTTATTTTCACTAGGTATTATTTTACTTA
>JAULVS010000041.1:0-2134 GCA_032110905.1 Chitinophagaceae bacterium | reverse complement strand
ATGATTAACGGGAAAGAAGTGGCAAATGCATACAGCGAATTAAATGATCCGATTGATCAACGCGAGCGATTCGAAGACCAGGTAAAACTGAAAGAACGGGGAGACGATGAAGCTATGTTTGTTGATCACGATTTTCTTCGCTCTCTTGAATACGGTATGCCGCCAACAGCCGGTATCGGAATTGGTATTGACCGGCTTGTGATGTTGATGACAAATCAACCAAGCATTCAGGATGTGCTGTTGTTTCCAATGATGCGCCCTGAGAAAACAGATTGAGAAAAGTTTTTATTATTCTGCTGTTTCATTTTCTTCAGCATTTAACCCATATAAATTCTGTATAACCGAATACAGTGCATCGGCTACTATACACTAATTTATTTGTTGTATATTGTAGGTGAACCTGTTCAGGATATAATAATAAATTATGCGTATACTAATTTTAATTTTAGTTCTATCTGTTTCACTGACAGCAAGCGCTCAAAAATCAACATTCGCAGACAGTGTTTTCAATTACATCTGTGCGATGGGTATTAAACACCCGAACATCGTTATGAAACAGGCCATTGTTGAAACAGGCTGGTTTAAAACGAAATTTCTGATGTCGAGGAATAATCTATTTGGATTCCGCAGTAAGAGCTATCTCAAATTTAATAACTGGAAAGAAAGCGTTGAATATTATAAGAAATGGCAGGACAAGCGCTATACCAATCACAATGAGGATTATTACAAGTTTCTAGTAAGAATCAAGTACGCAACAACCAACGTGTATACAAGCTACCTGAAAAAAATGAAATACAATAAGAGCTGCCCATAAACATTTGCCTATTATCTTTTTTTATCGAAGCATATAAAGACAACCTGCTTCTTATTTCTGCCAAAGAAGTAATTTTAACCTGTTGTTATCCCAATCATAATCAAATATTTCAATGATGATTATTCGCTTTTTAATAAGCTGCTTGCTCTTATGCCAGTTAGCCGACGCACAAAAAAAAGAATTGACCTTGCAGCAAATGCTGAAGGGAGCGCCGCATCAGATAACCGGTCAGCTCCCCGAATTTGTAGAATGGACAAATGATAATAAACCGGTGATTTCAAAGCAAGGATTGTTGTATGAAATTGATCCAGTAACGGGAATTGAAAAGCCGTATCAATCTGCAAATAGCAAGAAAGAGATTTTTCAGGATGTACAAGTAGTAAATAACGATCTGATCTACGTTTCAGAGAATGGCAAAGATCAAATCACTTCAAGTCCGTCTGTTGCCGAACAAAACCCCACCCTTTCTCCTGATGGCAAATATGTTGCCTTCACCAGAAATAATAATCTGTACACCATCAACCTAAGTACCCTTCAAGAAACACAACTCACATTGGATGGCGGGAATGGCATATTAAATGGTTATGCCAGCTGGGTGTATTACGAAGAAATTCTTGGTCGTGCTTCCAATTATAAATCTTACTGGTGGAGTCCGGACAGTAAAAGCATTGCATTTATGCGAATGGATGAGAACAAGGTGCCGGTATTTCCTATCGTGAGCGAAGAAGGCGTTCATGGTTATACTGAAGAAACGCGGTATCCCAAGGCAGGTGATCCGAATCCGGAAGTAAAAATCGGAGTTGTTGGCGTCGAAGGAGGCAATATACAATGGGCCGATTTTAATGAGAAAGCAGACCAGTATTTTGGCATGCCTTACTGGAAGCCCGATGGCAGTGCGCTTTGGGTGCAATGGATGCCGCGTACACAGGAGCAGCTGATCGTATATGAAATCAATCTTGCCAATGGCAGTAAAAAAGAAATTTTAAAAGAAGAGCAAAAAACATGGATCGACCTTGATGACCAAGGAGAGCGCATTCGTTTTTTAAACAACGGAAAACAATTTATTTATAAAAGCGATGCAAGCGGATGGAACCATCTTTACCTGCATGATGTCAACGGAAAAAGAATCGGCGCTATCACCTCTGGTAATTACACAGTAACAGAAGTTTTAATGGTTGATGAAAAAAAGAAACAGGTCTATTTTGTGTGCAGAAAAGATAACAGTGCCTGTTTTGACCTTTACCGTGTTGGACTGAACGGATCCGGCCTGAAGCGAATGACGTTCGGAAAATACAATCACAGAAATATTTCACTATCGCC
>JAULVS010000040.1:0-4532 GCA_032110905.1 Chitinophagaceae bacterium | reverse complement strand
AGTAGGAATTATTTTATATCCTTTATAAATACAGAATAACCGTATCCCTCCGGTGAACTACCTGTAGGTTATAGAGATGTTTTCCTCTATTGATTTGTTTTGATGGGTAGCAGTTCGTGGATTCTGTTAATGGGATGATCATTTATTTTTTGGAGGCTATCCCTCAGCCATTCAAATGGATTTATGCCATGTAGTTTACAGGTGCCCAGTAAGGAATATAGCATGGCACTTCTTTTTGCAGCTTCATGGCTTCCGGCGAACAGATAATTTTTTCTGCCGATGGCAACCGGTCGTATGCTATTTTCCACCGGATTATTGTCGATATTCAGTCTGCCGTCGGTGGTGTAAATAGTCAGTTTATCCCATCGTTCTAGGCAATAGCCAAATGCCTTACCAATAGGTGTTTTGGGTTTGGCTGTCATATACCCCTGTGTCATCCATGCTTTTAGTTCATTTAATACAGGAGCCGCTTGGCTTTCTCTGAGTTCTTTAATCTGGTCAAAAGATAAACCTTCTTCTTTTGCCTGCCGCTCTATGTCATATAGTTTGCCAATGAGACTAAGGCCATGCTGCGCCTGCTCAGGATCGCTCTGAAGTGCATCATAAAAATAGCGTCTGCCATGCGCCCAACAATGCAGTAAGGTTGCCTCTGTTTGCTCTGCAATAATATTATATACGTTGTAGCCATCCGTTTGCAGGTAACCACTATAGCCTTCAAGAACCTGTTGCGGTCCTTCTCTGCCCCGGCCTTGTTGGTAGTCGAAAAACACCAGGTCATCTAACGAGTTGTGATAAACCCAATAAAATCCTCTGTGTGTACTGCCTTGCTTGTCCTTGTCTAATACCTTAATCGGTGTTTCATCTGCATGTAAATAGGGGCTTTGCAGCACCAGCTTCTTCAAGGCTTCATACAAAGGGGTAATGAGTGTACAGGTGCTACTCACCCAGTCTGTAATAGTACTGTAGGGGATATTCAATCCTTCCCGATTGAAGCGTTGCTGCTGGCGGTGCAGTGGCAGATGATCTACGTATTTATCTATAACAATTTGAGCCAGCAGACCCGCACCGGCAATTGCCTTGGGTAAGGGTCTGGAAGGAAGATCTGCAATAACAAAAGTCTCCTTGCTCACATATACCGGGCGAATATACCGGCGAACAAAAAAATGACCCGGCTCAAAGTCGAGCTCTTCGGTTTGTTCTTCTCTAATTTTTACAGCCCCCTCAGGTAAATCTACCGGCTCCAATACAACGGGTATTCTTGGCAAATTATCGGGCAACTTGGTGCGAACCGGCTGAATGGAAGGCTTTGGCTGTTGTGTTCCTTTACGCGTATAGCTAATCTGTTGTGCCGAGGTTAGTGAAGTAGCTTGTATTTGTTCTGTCTGGATATCCAAACTTAGCTGCGCAGGATTTTGTGCTACAGAGGTGAAGCGTTCATGGCGAGAGCCATATATCATTTTCTTGAGCTGATCTAACTCATGCTTCAACATATCAACCAAGGCAAGTAACTCTTGATTACTGACCAACAATGCTTGCTTACTGGCCAGTTCCTGTTCGTATAATTGTTGATAGTCTACCACTGTGTTATTTCAGGTGCAAATATCGTACAATTCAATGTAGACAGGCATTACAGCCCAAGTGATATCCACAGCATTATGCTGCTTGTTGATATCTTTTTCGTTTACGAATGTGTTGTAAACTAATGCCCTGCAAGATGAGTGAAAGTTGCTCAGCGCTCAATCGCATACCCGCATCTTCATAACTACCCTTGGGTCGTTCAAATGTTCCACGTTCCAGTCTTTTGTAATACAGTGCAAAGCCATCGCCCTCCCATTGAAGCAGTTTGATGTGCGTGGCAGGTCGGTTAATGAAAATAAAGATATCGCCTGTTGTAATCTTTTTTCGCATAGCAGATTGTATAAGTCCACACAGACCATCAAAGCCCTTGCGCATATCCGCATATCCTTCATAAAGATAATAGCGGCATTGAACAGAAAGGTGCAGCATACTATTTACCTAACTGGTTCAGATAGCCGGGAGATACAGGGCTATGAAAATCGATTACCACACCATCGGGTAAACGAACTGAGCAAAAGGCAGATCCAACTCTATCAGCAATAGTTACAGGTATAAAAGAAGAAACGACTTCTTCAGATACCTCACTATCCCTAAACTTCTTATACCAGTAATGGAATGTTGCATATGAGACAGATTTCTTCTTACAAAATTCTATTTGACTAATCCCGGAAACCTGCCATTGGCGGATCATTGAAAACATCTGACCCTCAGCTGAATGTGACATAATTTAATTTTTCGGCAAATTAAACTACACAAGAAAGAAACGCAATATGTACTTAGCCGTTGGGATACGGAGCAGCAGGGTATCAAGATATCAATGGATGGTAAAGGAAGGGCATTGGATAATGTTTGGATTGAACGGTTCTGGAAATCATTGAAATATGACCATATATATCTGAATCCCGCCGATGATGGTTTTGAACTTTATGAAGGAGTTCAAAACCACATCGACTATTACCATCAGAAAGTCCATCACACCACCTTGCAAACACCCCATGACCTGTACAAAGAATCAATAAAAAGTGCTGCCTAATGAAAATCTTGACACCAAAAATCTTAACTTAACTCATTACCTTTTTGGTCCTAAAAACGGGGAGTATTATAACGTTCCAGTCTTTTGTAATACAGTGCAAAGCCATCGCCCTCCCATTGAAGCAGTTTGATGTGCGTGGCAGGTCGGTTAATGAAAATAAAGATATCGCCTGTTGTAATCTTTTTTCGCATAGCAGATTGTATAAGTCCACACAGACCATCAAAGCCCTTGCGCATATCCGCATATCCTTCATAAAGATAATAGCGGCATTGAACAGAAAGGTGCAGCATACTATTTACCTAACTGGTTCAGATAGCCGGGAGATACAGGGCTATGAAAATCGATTACCACACCATCGGGTAAACGAACTGAGCAAAAGGCAGATCCAACTCTATCAGCAATAGTTACAGGTATAAAAGAAGAAACGACTTCTTCAGATACCTCACTATCCCTAAACTTCTTATACCAGTAATGGAATGTTGCATATGAGACAGATTTCTTCTTACAAAATTCTATTTGACTAATCCCGGAAACCTGCCATTGGCGAATCATTGAAAACATCTGACCCTCAGCTGAATGTGACATAATTTAATTTTTCGGCAAATTAAACTACACAAGAAAGAAACGCAATATGTACTTAGCCGTTGGGATACGCTGCTGCGCTTGATATTGACCAATCAACGCTTTCCAAAATTGAAAATCAAAAACGCAATGTTCCAGAAGAAATTCTACCCAAACTTGCCAAAGTTTTCAAATTGGACATCAAGAAACTTGAAAAAGAATTTTTCAGTGAGAAGATAGCAGAAATGATTTATCGTGTTCCCGACTCAACAGAACTATTGACACTTGCAGAGGAGAAAGCGAAATACTACAGAGTTTCCAAGGTTAAACAAGGAATTTAAAAAAAAAATTAAAAAATGGCAAAATCAATAGAACAATACTTAAACAAAGTTATTCAAGGCGACTGCTTAGAGGTTATGAAAAACATTACAAGTAAGTCAATTGATATGATTCTTTGTGATTTACCATATGGAACCACTCAAAACAAGTGGGATTCAGTAATTGACTTAGACCAACTTTGGAAACAATATGAAAGAATCATCAAAGATGATGGAGCAATTGCATTGACTGCACAAGGACTTTTTACAGCAAAGTTAATAATGAGTAACGAAAAATTGTTTAAATACAAAATTGTTTGGATAAAATCAAAATCAACCAACTTTCTTAACGCTAAAAAACAACCACTTCGCAAGCACGAAGATATTTGTATATTCTATAAAAAACAGCCCACATATAATCCACAAATGACAAATGGGGAGGCTTATGATAAAGGCATTAGGAAGGATCAATATACAGGAAGTTATGGAGATTTCAAACCGAAACACATTAAAAGTGATGGTGACAGATACCCAAACGATATTGTCTGTTACGAAGAACAACCTTTTGACGATTTTATATATGTAAAAACAGCAGAATCAGAAGGTCCTGTTTTGCATCCCACCCAAAAACCTGTTGAATTAGGAAGATACTTAATAAAGACTTTTACAAAACCTGGCGATATTGTTCTCGACAATGCATGTGGCAGTGGTAGCCTTTTGCTATCTGCAATCCTTGAAAACAGGCAATTTATTGGAATTGAAAAAAATGAAGACGTTTTACTACATAAAGTAAAACCTGTTGATTATATAAAAATTTGTACTGATAGAATTCAAGAAACACTTAAACGTAAGGAAATTGAAGAATCAACTTTAAGATTATTCAATGAACCAATTGTAAAATATCATACACTTAATTATAAAATCGGAAAAGCAAAATCAAGCTCAGCAATTTACTAGTTGAATTAAATAATCACTTTAAATGGCAAAAGTTACATATAATGAAAGAAGCTGGGCAATAGATTTTATAAGTGAAATAGGCTTGC
>JAULVS010000039.1:0-10158 GCA_032110905.1 Chitinophagaceae bacterium | reverse complement strand
CTCATTTGGTCTTTTCTGTGCAACAGGTTGTGTTCCAGCATTGCTATTTTCGTCGTACCAACCGATGTTATACATACTTTGACCGCCGGAATAAATAAAATCTTTTGATTTCTTTCCGCCTCTTGCGGCAAATTCCCATTCTGCTTCTGTAGGTAAGCGATATGTTCTTTTCGAACTGTCACTTAACCATTTGCAATAAGCTATGGCATCATCCCAACTTATATTCACAATTGGATGATTATCGATCCAACCCCAGTTGGGCGGGTTCGGCATTTGCCGATCAACTGCATTACAATAAGCACGCCATTGCGCAACTGTTACTTCTGTTTTAGCAATATGATACGTTTTTACAGTAACAGAATGCAGAGGTACAGATATAGAATCAGCATCCTCTAGCTTCTCTTCCAGACCCATCATAAAAGTACCACCTTCTACTTTGATCATATCCGGGAACTTTTGCGCAACAGCACAAAAAAATGACGAGAAATATACCAAAGACAACGAAATCACCTGTTTCAATCTGCGATTCATAGCAATCCTTTTATGAAATTTGAATGTTTGCAATAAGGAGATTTCAAAGGTTTTAATTCTCGTAAGGGTCAGATTTCAGCTCCTCAAAATAAAACAATTCTTTCATGTGAAAATTATTTTTTTATTGTTTTTATTTGGCACTTATTTTCCGCAATACACTAATAATCAGTCCATCATTGGCATTTGTTCGAGTTACTCGTTTCCATTTTTAAAAAAAAATGTTTTTGGCAGACTAAACAGGAAATTTGCAAAGCAAAACTGTAAGGATGGTAACTTTATACTGAACTAACTATTCCACATGCATCTTTCTACCAAACTTATTCACCGGCACAATGTAACACACGAAAGTGCGGCCGTAATCCCTCCAATGATCCTTTCTACGACCTTCGAAAGGGGAGAAAATGGCCTTGACCACCCCGGAGGTTTCCTTTACTCCAGATACGACAACCCAAACCGCAGGTCACTCGAAGAAAAACTGGCCGATCTGGAACATGGAGCTGCGGCCTTAACCTTTTCGTCCGGACTTGCTGCCGCAAATGCCATTTTCCAAACCCTTCAACCCGGCGAACATGTGCTGATACCTGATGATATATACTTTGCAGTACGTTCGCTGCTAGACCAGATCTTTGCAGGATTTCAAATCACTTATTCGGTGGTTGATATGACCGATGCTACTAATATTGAAAAAGCAATTCTACCACATACAAAATTGTTATGGATTGAAAGCCCTTCCAATCCTTCTCTGAAAATAACAGATATTGCCGCTGCAGTAACAATCGCAGAAAAAAACAAACTAATCGTAGTCGTTGACAACACATGGCCGACCCCCTATTGCAGCAATCCGCTTCTTTTGGGAGTAGATATCGTTTTACATTCCACCACCAAGTACCTTGGCGGCCACAGTGATTTGCTGGGAGGCGTACTCATTTGTAAAGAAAAGAATCCGCTTGCCGAAAAACTTCGAACGATCCAAAAACTTGGAGGGGCAGTGCCCTCAGCTTTCGACTGCTGGTTGCTTTGCAGAAGCCTCACAACCTTCAGCGCAAGAATGGAAATTCACTGCCGAAACGGACTTGCACTCGCTACCTGGCTGGAAGGGAGAAAAGAAATAGAAAAAGTCTATTATCCTGGTCTGCCCTCTCATCCCCAACATTCTATTGCAGTAAAGCAAATGCATAACGGATTTAGTGGAATGTTGTCTGTGCTCGTGAGGGGAAATCAGGAAACTGCACTTCGCCTTGCCGGCAAACTTCAATTATTTAAACATGCAACCAGCCTGGGCGGAGTTGAAAGCCTTATCGAACACAGGAAATCAGTAGAAGGCCCGCTCTCTGCTACACCGGATAATCTTTTACGTATCTCTGTTGGCATCGAAAACATCAACGATCTGATCAGCGATTTTGAACAGGCTTTTGAGCAAATACAAGCATAAATAAGAATCAATGAGCATTTACATTCGTGATTGTAAACAAGAAGACTGTCCGCGTTTACTTGAACTTATCCGCGAACTCGCCGAATATGAAAAAGCGCCTCAGGAAGTAACCGTTTCTCTTTCTCATTTTGAAGAAAGTGGTTTTGGAGAGCACCCTGTTTGGTGGGGATTCAGCGCTTGTAAACAAGATGAGTCAACCGGAGAAGAAACAATCGTCGGTTTTGCTCTTTATTACATACGCTATTCTACGTGGAAAGGACAAAGAATGTACCTGGAAGATATTATTGTCACACAATCAGAGAGAGGAAAAGGAATTGGCCAGCTTCTGATAGACGCATTGATTATTGAAGCGAGAAAAAAGAAACTAAACGGCATCGTGCTGCAGGTGCTCGACTGGAATGACCCCGCCATCAATTTCTATAAAAAATTTAATGCAAGTTTTGATCCGGAATGGGTGAATGCGGTGATACCGGTATAGTTAAAGAAGAGTCAAAGAGACCGTTAGTCCGAAAGTCCGTGAGAGGTTGATTCGTTTAGCCGTTTAGTCGTTTAGTTATTTAGTGAGTTAGTTTGTTAGATTACATAAACCTCTGCGTAAACCACTGCGTTCTTCTTTCTCTGCGCCGAAAAAAAGTCTAAAAGTCCGTGAGACCGTTTTTCGTCTTTCATTTTTCGAATCACAAAACGCAAACAATGACACCCGTAACTCGTAATTATAATAACAACCTTCATCAACTCACCCCATCAACCACCGCTTCCTTGTGAATTTTCTGAATCAAACCCTGTAGCACCTTCCCGGGTCCTGCTTCTGTAAAACGCACTGCACCATCCTGTACCATCTGTTGAATAGTTTGTGTCCAACGAACAGCGCCGGTAAGCTGTGCAATAAGGTTAGCTTTGATTTCGTCTTTGTCAATCACCGCTTTGGCTACTACATTCTGATAAACAGGGCATCTTGCATCATTGAATACTGTCGCTTCAATTTTAGCCTTGAGTTCTTCTCTTGCAGGTTCCATAAGTGGGCTATGAAATGCACCGCCAACAGGCAAAACCAAAGCACGCTTCGCTCCTGCTGCTTTCATTTGCTCACAAGCGATTTCAATTCCTTTAACGGATCCGCTGATTACGAGTTGACCCGGACAATTATAATTAGCAGGCACAACTACCTCCCCAGAAGTTTCAGAAACTTCCCTGCATATTTCTTCCACTTTATCATCTGCAAGCGCAAGCACCGCTGCCATGGTGGACGGCTGGATCGTACAGGCTTTTTGCATGGCTTCTGCTCTCACTTTCACCAGCAGTAATGCGTCTTCAAAATTCAAAACTCCATTCGCCACAAGCGCACTGAATTCTCCAAGAGAATGTCCCGCTACCATCGCAGGCACATCACTGTTTAAATATTTGAAAGCTGCAACAGAATGTAGAAAGATGGCGGGCTGGGTCACATTTGTTTGCTTCAACTCTTCATCAGAACCTGAAAACATCACATCTGATATTCTGAATCCAAGTAAATCATTAGCCCGTTCAAAAAGATCTTTTGCTTGAAGATTGTTGTCGTATAAATTACGACCCATTCCTGAAAACTGAGAACCCTGACCCGGAAATACAAAAGCGTGACTCATAAAAAATATTTGAGCGGCAAAAATAAAAAAGTCCGGCATGTAATTAACAGCCGGACAAAAAAAGAAACTTATTGGTTAACCCAAACTCTTAGAGATTAGTTTCAGAAACTCGCTTCTGGTTGTCTGATTTTGAAACTCGCCATCAAAAGCTGAAGTTGTTGTGAGTGAATTTTGTTTTTGTACGCCACGCATCATCATGCAGAGATGTTGTGCTTCAATAACCACTGCTACTCCGAGCGGATTCAAGGAAGACTTGATCGCTTCCAAAATCTGCGTCGTCAATCTCTCCTGTACTTGCAACCTTCTTGCATATACATCCACAACACGCGCTACTTTACTCAGTCCTGTAATCACACCATTGGGGATATAAGCAATGTGGGCTTTACCAAAGAAAGGTAACATGTGGTGTTCACACATACTGTATAGTTCAATGTCTTTCACAATGATCATCTCACTCACTTCCTCATGAAAACGTGCGCTGTCGAGGATCGCCTTCGCATCCATCTGATAACCCTGTACCAAGTATTGCATTGCCTTCGCTACTCTTTCAGGTGTTTTTAGTAAACCTTCCCTTGATGCATCTTCTCCGAGCAAAGTCAATATTTCTGTATAATGATTCGTCAACCCTTCGGTCGCCTTCGCATCGTATTGTTCTGTTTTATGATATGCCATAGTATTAAAATAAATAGTTTATGCAGGATATTCTACAAAGTTTCTCGGTGTTTCATACAACCGCACCTGTAAATCCTGTTCTGCAGAAATATGCGGACGCAGTAAATCATAGATAACGATCGCAATATTTTCTGCAGTGGGATTCAGCTGGCTGAACTCTTTGGTATCCAGGTTCAGGTTTTTATGATCGAACCGTTCAATTACCTCCTGTTTGATCAGGTCACTGAGCACTTTTAAATCAATTACGTAACCTGTTTCGGGATCAGGAAAACCGGTCACTTTTACTACCAATTCATAATTATGCCCATGAAAAGAAGGGTTGTTGCATTTCCCAAAAACCTCCTGATTTTGATCATCTGACCAATCTTTTCTGTAAAGCCGGTGTGCAGCATTGAAATGTTCATGCCGGAAAACGGCAACTCTCATCTTGTCCATTTAAAACAAACCTTTTAGGTTAAAGGAAACAACTTATGGGTCTAATAAAGATTAAACAAAAGGGGATGAAAAAAGTTTAATCTCCAAAATATTCAACGTAAATACGGGGAGTTTCATAAAGCTTGATGCAATGAAGCTTAACCGTTTCCGGTAAATGAGGAGCAAGCTGGTTCCAGATGCCGATGGCAAGGTTTTCCGTTGAACACATTTTTCCTGCGAGGAATGGAACATCCACGTTCAGGTTTTTATGATCTAAAAGATCAATAACATATGTATTGATCAACCGACTTAGTTGTTTTACATCGAAGAGAAAACCGGTATCCGGATCAGGATCGCCTTTAATAGTTACAAACAACTCATAGTTATGGCCATGCCAGTTCTCGTTTGCACATTTGCCAAAAACCGCTTCATTCTTTTCTTTGCTCCAGGCTGGGTTGGCCAGTTTGTGAGCAGCATTAAAATGCTCTTGTCTTGTTAAGTAAACCATGCTTTACTTTTTTATTCCTTCTCAGCATCGGGCGGAAGGATTGTGAACCGGCAAAGGTAATATAATTGAACCCGATGCTGAAATTATTGCGTTTAGTACCTTGCAGGATATGGGAAAATCTAAGTCAAAAGGCCTGATCATTGCAGCAACAGCCATCGAAATTGCTCCTTTGCTGGAAGCCTATCGTGAGCAGAAAAAAAATCGTTTGCCTGAAGCAAGCATATTAATTACCGGCATCGGACTAACAGCCGCCACCTATTCAATGAGCCGTTATCTGCGGATGCACAAACCCGACTGGATTATTCAGGCCGGTGTTGGCGGTTGCTTCAACCGTGAAGTAAAACTAGGTTCGGTTTTTGCGATCAAAGAAGATACGATTGCCGACCAAAGTGTGGTAGAACTCGGCGAACTTAAAACACTGTTTGATTTAAAACTACTTCCGGAAAATCAGTTCCCCTATCAAAAAGGTTGGTTAAAAAACAAATCATCATTTTTAAAAAATTGCAGACTAAAAAAAGTAAAAGCAATTAGTGTGAATGAAATCACGACAAGTAAAAAAAAGGTTGGTTTTTATGAAAAGCAATTCAACCCGGTAATTGAATCAATGGAAGGTGCGGCGCTGCATTATGTATGCCTGATGGAGAATATTCCATTTCTGCAAATACGCAGTGTGAGCAACTACATCGCAGAGCGTAATAAAAAAAACTGGGATATGAAAAAATCCATCCAACACCTGAATGAAGAGCTGGTTTCCTTTCTTCAAAACATCAACCAACATTAACCTATGCGTTTATCAATTGGCATATCGCCCTGTCCGAATGACACTTTCATCTTTGATGCCCTGATAAATAAACACATCGATACCGGCAATCTCGAATTTGATCTTTATCTGGAAGATGTGCAAACACTCAACGAATGGGCGTTACAGGGGAAGCTGGATATATCGAAAATCAGCTATGGTGTGTATCCGCTTATTCGTAACCAATATAATTTACTTAGCAGCGGAGGTGCATTGGGTAGAGGTGTGGGCCCATTACTGATTTCTAAACAAGAACCACCCGGTGTTGAGAATCTGCAGCAATGGGTGAATGAACGCAGTATTGCGATACCGGGCCTTCATACCACAGCACATTTTTTGTTTACCCATTCTTTTCCCAAAGCCACCCACAAACAATTCAAGGTGTTTCATGAAATTGAACAGGTCGTGCTGAATGGAGAAACCGACCTGGGTGTGATTATTCATGAAAACAGATTTACCTACCAGCAAAAAGGATTGTACAAAGTAGCCGACCTCGGCACTTTGTGGGAACAAGAGACAGGTTTACCCATTCCGCTGGGCGGCATTGTTGCCCACAACCGGGTGGAGGAATCAATCGGCCAACAGCTAAACGGGTTGATTCAGCAAAGCATTTCGTATGCGTGGCAACAATACCCCACCGTTAGTGAATATGTAAAAGATCATGCGCAGGAAATGAGCGAAGATGTAATGCGGAAGCACATAGAATTGTATGTAAATGATTTTTCTGCTGATTTGGGCGAAGCAGGCAGAAAGGCGGTTGAAGAGATGTTAAAAATACACGAATTATTACAAGCGGGATGACGTTCTTTAGCACATACTATACCTTCGTGCCAAAACTGCTATATGAGATTTCCCCTGATGCTGTTAATGGTTTTTTTTATTCTAACTGCAGATGCGCAGCACACAACCAATTCCAAACAACGAATTAAAGTTTTCCTTGATTGCAGCAATACCTGGTGCGACGAAAACTATATCCGCACCGAAATCAATACCGTTGACTACATTATTGATCGTCTTTCAGCTGATGTACATGTCCTTATCACCTCTCAGGAAATTGGCAGCGGAGGAAAACAGTTTCAATTAATTTTCTATGGACTGAATCGTTATCAAAAAGAAGCCGACACCCTGCGGTTTGAAACATTGCCACTTGCCACTGATGTAGAGGAACGGGAAGCTTTGGTGCATTACATAAAAGCAGGCCTGATCCCTTTTATTGCCAAAGCAGGCTATCTCAATGAAGTAACATTACAAACAAAGCAGCACGCAAACCCGGACAAAAAAGAAAAAGCGGGCAATGCAGCCACAAAAGACAAATGGAATTACTGGGTTTTTCGTACCAGTATAAATGGTAATTTTAATAGCGACCAAAACTATCGTTCTCGTGACCTGGGGAGTCGCTTATCAGCAAATCGAGTTACAGACAAACTGAAAGTTTCTTTTTCACTAAATGCAAATGATAACCGAAATGTTTTTATTATCAACGATAAAAAAATATTGGTGCGGAATCACAGCATCAATTTTTCGCACCTGCTCGCCAAAAGCATTAACCAGCACTGGACTTATGGTTATGAGTTAAATGGATCACAAGCCACATTCATTAATATAAAAAATTCCTTTTCCTTCAGTCCGGCCATCGAATACAATGTATTTCCTTATTCCAGCGTAAATACCAAGCTATTAACCATCCGCTACGGTCCGGATATTCGCCGCAACCAATATTATGATACCACCATTTACGGGAAAAATGCAGAAGTACTGACCGGTCATAATTTATCTGTAAATCTTTCACTGAATCAAAAATGGGGAACTATTTCAACAGGTATGACTTACCGCAACTTTTTTCACAACTGGCGCTTATATAATTTATCGTTTAACACATTTGTAGATGTACGGCTTACCGGAAACTTATCCTTTAACATGTATGCATTCCCTTCTATTGTTCGTGACCAGGTATTTCTTCCCAAGGGTGATGCAACAGCCGATGATATTTTATCACGTCGCAGGCAGCTGCAAACAAATTATAATTTCTTCATGGGGTTTGGCGTAACCTACCGTTTCGGAAGTGTACTGAATAATTTCGTGAATCCACGTTTTAATAATAGTAATGGAGGGATGTTCTTCTTTTGATCAGAACTACTTCTTCAACCCCTCCGCATAAACCTGTAAACATCTTTTTCTTGCGAATTCATGCTCTACAATAGGGGGCGGATAGTCCAATGTTTCAAGTTCGGGTATCCATTGCCGTATGTACTTTAATTCCGAATCAAATCTCTTGGTTTGTAAATACGGATTAAATACACGGAAATATGGTGCGGCATCACATCCGCTTCCTGCTGCCCACTGCCAGCCTCCGTTGTTAGCAGCGAAATCAAAATCAAGTAATTTTTTTGCAAAATAAGCTTCGCCCCATCGCCAGTCGATCAATAAATGCTTGGTTAAAAAAGAAGCCACAACCATACGTACTCTGTTGTGCATAAATCCGGTTGTATTTAATTCACGCATGCCTGCATCTACAATCGGGTAACCGGTTTTCCCTTCACACCATTTCTCAAACTCCTCTTCATTGTTTCTCCAGTGAATAAGATCGTATTCTTTCCTGAAAGATTTTCCTTGTCCCACCTGCGGAAAATGCCAGAGGATCATGTGATAGAAATCGCGCCAGATCAACTCATTCAAAAAAGTATCGCTTAATGGAGATGTTCTTCTTGCCAGTTCACGTACACTGATGGTTCCAAAGCGAAGATGCACACTCAGCCTGCTGGTACCAGGTATAGAAGGGATGTCTCTTTTTTGCTGATAGTCCACATATACAGAATCAGCCACTATTGTTACAGGGTAAGGGAGCCCCGATTCAATAAAACCCATTTCCTTTAAAGAAGGAATTTGTCGAGCTGCTTGCAAGAAAAAACGTCCTTTCAACTTTGATAAATCATACGAAGCAAATGAATGGCTCTCAAGTTTAGAACGCCATTTTCTGCTAAAAGGTGTGAAGACAGTATAAGGATTGCCGTCATCTTTCACCACTTCACTCTTTTCAAAAATCACCTGGTCTTTATACGTATGAAAATGAATGCCTTTCGAATTTAAATATTTACTGATCTGATTATCACGCTGAATGGCATAGGGTTCATAATCATGATTCGTGTAAACTGCTTTTATATCGTATTCATCCGTAAGTTGCTGAAACACATCGGCAGGAAAACCATAGCGCACATCCATCGATGACCCTTGTTGCTGTAATTCATTCTGCATTTCCGATAAAGCCAGGTGAATATATTCCACACGCCTGTCTTTTTTTTCCTCAAGCTTATCGAGAATGGAACGATCAAAGATAAATACCGGTAGTACCGGCCATTCACTGCGTAGGGCATGATAAAGAGCTGCCTGGTCCTCTAAACGAAGATCACGTCTGAACCAGCAGATGACTACAGAAGATTTTTGCATAGGAATATACAACGCATCCGCGAAAGAAAGGTTTAACCGAACAAAGGTTTGATATACTGCTCAAACAAAAGAGCCGTTTGCCGAAAGGAATAATTTCTGTTGCCGAAAGATTTCACCCACTTTATACCATGGATCGCATTTGTGAGAAACACTTCATCCGCCTGCTCAAGATCCTTAATTGCATATGCACCTTCTTCAACTTTCAAACCTGAAGCACGAAATTGAGTAATCAGGTAATTCCTCATCACACCTGCCACTCCTCCTTCTTCGATAGAAGGTGTAAAGATGTTTCCTTCCTTTATAAAAAATAAATTGGCTATTGTCGCATCGGCAATTCGTTCATGCTGGTTCAACACCAGACATTCATTCCACTTTTGCGTCTTCGCAAAATTTGCAGCTAACAGATAAAGCAGGTAGTTATTGCTTTTAAGCGAAGCAAAAACATCACAGGATTTCCTCCCTTCATTGAACACTCCCAAATCGAGTCCGTTTTCATTTAGCCGATTCAGACTGTCGGGCAAAGACCAGGTTTGGATGAGATAGTTGAAAGGCACTGAAGGCGTTTCCCAAATACCTCCTTCACCTCTGTAAACTGTTAAGCGAATTCGCGCGAAAGGATGCCGATTTTTTTCTACAAGTTTAGAGATCTGATTATAGAGTTGATCTTTTGTAAGATGAACAGGTGACTCTATGCCAATCAGCTTCATCGATTTAATTAATCTGATGTAATGCGCAT
>JAULVS010000038.1:0-46036 GCA_032110905.1 Chitinophagaceae bacterium | reverse complement strand
ACATCAAAAAAGGTGGGGTCAGTTTGGAGCGGTCAACTGGGGTCAGTTTGCTCCGCAGAACCGGGGTCTATTTACTCCGGTCAAGTGGGGTCTGTTTGGCTGGAATTTCCAGGTTATAAAGCCAGCACGTGTTTGAAGAGGATTGGGATACTTAAAAATGAGATGAGACTCCTTCGTTTTACAATTAATTACATCAATACCTGAATTACCGAAAACATAAATATTACTTTTATAAAGATTAAAAGAAAATATTTCTTCATTTGAAAGCGTAAACGTTTTACCACTTATATTATAGTTTGTGAATTCGTATCCATTAAAATAAATAATATTACTGGATGCGCGGAACCAATAGCCGTTCTCATTATCTACAATAAACTCCCTGATATTATTTTCTGGCAATCCATCTTTAAATTCGAAATATCTAAAATTCGATACCCGCCTGATCACTTGAGAAGAAACTTGATTCAAGAACAACAAGCATCCAAAAGAAAGAAATAACAACTTCAGCCTCATTTCGACTTTCATTATTTAAAAAATATTGCAGTAGCGGCTCTTACAAATTACGGGAAAAGTATCAACTAATGTATGGAAAAGCTAATATAACTTTTCAAGTTGATTTTTTCATAGAATATAGAATTAAAAAAACTTGTTTACAAAACTATACTGTTTTTTATTTATTAATGGGTATTGAGTAACTACATATACAACCAATAAAGATTATTTTATAGATTTACTTATAGAAATAATTAGCAAAGCTGAAAAGCTTCTTCATAGAAGAACATAAACACTAACCAGAAATCCTATTAATATTTCACCAATTTTCTAAATTTCTGTACCTGATCCTCATCTTCAAACGCATGCAATGGAACGAGAAAAAAAGACCTGGCATCAACATATAAATAAAAGAAATCCGGCGTTTCTTTCATTGACTGAAAAGAAGAATAGGACCAGACTTTCTGACCTCCGCTGTGTGTGATTACCATTTCTGATGACCTGAACTCTATGTTCAGCCTCTCACGAAAGGTATGAGTACCGCGATAAATCTTCAAAGGAAGAACCCACCAGAAAGACAACATCAGTAATATCCATAAAAAGGAACTGATCAGGAACGCAAGTGGCGTAACATATTTAAAATAGAATAGCAGTGCTGAAACAAGTGCAAATCCATTTACGATTAGCAAAAGAATGCGAATATCTTTCTTAGAAAAGAAATGATAACGCAAGGCGCGCAAAACTTGTTTCTTATTGTATGTAAAATCTATGGTCATTTATTTTGATTTAAGTGCCGACTCATCAATAGACCAAACTCCTAATTGCTCTCCGTTTATTCCCATGAAATCAATCTGCATCTTCCGCTTCCCTCTATCTCCGAAAACAGAAACCTTACCATAATTCTGCTTTTGATCAATACCTAAAACTCTATAAGGATTATTTTTCTCCGGACCACCAAATAAATGAGTCCCGGATGTAAGCGGAGAAACAGTAATATCATATAAGGGATACAAACCGGAACGCTCTACTTTAATGATTTCTGAATGATGTCTGTCGCCTGTCAAAAAAAGCACCCCGTTAACTTTGTGCGTAGCTAAAAAATTCATCAACTCATTGTACTCTGCTGTAAAATCAGCCATTTTATCATATGGTGAAACGGGATTTAAAATCTGACTGCCATTAGCAATAATCTTAAATGTTGCTCGGCTGGATAACAAGGATTGTTTCAACCATTCCAGTTGCGCTTGTCCCCACATTCTTTTTTCAGTATTTGGCTGGCCGTTTACAGAATCAGCAAGGTTGTCCGCACTTCTCCACCAGCGGTCGTCCATCATAAAAATATCTACATCGCCATACGACCACATGGTATAAATTCCCTTCCCCTCAAAACCGGCAGAAGGATTCAGCCAATAATTTTTAAACACCTCGCGCGAGGTTTCTTTCAGAACAAATTGTTTGCCCATATCATTCGGACCATAATCATGGTCATCCCATATAGCAAGATGTGAAGTAGATTTCAGAAAAGGCTGCAACACAAGAGATGCCCGATCTCGACTCGCCCTTTTCCACAAACCCCATTCATCAGAGTAATCCACTTCACGTGTATACCAGTTATCGCCCAGCCACAACATAAAAGCTGCTTTCTCTTTCGACATGGTTAAAAAGATAGAGGAGTCGCCGCCATAAGGTTTACCCGGACGATCATAACCCGGTTCATTAAAATAAGTACAGGAGCCCGTTAAAAAAGAAAAATCAGGAGCGGGCTTACGCCATTGCCAGAGTTCTTTTGTCATAAAACTGCCTTGTGCAACGGTCGGCTTTGATTTTAAAGTTGGATTTAAGATGAACTGATATTCATATTCTGTGTGAACAGAAAGATCTGTGAGAAAAAAATGAAGAGGAGCAAACCACTGTTCAGAAGAAGTGCCTTTGCTTACTTTTTTGGCATCGATAATAGCATCTTTCTTCCAATACCATAAATCAACTTTTGTACCTGGCTTCACTTCTAGCCAAAGTTTTGCGGTTCGCAGCTCTACAGGTCCGAGCATCGGACCACTTACAACCTGAGCATATGTAAGGAATCCGCTAAAAAAACATAAGCTTAAAATAAAGATTGTCTTTTTCATTTCTGAATGATTTCAAAATGCAAAGTACAGAAAGAAAAAGTAAATAAAGAGATACTTAGAAGATCAATGAAGAGAAGCTCCGCATTTATGTTTACCATTTGCTGCCTGATAAGGTGTAATGACGGGAGAACAGGAGCTTATTAATAAAGATACTGATACAACAAAGGTTAAAAATAATGCGACTTTTTTCATGGATATGGATTTAATAAATCAAAAATAATTTTATTCATAACAAAAACAACACCGAAATCTCACAAAGCGTCATTATTTCAAAGATTTATATAAAAACACTTAGTGAGATAACTGATGAACCCAAATAAAAAAGAGGGCCAGCAAAGCCCTCTTAAAACATATCAATTTGATTAGTTAATTGGTGGCCAGGTCAGCATTGATTAACCCCCAACCGTATTCTGCCGTCTTTGTCGGATACCTGCTGCTGTTTTGCTGAAGACGAGCCAAAATCTGCGAACGCGTACTTGAAGGATAACGACTCCATACCAGTGCCGCAATTCCTGCTGTCGTAGCCGTTGCGACTGACGACCCACCAACTGTAGCAGGAGGATTGCCACTCATTGCAAGCGTCAGCGGTTTCACACCATCAGCACTTCGCTGCATAGTTACTACAAAATCAATTTCAGCTCCTTTATGACATTCGGTACAGTTGGAGAAGTTTGTTCCTTCTACAACCCCGGTAACTGCCTGTACTTCGGGCATATATGCCGGGAAAATCACGCCATACCAACCGGCCGACCAGCCAAAAGATGTCCCACCCGCACAAAAAATCAATTTTCCTTTTCCGTATGCATATTTAACAGCATCTGCAATTTGTGAGTTACTTGTAATCCGCCCCATACTCATACTGATAATGCGCACATCAGAGCGATTACCGGCATTGACAAAAGCATCAGACACACCTTTATTTTCCCTGCTTTCATCTATTAACACATCTGCGGCAGCACGACAAGTAACAAGATTACAATTATAAGCGACGCCGGTCATAGCCCCATCCGAACCACGTGGTGCCGCACAAGCCCCTGCCATTGAAGTGCCATGACCGCATAGGTCAGATGGTGTTTCAACCGGGCCTGTAGGAATACCTAAAAAGGTATTGCGAGGTAGTGTAACAATTTTCTCCAGTGTTCTTCCAGATGATGAACCCTGATTAAATGCTGAGCCTAGATTGTCCTGATCGGGACTTGTTCCAGTATCAATGATAAATACTTTTATTCCTCTTCCGGTTGATTTGGTCCATGCCTGGGGAATACGATGGTATTGGTAATTCCATGAAACAAGTGTGTTGGGCGTAGTAATAGAATAATGGGTGCCATTAACTAGTCCTGATGCAGCCACATTGCTGCCGCATCCGCTGCTGCTTGTTACCCTTTGTGCATTTTTATTGGTCACCCCGGCGTCATACCCCATCGGATCAACATATCTTACCAGGCCGGATGCACGCAAACGCTGAATGGTAGAAAAACGTTTAATCGTTACATCTACCACAGGAAGCACTTTTTCTTCCCAGACTTCGATGTTTTCAATTTTTAGATCGGGTTGAGTGATACGCTCCTCTTCCCAAATGATTTGCAGAACCTGTTTTTTAGTTTCCTGCCAGGCAGCAGAATTTATATCAATTTCGTGCAACCTGTTTTCAACACCCTGCTCACTTTTTGGCTGATACCCAACTGCATAAATCTGATCGGTGTGTTGGCCGGCACTCCATATAACAACATCATCAGCACGACGCCAGTCAAAACTTTCATTCTTCTCAAGTGATTTTCTGATTAATCCGTCGATTTCTGAAGCCTGTTTTAATTCAGGATCCGATTTAGATGTAAAAGGAGGCGCATCAGATTTACAGCTGTATAGAAACAAGGAGGCGCACAGTAAAAAATGAAAATAACGCATGGTATGTGTTTTAAGGTTAAAAGATATTTATAATCCTTGATATCTCAAAGCGAAGAAAGCATAAATATGCTACCAGCTAACCGTTGGTGAGCCACCGGGAAGGTGAATGACAGAAATATAATTTATAAATGTTTGAATATGCAGATTTACCCCAACCTTGGAGGCAATTTTGATACCGATTTTATCTGGCAAATTTTTTTTTGCAAACACAGATCGCTTCAAAGCAATAAATCATCGCGGATTTATCCGGATCAGGTGGAGCTATTGAGCTGAACCGAAAATTATTAAAGACTAAAAGTACCGTAAAACCTTTTCCCTGTAACGGGGTGGTAAGCTTCCATAAAATACTTGCCTGATGCCAGCTTATCTGCTTCAACAACGTTACTACCGGTTGAAGAACGCTGGGTTTCGAGAAGTTGTCCGTTCATATTGTATATGCGGAAGAGATAAGAACCTTTTTCTGTGGGAAGATCGAGTAACAACCTGCATCCGGCAACATCTGTTGAAATTTTCAACATATCGTCTTTTGCCTCAGCAAGATTTAAAGAAAGAATATCTGAATAATTTTCGGTGCCATCTGCATAAAAGCAATGTACACGGTAATAAAGGTGTTGATCACCCCCGGTCAATTTATCCTTATATAAATAAGCAGTTGACTCACTTCCGTTTTCTGCCAGTATGAGCGCAATTGTTTTGAATTCCTCCCCACGGCTTCTACGTTCTATTTCATAATGATCTATCGCATAGCCTGAAGTGGAAGTCCATCGAAGCTGTACATTAGAAGTAGACACGATAGCCTGAAGTTCTTGGGCTTTAGCAAATGTTGACAATGCAACAAAGAGAATGATAAATGTGTAAATTTTCCGCATAGTAGTACGATTTAGGAGGCAGTTTTCTTCGGAAAAATCGGGTTTTGCGGATATTTAGAAAACAAAAGAAAATCTTTAAGATTATCGTTTGCTAGACGAATTTAGGAAAAATATATTAAAAACAAAAAAAATATTAAAAAATTTTTACCCCCTCCCTCAGTTCTAACTATATAAAAATCAATGCTTTTTTCTAATCTTCACTTTAATGTTTTTATCATTTAAAAAGCCAACCGGAAGAAGCATGACTAAGCCTGAAACCAAACAGGCTTTTCATCACCCGAATCACCATTATAATTAACACATAGTTCTTCTCCGGCAGCTACGACTCTGTTTGTTTTTATAAAAATAGTCGCCTCTTCAAAGTCCATAAAATATTCACAGTTAGACTCAACTGCGTGATTGTAAACAGGAACCCAACCCAGAGCCATTGCACAACTTTTCCGGTCATCCCCCCATTCAAAAATATAATCATGAAGCGGAGTCTGATCAAGCAATCTTCTGTGCTCCGCATTCATTACAATCACAGGAGCAATTTCCACGATCGTTTCTGCCTCTATCCGTGCTGTTGTAAAAACACCCCTTCCCTTTCCATAGGATTCTGAAATATAAAGAGAATCGAGACGCATTTGCCATCAAAAGTAAGTTCATTTACAATGAGGCAGACAAGAACTTTGTATTATCATCATCAGAAACTTATCCGGCAAATTGGACTAACTTGCAGCGGCAATGAATGAGCTGGAACTTGATAAGGAACTTTCACTGAAGGATCAATTCAGTGCAATCATGGAAACCGGTGACAAGCTGGCTATAAGTGATTTCCTGAATAACCAGAACATTAGCGATGTCGCGGAACTCATCGATATTTTTCCCGAGTACAAGAGCCAGATATTGGCTGGAATGAGCAATCATAGAGCCGTCGGTGTATTTAAGATTCTGGATATTCCTGCACAAAAGCAAATCATTAAGGAACTACCTCCCAATAAAACTGCCGAGCTTTTAAATGAGCTACCTGCTGATGACCGTACGGCTTTTCTTGAAGAATTACCAAGCAATGCCGTTAGGGAACTTATCAAATTACTGAACCCTGAAGAGAGAAAAGTAACCCTCTCACTGCTGGGATATCCTGAAAATAGCATTGGCCGTTTGATGACACCTGATTACGTTTATGTTTATCCTAACAACACTATTGATGAAGTATTTGCTACGATCAGGAAATATGGAAAAGACAGTGAAACCATCAATGTCATCTACGTCATCAACGATAAAGGCGAACTGATTGATGACATTCGCATCCGTGACTTCATTCTCAGTGCTCCGGATAAAAAAGTAGAAGATCTGATTGATGAACGCTTTGTTGCCCTGCATCCCGAAGATGATCAGGAAACAGCAAACGAAGTCTTTAAAATGAATAACCGGGATGCACTGCCTGTCGTAAGCAAAAGCAACAAACTACTTGGTATCATTACCATCGATGATGTGCTATGGGTTGCAAATGAAGAGTTTAGTGAAGACATGCAAAAAATAGGCGGTACGGAAGCTCTTGATGAACCTTATATTGAAACGCCTCTTTTTAAGCTCTTTAAAAAAAGAGTGGTATGGCTGATCATTCTTTTTTTTGGCGAGCTGATCACCATTACCGCTATGCAGAGTTATGAAGATGAAATTGCCAAAGTTGTAATTCTTGCCACTTTTATTCCGCTTATTATTTCAAGTGGAGGCAACAGCGGATCGCAGGCGAGTACGCTTATTATTCAGGCGATGGCTTTGGGAGAAATAACTATTGCCGACTGGTGGCGGATTATGCGACGGGAAATTTTATCCGGATTAATGTTAGGCGCTTCCCTGTTTCTGATTGGCTTTGGCGTAATCACAATCTGGCATCTTTTGTCCGACAGATTTGGCGAACATTATCTGCGCATTGCCTTAACAATAGGATCCTCCTTGATAGGTATTGTAGTTTGGGGAACATTCATAGGCTCTATGCTGCCACTGTTACTTAAGCGCCTTGGCTTTGACCCTGCTGCTTCTTCAACTCCATTTGTTGCTACACTCGTGGACGTAACAGGACTACTTATATATTTTTCGATGGCTTATCTATTTCTAAGCGGCGTGATGCTTTAACTTCTTAAAATCTTGGACAAAGACTTTGTCTCTTTAAATTCTTATCTGCAAAACCCTGCTGATAAAAACCATTTTTAATCAGAGAGAACTCGTATGCTCCCTGAGATGCATTAAATCTGCTAAGCGAACTGGTGGTTGCATCATACGTAAATGTAACCCTGATATTATTTTTTTCAAATCCAAGCATGGCAATGCCGGCATCCTGCCAACGAAGATATCCACCTGCAATCAAAACAAAATCTCCGTTTCCAGTTACATTATACGCTGCATTCATACCGGCAACCCATTCATTGGCACGAGCCTGAGAAGAAAAATAAGTATTGGGGTTGATAATCCAGTCTTCGTTCAGTTTAAAACTTCCATTTAAAAATCCAATATAACGACGAGGAACCTGATTATCACTGCTTACAAAAAATGATTCTCTTGGCTGATTAAGATGATGGATCGAAAATCCCGCATTGATATAAGTTTCTTCATTGGGGAAATAGGCATAATTAATACCAGCCTGTAAATCAAAATAAGAGATATTGTTATTTTGCAACTGAGATTCTCCGTTGTTTAAAGCAGCATCAAAAAACTTCCCGTTCCACTGGTTATCAAAAGTAAACCTGTTGATATCAATTCTTTTTGAAACAAATCCTGCATTAAATCCCGCAGACAACAAGCTGCTGTAACCAAGCATCTGGTGGTAAGCAAGTGATCCGTATACTTTATTGCTTCTCAGATTTCCTCTTCCTGCCACATCATTTAACACCACAAAACCTGCTCCCATCCAACCATTTTCGAGCTGATTTCTGAACAACTGAAAATCCCCGAAAATACTGGCTGTTTTATAAGGCACAGGAATAGAAGTCCATTGTGAACGATAGTGAACCCCTAAACGATAATCAGCCTCCGGAATAAATCCTGTATTTGCCGGGTTGGTTGTAAGTGGAGAATTCATGAATTGAGAGAAATGCAAATCCTGTGCTGCAGCATTCATCTGCAACAAAATCCAAAGGATGCATATTCCGGATTTAATCTTCGCTATTTGAATAAGTTTCTTCAATTCAAAACTATTTAACGTATCAGCGTTACATCTCCTTTCTTTCTAAGTTTTTCTCCCGTAAAATACTCAAGATCCAGGGTCCAGGCATATGCGTCCATTGGTTGTGCGACACCTTTGTACGTACCGTCCCACCCAATTGATTGTGTCCTGCTTTCAAAAACCATTTGCCCTTGCCTGTTATATATACGAAGAGTCATATTAACAATTCCAAAACCTCTCACTTTAAACACATCGTTCACCCCATCTCCATTAGGTGTAAAAGCTGAGGGAAGATCATTGTTGGTGGTAACTAGCGCTCTAACAGGGATGCATAGGGTATCTTTACAACCTCTGATATTGGTCACTACCTGACACACACTGTAAGTTCCATCGGATGTATACTGATGAATAGGATTGGTTTGAGTAGAAGAATTGCCATCTCCAAAATCCCAGTTCCATTGTGTTACGTCAGATGATGCTGAATTAAGAAAACGAGTTGGTGTATTGTCCTGGGAAGGATTTGGCGTATAGGTAAAACCGGCCTGAGGAGGGGCATAGACTTCAAATGTTCTGAAAGCAGAATCAACCCTATTACAACTGTTTGTATTAAAAATATACTGACGAATGGTGTAAGTACCGGGATTGTTATAAACAAAGGAAGGCACGCTTGCTGTGGATTGCTGACCATCGTTGCTTATCCATAAATAAGTCACAGCCCCAAATGAGGTATCACGTAGAGAAAGCGTGTAAGGAGAACAACCATTTCTGGCCTCGAAGCCTGCTCTGATTGTAGAGGCAACCTGGAAGTTTGCTATTCTAAATGAATCTCCCAGATTGCAAAAGTTGGAATCAATTAAACTCAAAGTGATGTTATATGTGCCTGGTCCCGGAAATGTATGAACAAGGGGATTTGGCGCAAATCCGGGAATGGTATCATTGGGAGTTCCATCCCCCCATTTCCATACAAAAGAACGAGGTGTAAAAGCAGGATTGGCATTCAGGCGATTTGTAGTATTTGTAAACCTGAAAGTAAGGCTGTTACAGGGAGGCAAACGATCGGCAATAAAATTGAGCGCTACAGAATCTGTTGTCACACGAATACGGAGAATGGATGAATCTTTGATATTGCAGGTATTGCTATCTATACCAATCACTTTCACATCAAAGCTACCGGATGTGGTATAAGTATGCCGGTTCGGGTTTGCAGTTGTAGTATCATTTTTCGTACCATCACCCCAGATCCAGATATATTGTTTCGCCTGACGAAGAGTATCTGCAAATTCAATGGTAGCCGGCAGACAAAAATTCAGTTGTCGGGCTCCAACTGCTTGTACGCCGACATCGATACCGGCAAGGTCAAATCTTATTTTGGCCATACCCAGGTTGCATCCACCTCCCCCTGTTGCTGGATTTACATTTCCAAAAACACCTGCCGTAATCGGATAAGGAGTTTGAGCAGGCAAGCCACTTGGAACAAATTTACAATTGGCACATGATGCCTGATATATCACACCCTGAGCATCAAAACGACTTGTTCCTCCATCAACATGCTCCAAACCACCATTCCCTCCTCGCTGACCGAAGTAACTTCCGTATAAAATATCAGAAGCATTTTTCTTCAAAACAAAAAAGTAGAAGTCGCTACCATCTGTTGCAGATTGAAAAGCATCAGGAGTAATTGGCATACCATTAGTGCCGGCGGTAGGATAATTAGGATTGGCAAAATTATTAGCGCCTCCCCCCCATCCTGAAACATATACGTTTTCGCAGTTATCTACAAGAAAAGCTACAGGCGAAATATTAGGTGCCAATGCATTTGGAGAACCAAAAGTTGTTGAATAAACAAAATTGCTTAAATCAGGGCGTAGTTTTGCAATAAACTGCCTGGCATTTGTATTAGAATAACTTGCGTTTATCACCGGCCAGTTACCGGTAGAAGTCCCCATCACATAGGGAAACCCCTGCTTATCAAATTGTACACCGTAAACAATATCTATCTGACCGGTTCCTAGGTAAGTTGAACGCACTAACGATACAGAACTTCCGTTGTCGCGAAGTTGAGTGAGATACCCATCAGCAACACCCCCTCGATAAGTTGGCTGCAGCACTCCTGTTGCTGTTCCAGGGAAGATGGAAGAACCTGTTCCTCCTGCAACATAAACATCATTATTTATCGGATTAGTTGTAATGACAAAAGCAGCATCATCACCTTCACCGCCTAGATAGCTACTCCAAACAGGAGCAGTACAATTCGGGTTTAACTTGACTACAACTCCCTCCTGTGAGCCTCCGGCAACCGACTGAAATCCATTTAGTGTATAAAAATTACTGCTTCTTGTACAGGAAGCTAGCAAGATATTATTTGCCCTGTCAACTATGACCTCACTCCTTCCATCGTCACCATAATTGCGCAGGAGGGATTGTGGCCCATTTGAGCGTTCTTCGGAAATATTTACCCCGTCATCATTGGATCCTCCAATCTTTACAGCTCCGATAAGCGAAGTTCCGGTGGCATTTAGTTTACAAACAAATATATCATACCCTCCCCCCGGCCCGAAAAGCGTGCCCGGGAAACTAGATCCTGAATTCGTTCTTCCGGCAATGACAAGGTTGCCCGCATCATCAGCAATCAAACTATGGGGTTGCTCCAAACCCGCACCTCCAATATATGTTGCATAAATTCTTGTTCTGCCATCCGGAGAAAGTTTAATAATACCAATATCGGGAGGCACAGCCGCAGTTGAAGGGCCGCTTCCGGTCGACTGAAACGCCCCCGGTGATACAGGAAAACCGGTCACAGAAGCAATGCCACCGCCAAACATACTGCCATCAGGGCCCGGTGTTGCTGTAAAACCCCAGTTATCAGTTGTAGAACGTGAAAAAGAAGAAAAAACAAGGGAAGGATCAATAATTAATGTTTTTGTTTTATCCGCTCCTCTTACATCGAAGCGTAATATGTTACCCTCAAGATTGTAACGACATGTCACTTCCTGCTTAACACCATCGACAAATTGATAGGAATAGGGTTTTAATTCTCTGGCTTCTCCAACAGATGTTTTTATCACCAGCTGCTGATCTTTTACACGAATATCTTCAGCGCCTTCATAATGCAATCTTATTCCTGAAACATCAGCACCCGGATGTACAATCAGGTCGTATTTCAACTGTTCATTTAAAACATAATAACGCAGGTCTACATTAGGATAGATGTTTTTGTAGGTGATTGCCTGGTAGGAACGACATCCGGAGGCCCATTTTGCTGGATCGTTTCCAATGAAATAATTTTCATAGCCGGAGACAGCCTTTTCTTTGACTATTTCAGGATTGGGCTTTACCCCGGTAAAACGAACACGATAAGCATGGCTTCTCATAACAGGAGGTGCTCCCTGAATCATGGATTGCTTTGCGGTGAGATCCTCATGATTATGCCCGTGAATATACGCTGCATAGGCCTGATAGTCGGCCGGGTGATGCTGCAAAACTGTATACCCATCCGGCGACAAAAAAAGAGCGGCATTGCCTGTCGTTGTCTGAAACAAGACCCTTTGATCCCACTGGCCTTTATTCTCAGTAAATGAAAGCTGTGCTCTGACTTCAGAAAAGGGATAAATTAAGATTACCCCAAAGAATAAAAATAATATGGAAATTCGGTTAAGGACCATTCAGATGCTAAAGTAACGGAAATAAGACACCAAAACTATGTTAAAAGTTTAGCCTCGAAGCTAACATTGTTCAATATTTTGGACTCAGGTTATATGTAAGGGTTATTGATGGTCGTTTCCCTGTATTAATTTGGAGACTGAAAAAATGCTCATTTAGGATAATAGAGCAGCATATTTAAAATTATCTTTGACTTTCACTGGTTTAAATGTAAAAAGAGACTGATGCTCAAAAACATAGCTTCTTTAGCAATCAAATTTTTCGGAGCATCGGTTTCATATCTGCTGACGATTTACATATCCAGGGTGTTTGGAAATGAAAAACTTGGTTATTTCAGTTTTCTGCTATCCTTTATATTGATTTTTTTGCTCATCCTTAAACTCGGTACAGACATTTACCTCATGAAATGGACGAGCAAGTTTTATGCTTCAGGAGAGCCAGGAAAGGCCAAATTTCTATACCTCAAATTACTGTCTTACCATGGAATTTCAGGACTGGTTTTAACTGGGGCAGTAGTGTGGATGACCCCCTGGTTGATTCAGCGCTATTTCAGCAATTACACAGATCATACCTATTTTCAAATCGGTATTGTTTCCGCTTTTTTCTTAAATCTGCACATCCTTAATTATGAATTCCTAAGAGGAACAAGCCGGGTTCTTTCCTACACTTTTTATCATACAGTTTCCATTTTCCTGTTTACTGTCATATTGAATCTGCTGACAGACCTCTTTTCTGTAAATATGGAACATCAATTTGTATTGTGTTACCTGGCTGCTGTAGTTCTCAGCTTCTGTATTTCATTAACGGAAGTTATCAGAAAACTCAAAGAAGAGAAAACGATCTCAATTAAAAATCTGAGAATCAATTCACTCCTCAAAGATTCCATCCCCTTTTTTTCCTATAACACAATTTTTGTGCTAATCGGCACATTTGACATCTTCATACTGAGCAGATATGTTCAGCCGGATGCAATCGGCGAATATGCTTTGATGTTAAAAATAGCAGCCTTTATTTCCTTTCCCCTGTCTGTGATGAGTGCAAATTTTGCACCTAAAATTCCGGGGTTGCAAAGCAAAACATTACTGGCCAATGAGATTCGAAGAACCGGGAAAATCATTTTTGTGATCGCTTTATTGATATTTATAGCCATTTTGTTCTTGTTTCCAGGCATCACACTCTTCTTAACCGTCAAATCAAACAACGGCTTGCTGATCTTTTCTTTGATTGGAATCGGCTACCTGATTAGTTCATTGTTTGCACTGAACGAAACTTGTTTGCTGATGATGAGTGAAGAAAAACTATACCAAAAAATAATGCTTTGCGCCTGCATTATTAATTTAATTCTTAATTTACTTTTGATACCAATTTGGAATGAAACAGGGGCAGCCCTATCTTCAATGATCACCATGGCCAGCTGGAATATAACAGCAGCTTATTTCACTAGAAAAAAACTTCAATTACCCACAGGTATAATCAACAAATTATGATCGACAACGGCTCCACTGAAATCCATTTGAATCAAATCTTAAAATCTGCGGTCTCTAAAATATTCCGCAATCTGAAGCTGTTTACCGGCTTCCTGGCTGTTTGGGCACTGCTAACCATTATTTTTCTGATTGTGCCCAAAACAAAATATTTTCTGACCTATTCGATAAGTTCTGATTATATGAGCGGACAAAAAATTGAACTAATCTACTCAGATATAAAAAAATTTATTTCCGGAAAACAACACCAAAGATTAGCCGAATTATTGAATCTGCCCGTTGAAGAAGTCAAAGAAATAAGGGATTTTAAAGTAAGCATAGAAGAGCCCTCAGCTTCATTGCTTACCTACAGTGACATCAAGCCTAACTTTCATTTCAATGAAACAAATACAACCATAAAAATTATACTGACGGATACTTCTAATAACGCATTATTGGTTCCCGCTTTTAATCAATTCATTTCTTCTTCAAACTATTTTAAAAAAATCAGAAAAAACGAATTGAGTTCCATAGAAAAAATCAATCTAAGTCTGAATGCGGAGAAAAAAGAACTTGACTCAATCAATCAGATTAACCTCAGAAAGTTTACTCAGTCCAGTGGCAGCCTGCTATTATTGAACGATCTGTCACAGATCAAACAAAACATCTATCTCATAGAGGAACGACTCATTAACAACAAACAAGGTCTGATGATGTTGGAAGAACCGGTGAACATCATCAGCCATCCGATTGTACATAAACAATCTATGTTGGTTCAGATTCTGATCGCTGCCGGTAAAGGATTGGCAATCGCCGGTACTCTTTTGATGGTCCTGTTCATCGTTCTATGGATTAAAAAAAACATTCCGGGCACAAACAAAATCCATAAGTCATAAGATGACAGCCGCGATTAACAGGCCAATCATTTTCTCGAGGAATTTACGACTGTTACTGGATGTATGTCTTTTTTTGATCTTTCTGACTGCTTCATTTGATGTATTCCTCAATCTGAAGATTTCCGGATTCTCCATCAGAATTTGCAATCTGTTCATGGTTTTTTTCAGCGCTGTTGTATTTATCACGGCCACATTCAGCGGCAAACAACTCAACCTCAAACTGATAGGGTTTTGGTCTTTCCTGGTCTGGTTTATTTTTTTGTCTTTTTTTGTACAGAACAGCATACTGATACAAAGAGGGATTGGCTATCACCTTTGGTTAATTATCTTTTTTGGGTTTATCCTTGCTCTGTCTCTATATGTTAACAATCTTGCTCATTTTGAAAAGATATTAATCCTCTATTTACAATCTTTCACAATTATCGCATTTCTTGCACTGATCCAATTCACATTCGCTTTATTTGGTATTGAAGCTTTCATCAATTATTATTTCCAAAGTGGAATTCCTCGGATTCACGGACTAAGTTATGAGCCTTCTTACTTTTCAACTTACCTCATTGTACCATGGACTTTTCATTTTCTGCTATTCTTCAGTAAAAACGAAGAGTTAAAAAAGAAAACAGTAAATAATCTTTCTCTGCTGCTTTTAACCTCGGTTATATTCCTGTCTTTTTCAAGAATGGGAATATTACTTATTGTATTAATCATTGGATACAAATCATTTAAACTTGTATTGACAGGAATTTTAACAAAGAAATTTCGGAAAGCAGAATTATCTTTTATAACGCTTGTTTCAATTGCTACTACCGGCATTTTTGCACTTGCTTTCATCTATAGTAAAAAGTTCCTTTCCGTTTTTGAAGGACTACCGATTTTCTCCAACTATGCTCATTCTGCTTCTATCAGGCTTGACGACTTTTTGAATACCTGGCAAATATTTCAAAAATCTCCTTTGATTGGATACAGCCTCGGAGGAATCGCCCCCGCGATCGCAAAAATGAAAGGATATGGATCTCTGACACAGGAAGTGGTAAAAAATACAGAAGGCATGTCTGTTCTACTGGAAATTTTAGCAGCGTCCGGCATTATCGGATTTTTCTTTTTTATGCGCTTTCTCTTAAATATTTTTACCTCAGGAAATAAGCTTAAAAAGATCAGTAATGTTTTACCAGATAATTTTTTGAACGCCTATCTGTATGGTCACCGATTTCTTCTTTCAGCTCTCATAGCCCAACTTATACTTCTTTCCCTAAATCAAAATATACTAAGAAACTATTTCTGGATACATTTAGCTATTGTAAATCTTTCTTTTTTCTCACTGAAAGATGCTTATCAATTAAATAAGCTAAAACAAAATGAATAGCCAGCTATACCATAATAAATATGAGCAATTCAAAGTCTTATTGCTGTATTGTTATGCACTAGTTCTTCCCTTTTCAGAATGGTTCACCTTTCGACTGAACAATGCCATTCTGATTTTATTGTGTGTTATCTGGCTATGCGAAACTATCTCGAACAAATTCAGATTCAATACCATTAACCGCTCCTTTTTATTCCTTTCAGGAGGGATCTTTCTGATTCAGATGATTGATCTGTTTCACCAGGGCAATATGCAAAAAGCAGGGGCGAATCTGTTCATGAAGCTGCCGTTCCTTCTGTTCCCGATTACACTATCTGTTTTTTCTCTGACTAATCAAATAATTAAAAAAATACAGCATCTGTTCGTAGCCGGGTGCGTAATGGCCGTATTGCTGAGTTTCAGATTTTTGCTTATGCCCGATTGTGCGGATGCAGACTGGAAGCAATATGCCCAGTATGAAGAATTATTCATTCTGCATCGTCCTTATTTTGGCGTTTATCTGTTGTTGGCAATTTGTATTCTTTATAATGATCTCAAAAGAAAATTTAATGCCTTAGCAATCATTCTGATGGTTGTTTTCATCGCTTTCATTGTTCTCATACAAGCGAAAATGTCAATCATTACCCTATTCATCTTATTTGTTGCCGAAGCAAGATTGATCAACAACCAAAAGATCAGAAAAGCAGTGATACTTACACTCTCGGCAGGTATTGCAACAGCTATGCTTGCATTTTCCTTGTATTATCTCAATCAGAGATCAAAGCTTCATCAAAAGCATGGGAATGAAAGATTTTTAATTTTAAGTGTCAACACCAGACTTGAACATTATACCTGCGCAATTGAAATCATCAAAGAAAATATATTTCTTGGAGTTGGTTCAGGCAATTTAGCGCCTATGCTAGACTCCTGTTACAATAGGCACAACACTCAACTCACAAAAAACGGCAGGCATTTTAATGTACATAATGAATTTCTGGAAGAAACCGCGAGGCATGGCTTCATCGGATTATCAGTTTATATCGCATGCTTCTTTTTCTTTTTCAGACAGGCCCTGCGGAAAAAAGACCATCGTTATTTACAATTACTACTGATCATCGTGCTTGCAAGTATGACAGAAACTATATTTTCCAGGGCACAGGGCGTATTGATATTTAGTTTTTTTAATGCATTATTTTATTTGAGGGAAGATAAAACGCTGAGTGATCAGATTAGTTGATTTTTCAACATCCTGCTTAACTGATCAACATCCAATGGATCAAAATAAGCAACACGATCGCCGCAAACCTCAGGCATCGGACCCGCATTTGAACACAACACCGGAGTACCGCTTACAAGGGCTTCCAGAGGTGGATACCCAAAGCCCTCATACAGAGAAGGAAAAACAAACACTTTTGCTGCACGATACAATGCAGGCAGGTCATCATCGGCAACCAAACCCGTAAACAATACTCTCTTTTTTAATTCGGGATGATGGTCTAAATACAACCCTGTGTCGCGATCCTCAGTCAGAAATCCACTCTCTTTCCCTGCAACAACAAGATTTACTTGCGAAAAATCATTCATGATTTTTTCAAACGCTTTCAGCAGTGTAATCAGGTTTTTATGTGGCTTTAAATTGCCTACAAAAAGTATATAAGGTTCATTGATGTTGTATTTTCTCAGAACCTGTTGCACATCTCCTTCGGTATTTTTATTCTCGTAAAATTTTTTATCCACCTCGTTGAGAACGACTTCCACTTTATCTCCAACATTAAAAAAGGACAACAATTCATTCCGGGAGAACTGCGAAACAGTGATGATTCGATTCGAGAGTCGGCATGCAGCCGAGAACAACATCTTCGCATATGATTTCTTCAAAAAACCAAGCTGCTCAGCAAAACGCAGGTGGTATAGGTCATGAATAGTGACCCATCTTTTCTTTGCCTTAATAGGTAATATGGGCACATTGTAATGCGGCGACCAGAAAATATCACAGGCAGGAATGAAGAAAGGATAAAGAATTTGTTCGCTTAAACTATAAATCGGCGATCTGAATACTATTTGCCTGATTCCTTTTAAATCATCAATTCCGCCCTTCGGAACAAGTAAGATCAACTCATAAGCATCATCGCAGACCAGCAAATCTATCTGGTATCTGATATATCTGCCGATACCGGAATGCCTGTACATTCTGGCATCCAGACACAGCTTGATCTTTCGTCCGCCTCGTTCCTGCAATTGATTTTTCATATCTTGCATCTGAATGGAGAAATTCTGTTTACTCCTCTTAGCGCTAAGGTAATGTCATATTCAGAAAAATTAAAAATTGCTGTTGTACACGACTGGTTTGATAAATATGCAGGCTCCGAGCGTGTTGTTGAACAAATCCTTCATGTTTTCCCTCAAGCCGACCTATTCTCCCTTGTCGATTTTCTGAAACCGGATGAGCGTGGCTTCCTTCAAGAGAAAACTGCCACAACAACTTTCATTCAGAATCTCCCCTTTGCAAGAAAAAAATTCAGAAAATACCTGCCATTTTTCCCAATGGCTATTGAGCAATTAGACCTTAGCGGCTATGATCTGATTCTTTCCTCTTCTCATGCAGTCGCAAAAGGCATCCTGACCAACCCCGACCAACTACATATCTGTTATTGCCACTCACCGGTTCGTTATGCGTGGGACCTCTATCACACTTATATCAGAGAAGCAGGATATCGGAGAGGGCTGAAAAGTTTCTTTGTGAAAATGGTCCTGCATTATTTACGAATCTGGGATCAATCGGGCAATAACCGCGTGAATTACTTTATTGCCAATTCGAACCATGTAAAAAAACGCATCCGTAATATTTATCAAAGAGATGCTGCCGTCATCTACCCGCCAGTCGATACTGCGTCATTTTCAATTGAAGAAAAAAAAGAAGATTATTATTTTACTGCGGCGAGAATGGTTTCATACAAAAGACTTGATCTGCTTGCAGAAGCATTTAGCCTGATGCCTGATAAGCGACTTGTGATTGCAGGAAAAGGAGAGGAATTTAAGAAAATAAGAAAAAAAGCAGGCAATAATATCACCATCCTCAACCACCTGAGTCAGAAAGACTTCATCGAATATATCAGAAAAGCAAAAGGATTTGTTTATGCCGCAGAAGAAGATTTCGGCATTGTGATGGCAGAAGCGCAGGCTGCCGGCACACCGGTGATTGCTTACAGGAAAGGTGGTGCTTCAGAAATTGTTTCAGACGGAGAAAGCGGGATACTTTTTTCAGAGCAAACAACGGGTTCAATTCTGGATGCCGTCAAAAAATCCGAATCTTCTTCTTTTGATCCAGCAACAATCAGCAAACAAGCATCAGGGTTTTCTATCGCACGATTCAGGGAAGAATACTTCAACTATGTAGAAAACTGTTGTGCCGAATTTTTTAATTTGCAGAAGTAAATAGATTTTCTTTTTATGTAAAACTGTAAAACCATTTCTTCTATATCATCTTCTATATTATCCGGTTCGGTAGAATACCTGAAAGGAGTAGGTCCTTTAAGAGCGGATTTGCTCAATAAGGAACTACAAATATTTACATTAAAAGACCTGTTGGAACTCATCCCCTTCCGGCATATTGATAAAAGCAAAAGAGCTTACATATCCGATCTAAATCCCCAAACAGATACGGCATTGCTACATGGTGTTTTACAACTTATAGAAATAGTCGGCAAAAACGCATCGAGAAGACTTCAGGCACAACTCAGAGACGAAAGCGGCACCATGACATTAACCTGGTTTCAGGGTGTACCTTGGGTACAGAAAAGATTAAAATCCGGAGAAAAGTATGTTGTTTTCGGCAAAGTAAGTTTCTTTATGGGACAGCCGCAGATCGTTCATCCGGAAATAGAATTGCTGAGTTCAGAAAATGGACTTGCACCCGGATGGGAACCCGTTTATCCATCTACGGAGAAATTGAAAGCAAAAGGTCTTAACGGAAGATCAATTGGAAAATTGACCGCTAATCTGCTTCAACAACTCAGACCCTCCGATATAATTGAGAACTTGCCTGACTCTTTGCTGCAAAGAAAAAAATTCCCTTCCCGTTTTGAGGCATTTAACGCCGTACATTTCCCTTCTAGTATGGAGCAATACCAGTATGCAGTGAAGAGATTAAAGTTTGAAGAATTTTTTTTCAGCCAGCTTCGTCTGGCGATGATCAGAAGCAAACGACACCGTTTTACAAAAGGACAAGTATTTAATCAGGTAGGCGATTATTTTCACACGTTTTATGAAAAGCATATACCGTTTCCTCTTACAAATGCACAAAAACGTGTTGTAAAAGAAATCAGACAGGATACTGCAAGAGGAATCCAGATGAACCGTTTGCTCCAGGGAGATGTCGGCAGTGGAAAGACAATTGTTGCATTGCTAGTGATGCTCATTGCGGCTGACAACGGATTTCAAAGCTGTTTGATGGCTCCAACTGAAATACTTGCCCAGCAGCATTATGCGAATATCAGTCGATTGCTGAAAGATATGCCTGTGGAAATACATCTTCTTACAGGATCCACTAAAAAATCAGAACGCAATAAATTACTGCAGGAATTAAGTGAAGGAAAAACTCATATTCTTATCGGCACACATGCGTTGATTGAAGATCCGGTTCAGTTTAAAAATCTCGGACTGGCAATCATTGACGAGCAGCATCGCTTCGGTGTGGCACAGCGCGCTAAACTTCAAAAGAAAAATACGATCCCCCCGCATGTACTGGTGATGACTGCCACACCAATTCCGCGTACGATGGCTATGACTGCCTTCGGAGATTTGGATTGCAGCATCATGGATGAATTACCTCCGGGCAGAAAACCGGTTACAACCGTTCACCGTACGGATGCATCAAGACCCAGTGTGATGGATTTTGTGAAAAAAGAAATCGCAAATGGCAGACAAGCTTATTTTATCTACCCTTTGATTGAAGAAAGTGCAAAAGTGGATTTTGAAAACCTTATGAAAGGTTATGAGGAAGTGAAAGCATTTTTCCCAGAACCATCTCATTATATCAGTATGGTGCATGGCAAGCAAACGCCGGAAGTAAAAGAAAACAACATGCATCGTTTTAAAACGGGAGACACACAGATTATGGTTGCAACAACTGTGATTGAAGTGGGCGTGGATGTACCCAATGCTTCGGTGATGGTGATTGAGAGCGCGGACAGGTTTGGATTGTCACAACTGCATCAGTTGAGAGGACGGGTGGGAAGAGGCAGTGAACAAAGTTTTTGCATACTGCTCACCGGAAACCAAATAAGTAAAGACAGCAGAGAAAGGCTTCAAACCATGTGCGCAACTAACGACGGATTTCTGATTGCAGAGAAAGACCTAGAACTAAGAGGGCCCGGAGACATAGAAGGCACTAGACAAAGCGGAGCTTTACAATTCAAGATGGCAGACATTGTACAGGATAAGGAGATTTTGGTCGAAGCTGCTCAATATGCCGAACGACTGGTTGATGCAGACCCCGAACTTCAATTAGAAGAACACAAAATGATAAAAGCATTTATGCTATCCAAACAAGGGAAAACAGAGTGGGGTAAAATTGCATAGATGAGCAATTGCGTTTTAATCAAATAGGAATATTATCTGCAGTTCTTCATCTATCACTTCCTGATTATTTTCACTTGTCTTTTTTGTGTTTTACCGTAGGAAAATATATAAATACCCGGAGATAGTTTTGAAAGAAGAATCTTATTAACGCCGCTTCTTAACAAACCACATTGGAGTACTACTCCGGAAATATCTGTAATCGTATAACTTTCGTTTAAGCTACCTATATAATCTACCGTGATTTCATTGTTAGCAGGATTGGGATAAATGCGACTTACACTATTAAAATCGACTTCTCTTACAGGCGAGCTTTGAATATAAGATGAAAGGAAAGTTGATAAATTCAGACGATGAAGGCGAGCAGGAATTGTTACTCCAAACTGCGAAAACCGTTCATTGGTAATGAGATATTGCAGAGGAGATTCTTCAGTAATGGCTTCGACCTGATGCAAAGGAATATTCAGCGTGATCTTACGTTTATTGCCGCTGAAGAAATCCCGCTGTTTAAAATCATAAAGCAAATAAACAAATGGTTGCAACTGGGTGCTGTAACCGGAGAGCAAAACAAGTCTGTAAGCAGGCAAATAAACTGCACCTGCAACCAAGCCCTGTACATCCAACACTTCTTGCAAGGTTGCACTATGAGTTCCGGGGGTTTTTGGAATACGAAACAGACTTGTCTTCTGACTACTCCATTCTTTCGTAAAGATGTACAGACTATCAGGTGTTACAACAAATGCTTCCGCATCGAAATTAGTTTGGTTAGCTCCGAGAGGTGAAAAATCAGTCTGTGTACTGTAGGAGAAACGAATGGTATCGCCGGTGACGGGAGGATTAAGTAGTGAATTTTTTAAAATCCGATAAAATCTCAAGTCTCTCCTATTGCCACTTACATTGTTTCCGAAATCAGCAATGTACAGGTATTGCTCATCCTGAGCGATTTCTTCCCAATCGATATTTGTATAACCGCTAAGGGTGGTCGACTGATATGCAGGTAAAGAACTTGACTGAAAAGAATAAAGTTTATTATCGCTGAAATTATTCTGTGTCCATATTTTACCATTCCACTGCAATAACCCTGAAGTTCCGTTCATCACTGCGGGCAATTCGGCCAGCAATTCAGGGCTCACAGAAGTACTTGGATAAACACACGTGCCGTTATTTACATTCGCAAGAGAGTTGTAGTTGGACGCTAGAGGATCTGTGCAACCTAAAACCTGAGCATAAGTATTTGATGAGAAAATTAAAAGACTTAGAAGAAAACAAAAAGATAAGCGCATTAAAAAGTATAAAAATTGATACCCTCTAAAATTAGGCATCAATTTTCTATTAAAAAAGCCCCTGTTTAAAGGGGCTTTTAAAAATACACCTTTAAAGTTTATTTGCCTTGTAGATTCTGACAGTTCCATCATTTTCACTACTCACCACAATTAAGCTTTGCCCAATAGGACTTTTTGAAGCAGAGATAAATAAAATTCCTTCAGGAGCATCTCCTGTTTTGTACATTTTAATAAATACGGGTGTAAGAGGTGATGTGATATCATAAACCGCGAATGCATCTGCACGCTCCAAGCCAATTATCGCTATTTGTTTTGACCCAATACGGCCGGTTGTGATTGCCTCGGGTTCAGCTCCTTTATCATCACTTCGACCGTCGTCATATGCACCTAAGATTTGTGCTTTTTTATCTAATTCATTTTTACTGTCGAAAACCAAATTACCAGTTAAGGCATTCCAAACACTAAAAGAACGAGATCCTAAACTAAAAAGACTATCTAAATCGCCATCACCATCGCCATCACCCAGTGTCTTTGTAATATTCAATCGACCTAAAATAGCATCTCCCTTTAATGTAGTTGCATTTGGAAATCTTGTAGCATCCAGTAAAATAGATGATGAATTTACTCTGGACATTTCTGCAAAACCTCCATATTCCCTTGCATCTCCCTCATTTGCTGTAAAAAGGTAGGGTGTTCCATTGTGTTTGAAAAAGGAAATCGCATCCGGCTGATACATGCCGTATACGCCGCTATACAAGGAATTAAACTCTATTTTATTATCCCTGTCACTTAAATCAGATTCATTACCTGCTTTACCATAATCTTTGAACCCTAAAGGAATTATTTTTTTAAACACTCCATTCACCACATCCAGTTCTGCTATACCATTATTCTCCTGCAGCGTCACCCACGCAGTTTTGGAATCGTCTGAAACAGTTATATATTCCGGCTCAATGTCTTTTAGAAAGTTTTTACCTGGTCCATAAATACGAAACCCTTTTACAGACAGAGACGGTAATTGACCCTGTAGAGCAGCAAAATTGACTGTCCTCACACTATAATCACTTGTTTTTATGATTGATACAGTACCATCCGGATCAATCGTATATGCGTCATTAGGCTCTCCCTCATTTGCACTTAAAATATACTTTCCATCAGGAGTAAAACATACCATATCAGGCAAGGCTCCTACAGTTACAACCTTGATTTCCGCATAGGTAGAAGTATTAAATACAATAACTTTACCGTTAGATTGCTTATCAGAAGATTCGAGCGCTACTGCTAGCTTGCCTTCGTATATATCAACGCTATTTGCACTGCCTCCATAGTTTGTGAGAGAAATACTGGCAATAACTTGTATGGAAGCAGGATTTGCCATATCTATCACATCAATTTTATTTACCGAACCATTATTCACAGCAAATAACCTTTTGGTCAAAGGATCATACGCTGTTATTTCAGCCGACCCGACACCGCCAAGACTAATAGATGCAATTTCCTGATAGGATGCAGGATCTTCCTGAACAGTATTTTCCAAAGGTGTAGGCTGCTCCTCTTTTTTACAACCAATAAATAAAATGACAAGTGATAAATAAAATAATTTTTTCATTTTGATCTTTTGGCAAAATCAAAGTATTTATTTAATTAAAATGTGAATAAAAGATTAAGTTTTTATGAAAAAAAGCTATTTGCCTATGAAAAAAGTTATTAATCAAAAATTAACCTCAATCGCGTTTCTGTGAAGCTGCACCATCCCGCGCTGCTCCATCTTTTTTAAGAGACGTGAAATAACTTCTCTGGAGGAATTCAACTCCTGCGCAATTTGCTGATGACTCACATCTAGAATATTTTTTCCGGAGACTTCCTTTGCGCGTTTCAGATAAAATTCCAGGCGTTCATCCATACTCCGAAACGCCACACTGTCGATGGTTGACAACAACTCTTCGAAACGACCCCTATATGTTTCTATGACAAACTGATACCAGCTTTTATACTTTGCCATCCATTCCGACATGAGGTCCACCGGAATCAGAATTGCTTCCGTATCGGTATCTGATTTTGCGAGAATAGGACTTGCTTCGTGCTTTGCCGCACAAACCAAAGACAATGCACAGGCTTCCCCTGGTCGTAAATAATACATGAGGAATTCATTTCCTTCATCATCTTCACGATACACCTTAATTATTCCGGATAAAATCAGCAATGTACTCCTGATAAACTGGCCTTTTCTCATTAATACCTCATTAGGTTTGAAGTGACGCTGTTCGCCTTCTCTTAGTATTTCCTCTACCAAATCTTTTTCAAAAAGCGGATAAAGTTTTCTTATTAAAGATTCGTTCATATGTGAATTGTTAATGTTCTAATAGTTAGATAGAATAACCGAAATGATCATTCCTATTGGTATCGAATTTTTGTTATGGGCCTTTCATACCATTCGAAATTACTTAGAAGCATTAAATAAACCTCAATCTACGTGAAACCTCTATTTTTGAAGAAGGAATGACACTTCAATCTTTTTATCAAAAAGAACTAATTGAAGCCGGCTGTGATGAAGCCGGTAGAGGTTGTTATGCAGGTCCTGTTTTCGCTGCATCAGTCATTCTTCCTGAAGACTTTGAACACCCTCTGCTGAATGACTCCAAACAAGTAAAAGAAGCAGATAGAACATTACTGCGTCAATATATAGAACTTAATGCCAAAGCATGGGCGGTGGCAAAAGTTGATGTGGAAGATATTGACAGAATCAACATCCTCAAAGCTTCTTTCCTGGCTATGCACAAAGCCATCAGCGAACTCAACCTTAAGCCAGGCTTTCTGATTATTGACGGCAACCGATTTGAAAAATATCAGCGCATCCCACATAAATGTGTAGTGAAAGGCGATTCCAAATTTGCATCTGTTGCCGCAGCAAGTATTCTGGCAAAAACACACAGAGATGAATGGATGAAAAACCTTCATGCTTCTTTCCCACAATATAAATGGGATAAAAACAAAGGTTATGGCACTGCAGATCACCGTTCAGCGATTCAGCAATACGGCCTATGCATTCACCATCGTAAATCCTTTAATATCGGATGGGAGCAAGAGGAATTATTTTAATAAGTTTAAGCATTAAAACATTTAATTAATCATTCCAGATTCCAAGACCTTCTCTTGTTACAACTGGATGATCATTCGTACAATCTACAATGGTTGACGGAATCATGCCTCCTATTCCCGCATCTACAACCAAATCCACCTGTTTGCCAAATAGCTCATAAATACGTTCAGGATCTGTATAGTCTTCTACCATTTCTCCGGGAAGAGAGGCGCTAAGGATCGGATGGTCAAGTTCTTTCAGGATGGCCTGCGGGATTGCGTGATCCGGCACCCTAAGCCCAATGGTATCTTTTTTACTTTTAAGGATTTTGGGAACCTCCTTTGAAGCAGGAAGAATAAAGGTGTAGGGACCTGGCAGGTATTGTTTCAACATCCTGTAAAGGGGGGTTGAAATAGACTTTGTAAACTGACTCAGGTGACTTAGGTCGTGGCAAATAAAAGAGAGATTTGCCTTTGCCGGATCTACCTGTTTAATGCGACAAAGTTTTTCAATGGCCTTGTGCTGAAATATATCACACCCCAGCCCATAAATGGTATCTGTCGGATAAATAATAATTCCACCCCCTTTGAGACATTCTACAAGTGCTTTGATTTGCCTCGGCTGGGGGTGCGTGGGATGAATATGTAACAACATAGGCCAAATTAGCAAACATCCCTTTGTGAAAACATGCCTGAAAATATTTTTTTACAAAACCTTGATTATGTAAAAGATTGAGCCTATCTTTACTATCCTCTAACAATCCTTTTGCTTTCCAATCTCCTTTTGTACTACCTCCAATTATCCTCAGTTAAGTAATTATTTACCAAACATAAGAGAGAAATCTTTCAAAAAATCCATGCAGGAATTTTACCTGATTTAGATTTTTTGTGGTTTCAGAGGTAAGCAAAAGGGCCGTGATATCTATCGGGGCCCGCTTTTTTTTACAGTATATACAAATTTCTAACCATAATCATATCTGGCACAAAAGAACACCACTCCTTCGTAATTTAGCGGCATGTCTTTCTCTTCATCCCTGCTCGAATCAGCTGTCAATGAGTTTTCCAGGTTACCCGGTATAGGTAAAAAAACAGCCCTCAGACTTGCACTGCATCTGCTTAAGCAGCCGGAGGCTGAAGTAAATGGATTTGGAGAAGCCGTCATACGATTACGCAAAGAAATCAGATTTTGCCGCAAATGCCACAATATTTCAGATGCGGATGTTTGTCAGCTTTGCGCCAACCAGCTCAGAAAAAAAGAGCTGATTTGTATAGTTGAATCAATCAGGGAAGTGATTGCCATCGAAAGCACACAACAATACAGCGGTCTCTATCACGTACTTGGTGGTGTCATCTCTCCGCTGGATGGGGTTGGACCCGACCAGCTGAATATTGAAACCCTTCTTGAAAGAGTACGCAGTGAAAAAACGGAAGAACTCATATTTGCACTTAGTCCGAATATTCAGGGCGATACAACTTTGTTTTATATCACCAAAAAATTGAAAGAGCTTCCTGTAAAAATCACCACGATTTCAAGAGGAATTTCTTTCGGAGGAGAACTGGAATATGCAGATGAATTAACCCTTGCGAGATCAATTCAAAACCGACAACCCGCTGACCATTATGTCGGTTTTAAATCATAAATCATTACTTGTACTAATTCAGACTATAAATCGTTGTTTAATACCTAAAAAATGAATAGAAAAAATCTACTCTTTATTTTAATCGCTGTACTGTTTATCAGTCTGTGCATCGGTGGATGGTATATGTACACACAAATCCTAAACCCTGCACATCGTGAAATTAAAAAAGAAAAAGGCATCAGCATTAACGCTGAAGAGCTCTATCAGTCTTTTCTTTCCGATGAAAAAGCAGCCAATACCGCCTATCTGGAAAAAGCAATTGAAATAAATGGAAAAATCGGATCAATCAGCAAAAATGCCGATAGCAGCCAGGTGCTATTTCTTCAAACCTCCGACCCGATATTTGGTGTAAATTGTACTATGGAAGAGAAAGCAGATAATCTAAAATCAGGAGATTCAATACGACTGAAAGGTATTTGCTCAGGCTTCATTAACGATGTTGTACTTATTCGCTGCCATATTGTTGAATAATACATTACAGATAAAGATGAAAGTGATTTTACTACCGGACAATTAAATTTAAAGACAATGCTGAAAATTAAAAAAAGCATACGGCATTCAAAGAAACTGATCTTCATTTCAACAACTATCTTGTTCACCTACATAGCCTGCAGACACGAGTCATTAACCGAAGTGCCACCAGGTATTACCCCTCCTCCTCCGGGAGCCCCACTCATTTGTTTTGAAACCAATGTGTTGCCGATCTTTGTCTCCAGCTGCGCCAAGAGTGGTTGCCATAATGCAACAACACGTGCCGATGGCATTCGGCTCGACAATTATACCAGTATTATGAAAGGTATAAAACCCAATCTTCCTAAAGACAGTAAATACTGGGAAGTCATCATCACAACCGACGGCGACGACAGAATGCCCCCGCCACCGGCTGCGCCGCTCACAAAAGCACAAAAAGATTCAATTTATAAGTGGATTGTACAGGGAGCACAAAACACAACCAATTGTGCACCTACAGGCTGCGATCTAACACAGTTTACTTACAATGACATTGTGAAACCTATCTTACAAACAAACTGTAATGGCTGTCATAGTGCAACAGCCCCTAGCGGCGGTCTGAACCTGACCGACTATAATGTGGTTAAAACAACTGCGCTGAATGGACGGCTGATAGGATCAATCAAACAAATTGCCCCTTATTCGCCAATGCCACCCGGTGGTAAATTGTCTGACTGCCAAATCGGACAAATCGAAAAATGGGTACAGGCAGGCGCACTCAATAATTAAAATATTTACCGATCATCCAGATAAAAAAAATATGAAGAGAATCACATCTATTGTTTTTATTTCTGTAACCTTCTTTTCTTCCTGCTACTACGACAAAGAAGATTTATTGTACGGACCTTCCCAATGCGATACCAGTGCAGTCAAATACTCTGTGCAAGTAACAAGTATTCTAAATGCCAGCTGTCTGAGTTGTCATAGCGGTACTGCTGCAGCAGGAGGAGGCGTTAAACTGGATAATTACTCCGCAGTAAAAGCTGCTGCAGATAACGGAAGCCTGCTTTCTTCTGTCACCAGATCTTTAAACCCAATGCCAAAAGGTGCAGCTCGCCTCAATGAATGCCGCATCTCAGAACTCCGGACCTGGATCAGAAATGGGGCACCAAATAACTGATGATCACAAAAGAAAAATAGAAAACATCATTAACCCTTTAAATTAAAATAATAAAAATGAGCCGTTCAATTATTTTTATGCTGATACTCTCCGTTCTCTGGCAGTTCAGCTTTGCCCAAAACCATATTACCCGCAATGGGAAAGTCAGCTTTTTCTCACACACGAAAATCGAAGACATCAAAGCAACCAACAATGAAGTGTTCAGCAGCATAAACACACAGACTGGCACTCTGCAATACCTTGTTCTCATCAAAAGTTTTCAATTCAAGAATGCGGCCATGCAGCAACATTTCAATGATAAAGAATACATGAACTCTAGCGAGTTCCCAAAATCTGAATTCAAGGGAACAATCACCAACCTATCTGCCATTAACTTTAAAAAAGATGGCAGCTACCCTGCGGTAGTTGAAGGCGATCTGACTATGCACGGAGTTACCAATAAAGTGAAGACCAACGGTAACATCATTGTCAAAGGCGGAAAAATAACCAGCACTGCTGTTTTCAATGTGAAATTGGTTGATTATGGCATCAAAGTACCTGCAATCGCAACAGCAAAAATTGCTGAAGCAATTGAGATTACTGCTAATTGCAACTACGAACCTCTGAATCGTTAACAAATAAGAATTTTACAATGACTATCCGCTATGTATTCGCATCTCTTTTTCTTTTGATGACCATCTCCTCAAATGCTCAGGACATTGATCTGAATGAAATGATGGAAGAAGAACAATCAAAGAAAAAATCCGGAAAGCAATATACAGAGAGAACGTTTCTCACTACCCGTTTGGTAAACGGACATTCGATTGAGAATCTAACACCGGGCATATTAGATTTGAAAATATCTCACCGGTTCGGACAACTCAACGGCGGATTTTATCAACTATTCGGGCTCGACAATGCAACCATGCGCATGGGACTCGATTATGGTGTCACCAGAAAATTGATGATTGGCGCCGGAAGAAGCACTTATCAAAAACAATACGATGCTTTTTTAAAATACAAACTACTTACACAAACAGACGAAAAAGGTGGAATCCCCGTAAGTATCAGCTGGATGTCTTCCATGATGCTCAATACCCTTAAATGGGAAAACCCCAACCGCAAGAATTACTTCTCCTCTCGTTTGTACTATGCTCATCAACTCCTAATCGCAAGAAAGTTTTCAGAAGGAACTTCCGTACAAATTATGCCAACAATGGTGCATTATAACCTGGTAAAAGGCAACAATGATCCGAATGACCTCTATTCAATCGGCATAGGAGCCAAGCAAAGTATAAGCAAACGTGTTAGCATCAATGGTGAATATTATTACCAATTACCCGGTAATCGTTTCAGCGGCACAAGAAATTCACTCTCGTTTGGCGTAGACATTGAAACAGGCGGACATGTGTTTCAATTGCACATCACCAATTCGCCGGGTATGACAGAGCGTACATTTATTAATGAAACTTTCGGTCGCTGGGATAAAGGCGATTTGTTATTCGGATTCAATATTTCCAGGGTGTTTTCATTCAAGAAAAAGAAATAGACCGAGAGACCGAGAGACCGAAAAGACCAAAAGACCAAAAGACGGGAAGACCGGGAGACCGGGAGACCAAAAGTCCGCAACTGTTAACCGAGAACTGTGAACAGCTAACTGCTAACTGCCTTCACACATTCTATTGCTCATTTTCCATTTTCATTTACCTTTGCCCGGCTAACGGCGGATTTGTTTATTGTTCGGCCTGAATCGGAACTAATAAACGACAAGTACCAACCTTCGGTTGCAATCGTTTATCAGTAGTTCCATCATTTCCCCGATCATCTTCAATTACGTCGTTTCAAACCAAAGGTTATATGAGCGACATACAGCAAGCACTCGAACAGCGCATCCTCGTCATCGACGGCGCTATGGGCACGATGATTCAGCGATATAAACTTTCTGAAGCAGATTATCGCGGAGAAAGATTCAAAGACTGGCAATCAGACTTAAAAGGGAATAACGATCTGCTTTGTTTAACACAACCCCAGATCGTACGTGCCATCCACCAGCAATACATTGAAGCAGGTGCCGACATCATTGAAACTAATACGTTCAATGCACAGCGAATTTCATTGGCAGATTATCATATGGAGTCTCTTGCATATGAATTGAATGTGGCAGCCGCAACAATCGCGAAAGAAGCGGTTATCGCCTCCGGTAGGCAAGCTTGGGTTGCAGGTGCTATCGGACCCATGAATAAAACCCTTTCCCTGAGTCCGGATGTAAACAATCCCGGCTTCCGTGGAATGACCTTTGACGAAGCAGTGTCCGCCTATTACGAACAGGTAAAAGGACTGGTTGACGGAGGTGTGGATCTGTTGCTGATCGAAACCATCTTCGATACCCTCAATGCAAAAGCAGCTATCTACGCGATTAAAAAATATTTTCAGGATAAAGGCAAACCGGAATTACCAATCTCCATTTCCGGAACCATCACCGATGCAAGTGGTAGAACGCTGAGTGGACAAACATTGGAAGCTTTTTATATTTCAGTGATGCATGCCAATCCTCTTAGTGTTGGATTGAATTGCGCCCTCGGTGCACATGAAATGCGTCCGCATATTGAAGAGCTGAGCCATCTGGCAACATGTTTTGTATCTGCATATCCAAATGCTGGACTTCCCAATGCCATGGGTGAATATGATGAACGTCCTGAAGACACAGGTCATTACCTGGAAGAATGGGCAAAATCCGGTTGGGTGAATATAGTAGGCGGATGTTGCGGCACAACGCCCGATCATATCCGTCATATTGCTGAGCATGTGAAAAACATCACTCCAAGAAAAAGACCGATTACTGAAACTACACTTGCATAAACATGACCACAATCAAACCATATTCTCGCTTCTCAGGTCTTGAACCGCTGGTGGTTAGACCTGAAACCAATTTTGTGAATGTCGGAGAGCGTACGAATGTTACCGGCTCCAAAAAATTTGCAAGACTCATCAAAGAAAATAATTATGAAGAAGCACTAAGCATTGCCAGGCAACAAGTAGAAAACGGTGCACAGATCATTGATGTGAATATGGATGATGCCCTGCTCGATGGTGTTGATGCAATGAAAACTTTTTTGAATCTGCTTCAAAGCGAACCCGATATCGCTCGTATTCCGGTGATGATCGACTCATCTAAATTCGAAATCATTGAAGCGGGTTTGAAATGTGTACAGGGGAAATGCATCGTGAATTCTATTTCACTGAAAGAAGGCGAAGAGAAATTTCTGGAACAGGCACGTATTTGTCTGTTATTTGGTGCAGCTGTGGTAGTGATGGCATTTGATGAAAAAGGACAGGCAGATACACAAACAAGAAAAGTAGAAATTTGTCAGCGCGCCTATGATATCCTTACAAAAAAACTTGGCTTTGATCCGCAGGACATCATCTTTGATCCGAATATTTTTGCGGTAGCTACCGGTCTTGAAGAGCATAATAATTACGGAGTTGATTTTATTGAAGCAACCCGTGAAATCAAAAGAAGAATGCCGCTTACCAAGATAAGCGGAGGCGTTAGCAATCTTTCATTTTCCTTCCGTGGTAATGAACATGTGCGCGAGGCTATGCACAGCGTATTTCTGTTTCATGCCATCAAAGCCGGAATGGATATGGGCATCGTTAATGCAGGTCAGTTAGTGGTTTATGATGAAATTGAACCAAAACTGCGTTCGCTTTGTGAAGATGTAATCTTTAACCGAAACAACGATCAGAACCAGGCTACGGAAGCACTCATTACGTTTGCAGAAACCGTGAAGGCAAAAGGAAAAGAGCAGGTGAAAGATGAAAGCTGGCGACAAGCAAGTGTAGAAGAAAGATTAAATCATGCACTCATCAACGGCATTACTGAATACATTGATGGAGATACGGAAGAAGCCCGACAAAAATATCCTCGCCCGCTTGACGTAATTGAAGGTCCGCTGATGGCAGGTATGAATGTGGTCGGGGATTTATTCGGTGCCGGAAAAATGTTTTTGCCACAAGTCGTGAAAAGTGCACGCGTAATGAAGAAAAGTGTGGCAGTGTTAACACCTTATATCGAGGCTGAAAAAACACAAGGATCTTCCGCCGGAAAAATTCTTCTTGCAACCGTTAAAGGGGATGTACATGATATTGGTAAAAACATAGTTGGTGTTGTGCTTGGTTGTAATGGATATGAAATCATTGACTTAGGTGTGATGGTGTCTGCAGATAAAATTCTCGATACAGCAGAAAAAGAAAAGGTGGATATCATTGGCCTTAGCGGGCTCATTACTCCTTCCTTAGATGAAATGGTACATGTGGCTGCAGAAATGAAAAGAAGAGGGATGAAGCAGCCATTACTCATTGGCGGCGCAACCACATCACGCATGCATACAGCTGTAAAAATTTCACCCTCCTATGAAAATGGAGTAATTCATGTGCTGGATGCATCGCGCAGTGTGACCGTTGCAACTTCTTTATTAAGCAAAGAAAAGCGACAAGCCTTCCTGACAAACGTAGAGAAAGAATACATTCAACTTAAACAGGATTTCGAAAATAAGAAAACGGTTAAGGCATTGCTGCCATTCACTACAGCACAACAAAACCAAACAAAAATCAACTGGAGCAACTATGCACCCGTTCAACCTTCATTCACAGGCAACAAGCAGTTACCTGAAATTGATTTGCAGGAATTGAGAAAATACATCGATTGGCAGCCCTTCTTCATCGCCTGGGAATTACATGGAAAGTTTCCTGCAATATTAACTGATGCCGTTGTGGGTGAAGAAGCAAAAAAACTTTTTGAAGACGCGAATCTTTTATTAGACCAACTCATCTCCGAAAAATGGCTTACACCCCAGGGAACAATTGGTTTCTGGCCTGCAGTGAGTAACGGAAAAGATACCGTGATTATTTCCGACAAAGAAAATACAAAGCTGGAGTTTATTAGGCAGCAAAGCAAAAAAGCAGAAGGACAACCCAATTTTTCACTGGCCGATTTCATTGCTCCCGATTCAAGCGGTATCAAAGATTATATCGGAGCTTTCAGTGTTACCATTAAAGGCATTGAACCACACATTAAGAAATTTGAAGCGGCTCAGGATGATTACAACAAGATCATGTTACAGGCGCTTGCTGACAGGCTCGTGGAAGCGTATGCCGAATGTTTACATGAAAAAGTAAGAAAAGAATATTGGGGATATGCTGCGGATGAATCTCTTGATAACGATGCTTTGATACAAGAAAAATATACAGGCATTCGTCCGGCTCCCGGCTATCCTGCCTGCCCCGATCATACTGAGAAATATAAGTTGTTTTCTTTATTGGGAGGTGAAGAAAAGACGGGTATTCATCTAACAGAATCACTCGCTATGTATCCTGCCTCCTCTGTATGCGGATGGTATTTTGCACATCGTGATAGCAAATACTTCGGAGTTGGAAAAATTCAGGAAGATCAGCTGCTTGATTATGCAAAAAGAAAAGGCTTCAGCAAAGAAGAAGCGATCAAATGGCTGAGACCAGTGCTGGAGTAATTTTTTAGACTACTGGAATTGCGGACTAACAGTCTTTTTAAATTTGTACTTATTTACTACGATGCGTATCATTTCATACAACGTAAATGGCATAAGAGCCGCGATAAAAAAAGGATTTCTTGAATGGCTCGCAACTGATCCAGCAGACATCATTTGTGTGCAGGAAACGAAAGCCTTGAAGGAAGATGTTGACCATACACCTTTTCGTCAGTTAGGATATGAGGATTACTGGTTCAGTGCAAAAAAGAAAGGGTATAGCGGCGTTGCAATTTTCACCAAAATAAAACCCGATCAGGTTATTTATGGAAATGGTCATGGTGCAAGTGATGAGGAAGGCAGGGTGATACAGGCAGATTTTGGTGATGTAAGACTAATCAATGCCTATTTCCCTAGTGGCACCAGCGGATCAGAAAGACAGGATTTTAAATATGTGTGGCTTGATGAAATTGAACGATGGTTAAAGACCCTGAAAAAGAAACACCCGAATTTGATTTTATTAGGTGATTATAATATTGCGCATCAGGAAATTGACATACATGATCCGAAAGGAAACAAAAACTCCAGTGGTTTTCTTCCTAAGGAAAGAGATTGGATGACAAAATTTCTTCAAAGCGGTTGGGTAGATACGTTTCGTGAAATACATCCCGAGCCTCACCGGTATTCATGGTGGAGCCAGCGTTTCCCAAGTGTGCGGCTGAATAACAAAGGCTGGAGAATTGATTATATCAATGTCACAGAAACACTGGTTAATAAAATCAAGGATGCGGATATTTTTCCTGATGTGAAACACAGTGATCATTGTCCGGTATACCTTGAATTAAAAAAATAAAAAAGAGAGATGTTCATATACAATGTAACTGTGAAAATAGATCCATCGATTGAAGCCGACTGGATAAAGTGGATGAAAGAAGAGCATATTCCGGAAGTAATTGCAACAAGATTTTTTTTCGAAAGTCGATTTGTACGCTTATTGGATGTTGATGAGTCTGAGGGACCTACGTTTGCCGTACAGTATACTGCAAGAACGAAGGAAGATTATGAAAACTATTTAGCCAATTTTTCTCCGGAATTACGTAAAAAAGGGCTGGATCGCTGGGGAAATTTATTTATTGCCTTCCGCACAGTGATGCAAGTTGTGGAGTGATTGTGGATATCTGATGAAATTCGGCATAAAAACTGCAAAACCCTTACCAGATAAAGCTTTTAGCCATTTAATTTAATTTTTGGCAGTTAAAAAAGCCTCTATATTTGCGCCACGAATAGATTTCCAAAATAATCTTTATCATTTAATAATAGATTTTTTTATAAAACCTATCGTACTTTAAAAAAAGAACATGAACAAGGGTGATTTAATTTCAAAGATTTCAGAAGATGCCGGCATTTCCAGAACGCAAGCCAATGCAGCCATTGATTCGTTTGTAGATGCTGTTACAAAATCTCTAAAGAGCGGCGGCAAGGTAACTCTCGTCGGATTTGGCACTTTTTCCGTCAGCAAACGTTCTGCTCGCGTAGGACGTAATCCGCAAACAGGAGAAACAATTAAAATAAAAGCAAAGAAAGTTGCTAAATTTAAGGCCGGTAAGGAATTATCTGAAAAAATCTGATGCTCAAATATTCAAAACTTTAAATCTTAAAATTTACATTATGGGAAGAGGTGACAAAAAAACAAAACGCGGAAAAATTTCAAAAGGCAGCTTCGGTAAATCACGCCCTGCCAAATCTACAAAGAAGAAGACTGCTGTAGCTAAAAGCAATTAAGGTAACAGATATTTTAATTTAAAAACCGCTTTCGACTATGAAGCGGTTTTTTTATGGATGTTAAATGATCTCGGTTTTTAATTAGGCTTAGACTTGTTGAAGTTCGGCTTCTATAAGAGACAAGGCTTCCGTTTGTTCCTGTAATCTTTGTTTCATTTGCATAAGAGAGAAAAGCGTATGAGGGTTCTTTTGAAATGAAAGGTTAAGCTGTTCGATTATTTGTGTACGTTGTGTCAATTCATTTACAAGCCTGTTTTCGGCTTGATTTGACTCAGTTTCTGCGGAAGTAAGATTTTTTTGTTCCTGCAGTATTGTTTGAAAGCGGGTTAACTGACGCTTCGCTTTAAATAATGCCAATTCCATTTCTTCTCTTGCCTGAAGATATTTATCTTCTTCATCAGATTCATTTGAATCTTCTGATTGAACCTTAGATTCGGAAGAACCGGCATAGGAAAGATTCTCCTGTGCGTTTTGGCTATGATCTCCGCGATTTATGGAAAGGTTAAATTCTTCCTCTAATTTTTCAACTCTTTTTTCCAGTTGTTTCATTCGGTCTTCATTCTTTCCATTTTGTTGCGATGCATCATCACTGAAATCATAATTACGCAATCTCTGCATAGCTTCTGCGCCGATTAGATCCTCATCTGCACTTTCAACTTCAATGTTCTTAGAAGTAGTGCCGGCTGATAGAAAGTTATAAACTACAGCACCGCAAACAAGTGCAGAAAATAAAAAAAGCAAAAGTTCAGGCCATGAAAACTGAATCATATAAAAAAAGTTGAATCAGCCATAAAAGTGAGTTTTCCGATATATTGAAAAACCAATCTACATCTTCTATTGCCCATTAACCACGGTACCAACATTTTCTCCTGTTACCACCCGTCTCAGGTTGCCCGTTCGGTTCATATCAAACACAATGATAGGGAGATTATTTTCCATACAAAGGGTAAAAGCAGTCATATCCATCACCTTTAAGTTTTTGCTTAAGCATTCCTGAAAAGAAATGGCATTAAATCTTGTTGCCGTAGGGTCTTTTTCGGGATCTGCTGTATAAATGCCGTCTACCCTTGTTCCTTTTAAAATTACATCCGCAGTTATTTCAATAGCACGGAGTGAACCTGCTGTATCAGTTGTGAAATATGGATTACCGGTGCCTGCGCCAAATATAACAACACGGCCTTTTTCAAGATGACGTATTGCTCTCCTTCTGATGTAAGGCTCAGCTATCTGTTCCATTTTAATTGCACTAAGCAATCTGGTATAAACGCCGATTTTTTCGAGCCCGGCCTGTAATGCCATGCCATTTATAACGGTAGCCAGCATTCCCATGTAATCACCGTGTGCTCTTTCAATACCTGTTTCAGCTTCATTCATACCACGGTAAATATTTCCGCCGCCAATGACAACAGCCACCTGTACACCCAACTCTGTAATTTCCTTTATGTCCTGAGCATATTGCCCAATTACGGAAGAGTCCATTCCAAAGTTTTTATCCCCCATCAATGCTTCACCGGAAAGTTTTAACAAGATTCGTTTATAACGAGGCAACATAACAAAATGATTTTTCTGAATTAAGTGAGGCGAAGATAAAAATTATAGCGTTAGTAGTTGACAAGTATATTTTAATTTAATTAACACAAGTCTCGCATTAACGGTATATCCGCTCTACGGCATCTCTGTATTTTTCCATAATCACTTTTCTTTTCAGTTTGAGCGTAGGCGTGAGTTCCCCGCCATCAACCGTCCATTCTTCAGGCAATAATTCAAATTTCTTAATCTGTTCTACATGGCTGAACTGAAGATTGAATTCCTCTACAATATTCTTGTATAACTCTAATACCCTTGGATGCGCTAGCAGGTCGTGCTTGGTACCAAAACTGATCTGATGTTGTTTGGCCCATTCACTTAAATGATCGAAAGAAGGGACAATCAGAGCTGCCGCAAACTTCTGCTCGGGCCCCACAACCATCATCTGTTCAATGAATTTACTTTCTTTCATCTTGTTTTCAATTGGCTGAGGCGCAACATATTTACCACCGCTCGTTTTGAAAATTTCCTTTTTTCGGTCGGTGATCTTCAGGAATTTCCCCTGAACAAACTCACCTATATCCCCTGTATGAAAAAATCCTGCTTGGTCGATCACTTCACCGGTAAGGTCTGGTCTTTTGTAATATCCCATCATCACATTTTCCCCTTTGCAGCAAATTTCACCATCCTGTTCCAGTTTCACCTCCACTCCTTTTATCACCGTGCCTACTGTACCAAACTTCCGGTTTTCTGAATTAAACCGGTTAACGGAAATAACGGGCGATGTTTCTGTAAGGCCATAGCCCTCCATGATGTTCATTCCTCCGGCTGTGAAAATGCGAAGAAGCCTTACCTGACAAGCTGCAGCCCCGGTTACAATAGCTTTTACATTTCCACCCAGTCCTTCCCGCCATTTGCTGAAAATCAATTTGTTTGCAATGGCAAGTTTGAGTCTGTAACCTATAGAGCCTTTATTATGAACATCAAATTTGCCTGCAAGGTCTACCGCCCAGAAAAATAGTTTTCTTTTTGCTCCCGTTAACTCCTGCCCTTTGCCCATGATTCGCTCATACACTTTTTCAAGCAAACGGGGAACAGTTGTAAAAACTGCAGGCTGAACTTCTTTTAAATTATCGCCAATGGTATCCAGACTTTGCGCATAATAAATGGATACCCCGTTAAACATATAGATATAAGACACCATCCGTTCAAAAATATGATTGAGCGGAAGAAAACTCAATGCCTTGTCCTCTGAATTACAGAATTCTGTAAACACTTCCTCACAGGCAAGCACATTGCTTAATATGTTCTGGTGACTAAGCATCACACCCTTGGGTGTACCCGTTGTTCCCGAAGTATAAATGATTGTGGCAAGGTCTTTATAATTTACTTTATCTCCGGATTCTTTTACCTGTGTAACATCAGCATTATTTTGTTTAGAGAGCAGGTCTTTCCAGTGCAATGCATTGGGTAACAAATCAAAGGAATAGACAGCCTGTACGGACGGTGTATTGGGACGTACCGACTGCACCTTTTGAAACAAATTCTCATCACTGACGAAAACAAGTTTGACAGCAGCATCATTTAAAATAAATTCAAGCTCCGCATTTGCAAGTGTTGGATATAACGGAACGAGTACAGCCCCTGTTTGTTGTATCGCAAGATCAAGCAAGAGCCATTCAGGTCTGTTGTTGGCAATGACTGCTATTTTATCACGACCCTCAACAGACATATCGCCCCCGCCAACCCCAATATGAATAAGACCAGCAGCCAGTTGAGTAACAACCTGCTGCACTTCCTTTGTACTGTATTTTTTCCATACACCTTCTTCTTTTGCAGCAAACATGTCATCTTTCGGGAAATGATGCAACTGATAATTGATACAATCAAAAAGTCTTGTGGGCTTCATAGCAATCATTTTTTTTCAAATATAATCGATTAGGTAAGTTATGAATTTTACTGTATCAATGAAAGCCGGACTAACAATTTATTATTGACAAATGCTAAGAGGTTGTTGATTAAAAACAAAGCAATGAATTAACCGAAAAAGAATTACCTTAATGAAAGAATATTTTTCTAACCATGGCCCCCAAGAGTTTTGATGCTGCTGTTTCCCGACAGTCTATTGTAAAACTGGCTAAAAGTTTATACGGACAAAATACCATAAAAGCTGATGCATTCCGGCATATACTTGCCGCTGCCTATTACACAACACTATTAGGTTCATTTCTGGCTATATCAGGAGGATATCTTGTTGAAATTTTAGGTGCCATTAAATCAATGATTAAATTAAATGGATTCGTCAGTGGTTGGAAGATGGATCTACTCAACAATGAAATCGGGTTCAATATGGGTAAGAAATACAGAAAAGCATCATTTGAAGAACTTGCGGAGAAAACAAAAATCCTCATTGAAGAAGGAAATTTTTATAACGAATCTGGATATCTTTTTAAAGAAAACCGGTCAGAATAAATGGATGATCCCTCTGCTATGAGGAAGCTGCCATTTGCTCATTTACGGGAAAAATTAGCGGGGACGATAATATTGGCCTTCAGGAACTTTAAAAAGCTTTGATTTCTGAAAGCGGGTAAACTCTGCATAAGAAGTTGCATGCGATTTGGTCCAGCTTTCAAATGATGAGAGGTTTGATGGCGCTTCAAAAATCCAGAAATTATAAGCTTCGAACAACCCTTCCTGAAGTAATTGAAGATGGTGATCAAATAACCTGAAAGCATAGCGGTCTTTATACTCATGATTCCAGTCGAGTATAAAACGGGTACGAAGCATAATGAGCGACTCCGTTGTGATGCCATTGCTTACTGAGCTGCTGTTTTTTTGCAACAGGTTTAATACAGCAGATGAGAAATCACCGCCCGGTTTTGTTTGTTTTACAAGTTGTTTATTCTGAAGAAATAAACGCTTATACGTTTCGAGTAGCAAGGATTTTATTTCAGCCGTACGGTTACTGTAGCTCTCCATATTAATAAACATCTCTCCGTAAAGAATTGTCCATATAAGTTCATTGGTATAGCTGTAAAAACGTGCAGCATGATAATAATTTGCTGCATAAGATGGATCAGATTTAATACCCAGCTCCCATTGCTGAATACAATTATTATCCTTATTCATCCAAAGCAATTCACCATATTCAGCATAGAGGGGTCCGCTGTTTGGATATTTCTTTAACCCTTTTTTATACAGCTTGTCACAATCTTTAACCTCTTGGAGGGCTTTGTGCAGATTGCCGGCTATCTGATAAACCTGTACATCGGCATCCTCTCTATCCAGAAGAGGCTGTATGAATTCCTTCGCCTTGATATAATCTCTTTGATAATAATAAGTAAGCGCAAGATCTTTCTGCACCTGAATATTTTGAGGATCAATCGCTAAGGCTTTGTTAAGAACTAGCACCGCATTGTTCCAGTCGCCCGATCGCATAAACTGACGTGCCGTTTCCTGCAGTTGTGAAATATCCTGAGACTTGACAGATAGAGTATGCGTGAGCAGGATGCAGGAAATAAAAATTATTATTGTCTTCCTCATACGATGTAAAAGTAAAACAAAGCTTATGAATCGAAGGAAGGAAAAATGATAATGGAAAACTAAATCTTTCCGTTAATCAGGTGAGTAAGTATCCCGTCGCGCAACTTTGGTTCAAACCAGGTACTTTTCGGCGGCATAATCATACCACTGTCTGCAATAGCAAACAATTGTTCCATTGTAACAGGATAAAGACTGAAAGCAACTGCCATTTCACCACTGTCGACCCGTTTTTTTAACTCATCAAGCCCTCTGATGCCACCAACAAAATCTATGCGCTTATCAGTTCGCTGGTCTGTTATACCCAGGTGCTTTTCTAGGATATTTGAAGATAGAATCGTCACATCGAGTATGCCAATCGGATCCTCGGAATAAGTGCCCTGCTTTGCAACAAGTCTGTACCATTCCTGATTAAGATACATACCAAACTCATGAGGAGAAGTAGGACGCACAGAATTACCCGTTGCTTTTTCAACTTCAAAATCTGTGTGAAGTGCCTGTAGGAAGGCATCAGCAGAGTATCCGTTAAGATCTTTAACCACCCTGTTGTAATCCAGAATTTTTAATTCACTGGCCGGGAACAATGTAGTCAGAAAATAACCTGCAGCGGCAGAAGCCTGTTGCCCGAGCGACTTTTTCACTTTAGCAGCAGAAGCTGCACGGTGATGACCATCAGCAATATATGTTTCAGGAACTTCCTTTTGAAAACAGGTTGTTATTTTTTTGATGGTAGCATCATCGTTCACCACCCATACGGAATGCTGAACACCGTCGTCTGTCTGAAAATCATAGATAGGAGACTTCTCATTCTTCCATTTCTCTACAAGCTGATTCATTTCATCCACATCACGATATGCCAGAAAAACATTTCCCGTTTGTGCACCTGTCGTTAAAATATGATTGATGCGGTCGTTTTCTTTTTCCGGACGAGTAAACTCGTGTTTTTTGATTATATCTTTTTCATAATCCTTTACGCTGCTTGCACATACGAGACCTGTTTGGCTTCGTCCATCCATGATTAACCTGTATATGTAGTAACAAGGTTTGTCTTCCTGAAAAAGAATGCCGCGTTGCAAGTAAGCTTGAAGATTCTCTTTTGCTTTTTCATACACAACAGCACTGTGCGGATCAGTTGATTCCGGCAAGTCAATTTCAGAACGTGTAATATGTAAAAAAGAATAGGGGTTGCCCTGCGCTTCCGTCTTTGCCTCTTTTGTATTGAGAACATCATAAGGACGGGATGCAACCTGACGCGCAAACTGAGCCTGCGGCCTTAAGGCCATAAAAGGTACAATAGAAGCCATATTTAATACTTACTAACCGGCTGCAAAGAAAAGGAAATAAAGGCTAATACAGATAAGTTTATTTCTATGTCATCCTTTCATATGTTCTTTTTTATTGTTTTTTAATGGTCATATAGTATAGCCTAAAAGATCATTCCGGTTGGTATCGAATTTTCGTTATGGCTATTTCATATGTGAATAATTATAGTTTTAATGGTCATATGTTATGCCCTTTTATTCTCATCATTGTTGGTATCGGCCAACCGTTATGGGCATTTCATATGAGCAAAATCGTGCAGGATCTGACATAAAACCTCTACGCTGTTAAAATTCAATGCATTGTAAAGACTTGCCCTAAAACCGCCCACACTCCGATGACCTTTTAATCCATACAGCCCATTTTCCTTGAAAATGTTTTGTAATTCAGCTTCAAGCGAAGGATCTTTTAATGTAAACACAACGTTCATCATACTTCTGTATTTCTCCATTACCGGTAGATGGTAGACAGAAGATGAGGAAAGAGTCGAGTATAACAAAGCGGCTTTTTTACTGTTTCGCTCTTCCATCACCTTCACCCCGCCTTCTTTTTTTATCCACCTTAAAACCAGCATTGCCACGTAAACCGCAAATACAGGAGGCGTATTGAGCATACTACCTTCAGCGATATGATTCCGGTAATCCATAATTGAAGGGATCGACCGCTTAATTTTACCGAGTATGTTTTTATTGACAACAACAAGTGTTACACCTGCAGCTCCCATATTTTTCTGCGCACCGGCATAAATAAGATCAAAACGATTAAAATCTAGTTGCCTGCTGAAAATATCACTGCTCATATCAGCAACCAAAGGCACAGAAAGATCATAAGGAAACTGATGCCATTGTGTTCCGGCAATTGTTTCATTAGAAGTTAGGTGAAGATAAACTGAAGAAGTAGATACATTTACCGATTCCGGCATAGCAGTATAATTCAGTTCACGTGTTGATCCTGCTATCTCAACTTGTCCAAAGAATCGAGCTTCTTTTATTGCCTTCACACTCCATGTTCCTGTTTCAGTATATGCCGCAATCTGATCCTGATCAAGCAGATTCATTGGAATTTGCATAAACTGAGTGGTTGCTCCGCCTTGCAGAAAAAGAACTTCATGATCGTGATCGAGCTGAAGCAATTCCTTTACCAGACTACGTGCTTCTTCCATCACATCTGTAAAGGCAGAGGTTCGATGGCCAATTTCGAGCAATGACAAACCGGAATGATTAAAATTGAGTATTGCTTCTGAAGCCTCCTCTAAAACGGAAGGAGGAAGTATACCCGGGCCTGCGTTAAAGTTATGCATCATCAAAGCGAAATTAATGGATTTGATACTTAACGAAAGTTTGTTTTGAACAAAATTATCTGATTCTTCTGCTGTTCATAAACAGGGTATCGCAACAGAAGCGATTCCTGAATTAAGAATAAGGAAAAGATTATTTTTGCCTGAATTCATTGCATGAATATTCAACTACTGCTTCACGACCTGACAAATCCCACGTTGTTATTTTTCCTGTTAGGGGTTATTGCTGCAATTGTAAAAAGCGATCTTGAAATACCACCTCAATCAGTTAAGTTCATTTCTCTATATCTGCTATTTTCAATAGGATTCAAGGGGGGTCAGGAGCTCGCTCACAGCGGTATTACGAGTGAGATCACGATCACACTTGGTCTCGCATTTTTTCTGGCAGCGCTGATTCCGCTATATTCATTTTTTATTCTGAAAAGAAAACTGGGTATTCATGATGCAGGCGCGGTTGCTGCAGCATACGGAAGTGTCAGTGCTGTTACTTTTGTTGCCGCGTCTTCTTTTCTGGAAGCACAGCAGGTTCATTATGGCGGACATATGGTAGCGGCAATGGCATTGATGGAAGCTCCCGCCATCATAATTGGGGTGATGCTAATCAGGAAATTTGATCCTGTAAAAACAGAGCAACATAGCATGCGATATATCGTGCATGATGCGCTCACAAATGGCAGTGTATTAATGATAATGGGCAGCCTGGTTATCGGTATTGTTGCTGATTCAAAACAGGCAGAAGGAATCAAACCTTTTACTTCAGATATATTCAAAGGATTCCTTGCTGTTTTTCTTCTTGAAATGGGAATGGTTGCTGCAAAACGTTTTAAGGTATTTAGGAGCTATGGAATTTTTGTTGTTCTGTTTGGATTATTACTTCCTCCTATCAACGGCTTGCTTGCTATTGGTATCAGTTCTTTTTTTGAAATTGAAAAAGGGAACCGGCTCCTGCTTGCAATCCTTGCTTCCAGCGCCTCATATATCGCCGTACCTGCTGCCATGCGTTTAGCAGCTCCCAAAGCAGATCCGGGCTTATACATTCCGATGGCACTCGGTGTTACATTCCCATTCAATCTCACAGTTGGCATCCCATTATACTGGTGGCTTGTAGGATAATTTAGAGTTATTCAATCCAATATGCAGGCTATTGATCCTGATCGTTAAAATAGCTCTGATTCGTATTTAATGAGCGCCTGATGTATACAACGATTCCCTTTTGCCTGGCTTTTTTGATAAAATCATTTACCGTTTCTACGATATCTCGATCTATAAACTCGGATCTTGTTGCATCAATGCTTACACGCATATGATCCTTCACATGACGTAAATTATTTTTCACCACCCCTTCATTAAGAAAAGAAACTTCTTTGCCGAATCTAATCAACAGCCGATCAGCATCTTTCATAATTGTAACCGCATTGATAAAACTACTGCGGACGCCAAAAATAAAACCGGTTACCATTCCTATAAAAACGCCTTTGAGTAAATCGGTTTGAAGTATTGCAATTATCGTTATGAGAAAAGGGATAAACTGCTCCCATCCTCTTCTCTTCATTTCAATATAAACAGAGGGTTTAGTCAGCTTATACCCGGTAACAATTAAAATTGCCGATAAACTCGCAAGTGGAATCGGATTTAGAAACTGAGGAAAAAAAAGCAGGCTAATCAATAACAGTATGCCATGAAAAACAGTGCTATATTTTGAACGAGCACCTGCATTTACATTCGCTGAGCTACGTACAATAACACTTGTAACAGGTAAGCCGCCCATAAAAGCAGAAACAATATTTCCAACTCCCTGTGCTTTTAACTCATGATTTGGCGGAGTAATTCTTTTTTCAGGATCAAGTTTGTCTACCGCTTCAATACTGAGCAGTGTTTCAATGCTTGCAATGATTGCAATCACAATGGCAACAGACCAGGTTTTCCAAAGATATATTGTACTTAAATCGGGGAAAGACAGAGAAGAAAAAAGTAAAACAGG
>JAULVS010000037.1:0-33048 GCA_032110905.1 Chitinophagaceae bacterium | reverse complement strand
CATTTGAACGCCTTACGATGAACAAGCCGGGTAGAACACTCAGTTTGAGCGGTACAACTCGCCTTGTAGTAACAGATACATTTGCCTTGGTAGCCGGTACTTATGATGCAGGCACTACGGATTCTCTTAGAATCGGTAAAAACTGGATCATCACCGGAGGAACGTTTACAGCAGGTGTTTCTACTGTTGCCTTTGATGGTGAAGTAGCTCAGGTAGTTCCTGCACAAACCTATCATAAATTATCTATCATAGGAGCAGGTACTAAATCTGCCAATGGTAATGTTACGATTAATGATGAGTTGAATATCAGCAGCGGCAAGGAACTCGATATGGGTACTTATCAGCTGGTTGATGGCGGTACATTGAATACAACCGGAAGCGGTACGCTTCGTACCAAAAATACCGGAGAGACCCCATTGCCGAATGGTAAAACATGGAGCTTCGCAGTCGCTTTTGAAGGCGCGGCTGAGCAAACATTGAGCAATGGTACTTTTAATGGAGGTGTTACCATCAACAACAACAGCAATGGCGCTAAGATGAACGGAAATGTAACCGCAGCATCTGTTACATTAAGTTCAGGTGACCTGGCTATACAGTCTAACACGCTGACGTTGAATGGTTCATTTAATGGTTCTTTAAATAATGCTTTACGTGGATCTGCTACATCTAACCTCACCGTAGGTAATGGTGCGGCGGCAGGTATTCTCTACTTCCGCAATGGCGGTACGAACAATTTCATCAAGGATCTGCGCTTTATGAGCACAGCATCTGCTACCCTCGGTAATCGTCTGAATGTAACAGCCGGTGCAGCCGCAGGTAAGGTGAAAGTGGAAGCGAATTCATCGCTGGCAAGTAACGGTAATCTGGTGTTGAAATCAGATACATTGGGTACTGCTTTTGTGGATGAGATCACAAACTGTACTACTTGTACGCCGATCATCGGAGAAGTGGAAGTAGAAAGAGCGATGCCGAACAGACGTACCTGGAGACTCGTAACGATCCCCGTTACCGGTAACTACACCCTTCGTCAGCAACTGACACGTCAGGGGCCTGGTGCGGCAATTGAATATCCTGCTCCGTTCTGTAATGGTTCTCCAGCTCCCGCAGCTTCAGGTTATGGAACGATGATTACTGCACACAGTATGAGTTCATGTGGTAATGCAGCAGCGGTGGGTGCGGATCTGATTACAACCGGTGGTTCATCATCAGTACGCAGATATACGCATATCAATGGTACTGCAAGCTGGGCAAGTAATAATACAACCAATGCGATCAATTACAACGCAGTGCCTGATCAGGAAGGGTATCTGGTATTCATCCGTGGCGACAGAAGTCAGCTCGGAAGCGGTTCCAATGCAACAACTTTCCGTTTCAAAGGAACACTACGTCAAGGTAATACAGCTTCAACAAACAGCATTAATACACCTTATGGTGTGGTATCGAATCCTTATGCCGCGCCGATTAGTGTAGAAGATGTATTTGCAAATGGTACAGGCAACGAGAACAAGTTTGCTCGTAACGTATGGGTTTGGGATGGTGATAAAACAGGCTCTAACGGATTTGGTGGATACCGCAGCTTGAGTTATGATGGAATCGGAGGTTATACCTGCGCTGATTGTGGAACCAATGCAGAAGGTCAGCAATATCTTACTCTCAATTCCGGTCAGGCATTTATGTTGCAAAGAAAGTCGAATGTGAGTACAGCTGTTGCTTTGACAGTGAAAGAAGAAGATAAAGTTGGTGATGCAGGTAACATCATAACTATGCGCAGATTCGGAGCACGCACAACACAGTCAACTGTTCCTTCTTTCCGCGTTCGTCTGTTCCGTGCAAACGGTTCCAACCTGGAAACTTTTGTTGATGCAACAACAGCTCGTTTCAACAATCTCTACAGTGCAGATCCGAACGAAGAGTATGATCTGTACAAATACAACAACAATGCAGATGAGAATATTAGTTTGGTTCGCAACAATAAATACCTGGCAATTGAAAGCCGTCCGGTGCCAAAAGCAAATGACACACTGTACATTCCTTTCTGGAGTGCAACAAACAGAGGTTATGCGCTGAGCATTCAGACAGAGAATCTTGCCACCACCGGATTAACGGCTGAGCTGATCGACAGCTTCACCACAACCCGTACCCCTATACCTCTGAATGGAACGCATTTTGTTTATCCGTTCACGGTGACTTCAAACGCTGCGAGTAAGAGTCTCAGCCGTTTCCGGGTGGTATTTACGCCGGGCAATTCACTGCCGGTAACTTTCACGAATGTGCGCGCTTATCCCAAAGCAAGTGGTGTGAATGTAGAGTGGGATGTGGTAAATGAAGAGAATCTTTCACACTACGAGATCGAGCGCAGTACAGATGGCAACCAGTTCAGCAAAATTGCTGTGAAGCAGGCCGAGAATAAAGAAGCTGTCAGCTATGTGACATTCGATAAAAAGCCGGCTTCGGGAGTGAATTACTACCGCATCCGCTCGGTTGATCAGGATGGAACGTTCCGCTTTAGCGCAACAATGCGTGTGAGCTTAGGCAGAAATGAGCAGGGGATTGATGTTTATCCTACGAAAGTATCTGACAACAACATCAACATCGCGCTCACTGAACAACCTGCAGGGGCCTACAATATCCAGTTGGTAAACTCGATAGGGCAGGTAGCCTTCAGTAAGCGAATTGTGCACAGCGGAGGTACTTCTACCCAATCATTGAACATCGGTTCAGAGAATTTGCCGGGTGGTATCTATTACCTCAACATCGATCTTGAAAATGGAATGAAGAAAACGGTGAAGCTTTTCATTCAACGATAAAGAAAGTCGGATGACCTGATCCAGTCAACGGGCCGCGCGAAAGCGCGGCTTTGTTGTTGGTTGGGAGTCGGTGAGTCGGTAAGTCGGTAAGTCGGTAAGTCGGTAAGTCGGTGAGTCCGTGAGTCGGTAAGCAATTCGTTTCAGGGACGAACGTACTTTTTGTCTTGAACTATGATTCATCTGATTAAATGATTTACTATGATCTTCCAACCAGGAGGCTGCTTTTTTATAGTACGAGCCAATAACAAAGACAACCGAGACAACAATTACAACAAAAAAATAGGTTTTTCCCCTTTTTCGATTTATCTGTTTTTCTAAATTTGTAAAAACATCTAGTATGGCAGTTTCTGAAATTCATTTGTATGAAGTGTTGTCATCCAAATTTGGAAAAGAGGAAGCCAAAAATCTGGTTGAGTTTGTGGAATTGAAAGCTGAAAAGAAACTGGATGAAAAAACATCTGTTTTTGCGACAAAAGAAGATGTGCATACTTTAGAAACGTCTTTAAAATCTGATATTTCAGAATTGAAAGTTGAAATCGCTCATTCAAAAGTGGATATTGTTCGCTGGATAGTAGGTACAGCCATTGCACTTGCCGGTTTAGTAGTTGCGGCAACTAAATTTCTGTAGATACTTTAAGTCCGTAAGTCGGTAAGCAATTCGTTTCAGGGACGAACGTACTTTTTGTCTTGAACTATGATTCATCTGATTAAATGATTTACTATGATCGTCCAAGCAGGAGGCTGCCTTTTTATAGGACGACCCAATAACAAAGACAACCGAGATAACAATTACAAACTTTCCTTTTCAGGTTTTGGACAGGTTGACCTTAATCCATCTATATGCTCGAAAAGTGAATCGTCTATTTTATTCCACATAGGATCCAGTATAAAATCAATTCCTTCTCTTCTGGCCAGTTTTGATGCAGGCACGAAATCGGCATCACCTGAAATTAGGACAATCTGTTTTACAAATCTCTTTAACGCAAGCGACGCAATATCCACGCCAATTTTTATATCAATACCTTTTTGTTTGATATCATAATAAACATCATTTTCGGTTAAATCTGATATTAATTTAGAGCCGTTCAATAACAACTTGCCTGTATTCGGATAAATCAGCCATTTTCCCGAATCTTTTACTGCTCCAAGTCGCAGTGCGACTTTTCTTTTTTTCTTTAATTCTTTGAATAATGCCATTCTGAATTGATACTGCCCGGTTTTCTTAAAATCAATCGCTTTTTTTGTTACAGGATGATGCACTTTTTTGTCGAGAGGTACGCAGTCGTAATAATATATCCTGGATAAATAAAAATCTTTACGTATGTGTTTGATTGCAAAATGATAAAGATGATGTGCGACTAGCCCGGGGTCGTGTATCCTGTTTTTATCATAAATCGAAAAATATCTTTTTAGAAAAAATCCGCCGTCGATTAATACGGCCATAGGTTGGCTACTTAGCATGGTTAGGTGTTTTAAAAAAAGAAAAGCCCTTGGGCTGGGCATTCTCGCTATCAAGATGAAAACAATTAAGAATACGTTGGCCAAGAGCACTATGTACTTACAAATTTAAAGATTCAAAAAGATTTTCTAAAAGGTTTTTTCACTAAAATTTATCGGGATTTTTCTATCAATAAAAATGAAGATCGCTAACTATAATAAAGAATGAAGTCGGTGAGTCCGTAAGTCCGTGAGTCGGTGAGTCGGTGAGTTGTCATGGTTGTCATTGGTACAAAGACAACAAAGACAACAAAAAAATAGGTTTTTCCCCTTTTTCGATGTAGCTGTTTTTCTAAATTTGTAAAAACATCTAATATGGCAGTTTCTGAAATTCATTTGTATGAAGTTTTGTCATCCAAATTTGGAAAAGAGGAAGCCAAAAATCTGGTTGAGTTTGTGGAATTGAAAGCTGAAAAGAAACTCAGCGAAAAAACTTCCCTTTTTGCAACCAAGGAAGATGTCGCTAATTTAAAAACAGAAATCGCCCACTCGAAAGTGGATATTGTCCGTTGGGTAGTAGGAACGGCTATTGTTTTAGCCGGACTAATTGTTGCGGTAACGAAATTTATGTAGATACTTTAAGTCCATAAGTCCATAAGTCGGCGAGTCAGTAAGTTGATAAGTTATTCGTCTAACGGACTCGCGGACTAACGGACTCATGGTCTAATGGTCTAATGGTCTTCTTACAAAGTCAACAAAAAAGCCATGGTATCCACCCCGTCTGCATAGTCCATCAAAGCCGGTGATTGTGCTTTTCCGAAAGCGATGCCGCCACTACCTACAATCGCCTGTATTGACTGATTTGGTTTTAGGGTTTCAATTCGCTCATTCATATCATCATAGTAGGAATAATGTAAAGTGCCAACAGGGGAGAACGGACTTTCATTTTCAATCATTACAATGCAGTCGTTGGTCATATACAGCATGCTGTTCATGATATAAATTGCAAGCTGGTAGTCGTAGTTGTTGCGGTATTTGTTGTGATCAAAACACCAGCTGTATTTTTTCATACTTTCCAGCAAAGGTTGAAAATCATAACCTTTAGGAATATGAATCTGAGTCACATTTCTGCATCCGAGTCCGAAGTACATAAAAAGATCATCTGCCAGCATTGATAATTCTTCATTTGTTTCATTTCCTGTAAGAATAGCAACGGAAGTTCTGTTTTTACGGATGACGGAAGGATATCTTCCAAAATAATATTCGAAATAACGTGCGCTGTTATCGCTCCCAGTTGCGATGTAGGCATCACAGTCGTTTAATCTTTCTGAGATACTAATAAATTCTTTAAGCTTCGGGAATTTATTTGACAATAACCGAATTAGTGTCGGTAGCAAAACATCGTCTTTCGATGAAAGTTTAATTCGCTGACGATGTCCGCTTAGCAGAACACATAAAAAGTCGTGAAAACCCACCAGTGGAATATTGCCGGCCATAACGATACCGACCGTTTTCACGGAAGCCGGTTCATCCAGAAAATAATGTTGAGCCATTGCCTGTAGCGCCTCTTTATTCAGGTATGAAGCGCATATCTGTTCGGTGGCTTTTTGGAGAAAGAGGGGGGCGAACCAATTGTTTTTTCGATAGGCTGTTTCAAGGGCGGTAGACCATTCTTCTTTTGTGTGAGTATCGGTTCCGGACAGAATTTCTCCAGCACTGACTAAAATTTCTATTCTTTCCTGCAAGTTCATTCGTTGCTTTGAGTTATTTTTGTCGTGCAAATTTAATTGAAACCACAACCATAAATACAATAAGATGGCGATCAAGATTACTGAAGAATGTATCAATTGCGGAGCCTGTGAACCCGAATGTCCCAACAATGCGATTTACGAAGGAGGTGTTGAATGGGCAATTGCAGACGGTACAAGTATTAAAGGTGCTTATACATTAATCGACGGAAGAGTTGTTGATGCTTCTGAAAAACAGGTTCCTGTTAGTATGGATACCTACTATATTACCCCTAACAAGTGCACCGAGTGTCAGGGCTTCCATGAAGAACCCCAGTGCGCAGCTGTTTGCCCGGTCGACTGTTGTGTGCCCGATGAATTGTATCGCGAAACGGTAGAGGATCTGTTGGCGAGAAAAGAAAAGTTGCATTTATAAATTTGAATGTGAATACTCATTATTTATAAGGTGAAGTCAGAAATGTCTTCACCTTATTCGTTAATTGAAACTTAAAAACGGTCAACGTTATTTAGACATCAACAAACTGACAACCGATAACCGACAATCCGCCCGCATCTTCGATGCAGTCGGACTTCGCTGATAACTGATAACAATGAAACAGAAAATAGCACTTGTAACAGGCGGATACTCCGGAGAAGCGGAGGTTTCATACAACTCATCAAAAAATGTTGCTGCCAATTTAGACGCAACAAAGTATGATGTTTATGTCGTAGATATTCGTAAAGATGGCTGGTTTTATACTGATAGTACAGGCGTAGGGCAGGAGGTTGACCGGAAAGATTTTTCAATTTTTATAGCAGGGGAGCAAATCAGGTTTGATGTTGCCTTTATCATTTTGCACGGAACTCCTGGTGAGGATGGCAAATTACAAGGCTATTTTGATATGATCGGATTGCCATATACATCGTGCAATGCGGCAACATCTTCTCTCACCTTTAATAAAAGATATACTGTTGCAGTGGCTGCCTTTGCTGGAATTAAAGTGGCGAGAAGTGCACATCTGATCAAAGGAGTTGAGTGGTCGGCAGATAAAATATCTACAGAGTTGAACATGCCGGTTTTTGTGAAGCCTAATAATGGCGGAAGCAGTATTGGCATGAGCAAGGTTTCTGATCCGAAAGACTTACATCAAGCGATCGAAAAAGCATTTCGAGAAGATACACAGGTGCTTGTTGAAGAGATGATACAGGGAAGAGAATTTACGATTGGAGTTTATCGTCATAATGGTGTTGCGAAGACCTTGCCTATTACGGAAGTAAAGGCGCATGCAGGTCAGTCTTTTTTCGATTATGAAGCAAAATATCTCGGGAAGAGTGATGAAATAACGCCCGCAGAAATTAGTGATCACCAGAAAAGCAAGATAGAATCAACTGCCATTCGTATTTACGAGGTATTCAATTGCAGTGGGGTAATTCGCATCGATTTCATCTATAATGAAACGGAAAATGTTCCTTATATGCTGGAAATCAATACGGTACCCGGACAAAGTGATGCAAGCATCATTCCTCAGCAGGTACGCGCAGCTGGGATGAATTTAATTGAGTTTTATGGGGGGCTGGTAGATGAAGTCTTATCCCGGAATTGATTTAATAGGCTGGCGGTCTTCTATTGTGAATTTAACCTATAGGTCAGGGACGGTACAATTAACGAGTAATTAGTGTTAAACAGATCAAATAATCATTACTTTTGAACTCATTCAATTTTTATTAAAGTGTTTGGTTTTATTACCCGCAGGCCCTTTTGGGTTAACTTATTGTTTGTGATAGGCTTCGGTCTTCTTTTGGTTTTTCTTTTTTTTCAGGCACTAGGATGGTTTACCGGACACGGTCAGTATGAAAAAGTGCCGGATGTGAGTCGCAAACCTGTTAAGGAGGCAATTCGTATACTTGAATCCAAAGGGTTTAGTGTAGAAATACAGGACACGGTGTATCATGATTCCCTGCCGCTGTTGTCCGTTATAAAACAACTGCCTGCTGCCAATGAAGTGGTGAAAAGCAGCCGCACAATTTTTTTAACCATTAACCGCGACAAGCCTCCAACTTCTATTATACCAAACTTCCTGGGTCAGACCTACCGAATGGTGGAGATGCAACTGAGGGCGCTTAATATGAAGATTGGCGATACGTCTTATAGAATTGATTTTGCGAAAGGTTCGGTATTGGAGCAACTCTACAGAGGACAGACGCTGAAGCCGGGGACATCACTGCCTTATGGAAGTAAAATTGATTTTGTACTTGGTGCAGGTTTAATAAATGTTGATCGCCCTGCTCCTTTGTTGGTAGGTTTGACTTTTGCTGAAGCTCGGGCTACGCTTGATACACTTGGTCTGGTGGTGGGAGCAGTTGTGTCAGACGGTCCTATCACAGATAGCAGCAAAGCTGTCGTTTTCCGTCAACATCCGCCATTGAAGAATGAAGAAGGAACTGTATTTCGTATACGGGAAGGTCAGCTGATGGATATATGGATCAGCAATAACATCGAAAGAGCAGATTCTCTAAGGAGAGGACTGATCTCAGATACGATACGTTTAAATAATGAGGAATAGATTTTCAATTTACAAAAGATAAGATTATGAATACGATCTCACCACAGGAGCTAAAAGAAAGAATTGATAAAGGAGAAGAATTATATATCGTAGATGTGCGTGAGCCGGATGAACATGCTGCATTTAATATTGGGGGAAGACTTGTGCCGGTAGGAGATATCCTTGCCATGCAAACAGAAGAGATTGATGAATGGAAAGATAAAGAAGTTATCTTTTATTGCAGAAGCGGAGCAAGAAGTGCACGTGCTGCTCAATTTGCAGAGATGCTTGGTTTTCAAAATACAGTGAACCTCACAGGCGGTATGCTTGCCTGGAAAGAGGCGTTCTATTCTTAATAGATTTGTTTATAAAAGATAAAGGCATTGCAATGAAGCAATGCCTTTTTTTATGGGTATAGCACGTGTTAAAAGCGAATGTTTACAGAAGCGGTGATGTTGGTTCCTGCCATCGGGAAAAAGAAATTTTCTGTTGTGGTTTGTCCGGCAAAAATGTAGCTATACGTATAGCCGTTTACTTCGAAATGCTTATTCCAGATATTGTTTATTTGCAGGGCGATGTCCATGTTTTTAAATAACGTCGATCCAATGCTTCTTGTAATTCTTAAATCCTGAACAAGATAACCTTTCAGCATTCTGTTTTTGTTTGCTGTATTGTCCATAAACTGATTACTTACGGCCTTTGTGATCAAACTGATTTCTGTTTTATTAAAAGGCAGCCAGTTAATGTTTGCACTTCCCACCCATTCCGGAGAAAAACTCATTGGGGAATTTTTATAGAGCGTGCTGTCCTGGCTGATTAGGTCAAAATTGGCATCGTAATTAGGCACAGCATCGGTGAAGTTCAGAATTTGGTTTCGGCTCCATGTTAAGTTTGCTTCTATGTTTAAAGATTGGCTGATACGGTATGTTCCCTGTAATTCCAGTCCGAGTCGATAACTGTTAGGCACGTTTACCCTTACAGCATCACCAACATCATTGATACGTCCGGTAAGAACTAACTGGTCTCTGTATCGCATGTAATACAGATTTGCATTCCATGAATATTTTCCGGTGTTGCGGGTGATGCCCGCTTCTACATTGTGAAGCTGTTCTCTTTTTGGCTTGGGTTCATTGCTGTTGCGTTCGTAATCATCTCTGTTAGGTTCTTTGTTGCCAACCGCATAAGATAAATACGTGGTATAGCTGTTCTTTTGATAGCTTAAGCCAAGTTTGGGATTCAAGAAATGAAACTGTTCATCTACAACAACAGTAGGGAATTTGCGCGTTCCTGTAAAGTTGTAATTCACATTTCGGTATTGAAGATCTGTGAACAATTCAAGTGCCGGTGTAATGGCATATTCCCATTTTGCATAGATATTCCCATCTCTCTTTACTGCATTAAAATCGTACCATCTGAAATTGTTGGGGATGCCAATCGCAGCCCAGATGATTTCTCCGAAGTGATCTCCTTTGTATACACTGTAACCTCCACCAGCAATCAGCTGATGCTTTTTTCTTTTTAGATGAAGTGAGTATAATCCTCCGTAAAAATCATTATCGAGCCAAAGTTGTCTGATCAGATCTGTTCTTCTCACCACCGTTGTTCCAATTGTTACATTCGGTAAACCATAACTGCTGAAGCGGTTGTTGTTTCTGAATTGTTCATAATATCCGGCACCTTTCGAATAGAAAAGTGTAACGTTTCCTGTAAGGTTTTCATTAAACTGATGATTGGCAAAAAACTGAAAATGATCCTGCTGATAATTATCAGTCTGATTTGCATAAGTATAAACGTTGAAGCGACGTGGATCTGAAGTAAACAGGTTTACAGAATCGGCTTCAGTAAAATATAGTGAACCAATATTATTATAATAATGGGTAAGTAAACCTGCATTGTCGCCTCTCAGTTTTGCTTCCGGAATACCATTCCATGCCTGGTATGTTTTTTCTTTCCCGCTGATGATGTTTAAACGCATCGTCGTTTTTTTGCCGAGGTAGGCACCACTTAAATAAAAAGAGCGCAGATCGGTACGGGCACGATCAATAAATCCATCACTATTAATCATACTAAGTCTTGTGTCAAGCGTAAAGCGGTTATTGATTAATCCGGTACCTGCTTTCACAGTATGTTTCCATGTATTGAAGCTTCCTGCGCTGTTATTCACTTCTGCGTAAGCTTGTTCCTGAAACTCATTCGTGCTGAAATTCATTGTAGCACCAAATGCACCTGCACCGTTCACAGAAGTACCGACACCTCTTTGTATTTGGATGCTGTTTACGGAGGAAGCGAGGTCGGGGAGGTTCACAAAAAAGACACCCTGACTTTCTGCATCATTGTAGGGAATGCCGTTTATCGTCATGTTGATACGCGATGCATCAGAGCCGCGGATACGAATACCGGTATATCCAATACCATTTCCCGCATCAGAAGTAACAATAACAGAAGGAGTGTGGTTTAAGATGAAAGGAAGATCCTGGCCAATGTTTCTTTTTTCAATGTCCTTTTTAGATAAGTCAGTTTTGGAAAAGGGCGACCTGAAAGATGCTCTTTGAGCTGTGATCTCAACGGGCTCAAGGAAATAGTTTGTTTTTTCAAGCTCAAAGCTAAAATTATTGGAAATCTCTTTGATGAAAATATCAGCTGATATTGTTTTATATCCCGCAGCCGAGATTTGTAATTGTAGATTTCCTTTTTTACCACTTTTAATTGTTGCCGTTCCGGACGCGTCTGTAGAAACCGGACTTCCTCCGTTAAAACTGATAATAGCACCCGCAACCGGTTGCCGACTGTTTTTTTCTAGTACGCTGATACGCGATGTTGTTTGTCCAAAAAGCGTTTGTCCGACAAATAGCATTAGAAAAAATGCCACGACATGTTTCATTTCTTTCTTTTTTAATTTTTTAATTAATGTAATTCGTGTAAATATTTCTTCGGCATAATGAAAATATTTTACAGAAACTACGTTTACCAGAGATCAAAAAAGTGGTGGAAATGCCTGTGAATACAAGAAAGAGGATATAGGTAGACCTCCATCCCTGCGCAGGCATTATCCTGATCAGGTTCTGCGGGTTTGATCTCAGCTCACCTTTTACGGCTTGCACCCCGGGAATCTGTTGTTTTTATAAAAACAATGCGAAATTATATTATTTTGATTATTTGTAACTTTTTGTTTGAAAATTCGTTCAGTCAAAAAACCGATTTATGAAACAGACTATATGCTTCTTGTTCTTTCTGACACTAATAACAGGTGTCTCATTTTCTCAGGATATTACCCGTATTTATGACCCTTATGCTGTTCAAAGAGAAGTGGAACCTTTTCACCGGCTTTCTGTTTCCGGTCCTTTTAAGGTAATTGTAAAGCAAGGAAGCGAAACCGGAGTTGCAGTCAGTTCGGAGAATATTGAAATTAGGGATGCAATCCATACTAAAGTACAGAACGGAGTGCTACGCGTGCAATTAACTGGAGGCCAAAAAATAATCCTAAAAGGTAAGTCAAGACTTGTTGTATATGTTTCTGTAAAAGACATTGATAGTATTTCATTATCAGGAGCATGTACTATGGTTGTGGATGGTAAGCTGAATGCAGACAAACTCGGTTTAGCTATAAGTGGCGCTTCGTCATTAAATACTGAATTGCAAGTTAAAAACCTGAATATACGTCAGAGCGGTGCTTCTGATTTACTTTTAAAAGGTAGTGTAGAACACATAGGTGTTAAACTAAGCGGTGCCAGCGACTTGAATGCAATAGACTTAATGTCAGGTATTTGTATTGCTGAAGTGTCAGGTGCTTCAGACATGCAAATTGCGGTCAGCCAAAAACTGAATGCTATAGTATCCGGAGCAAGTGAGTTTCAATATTCAGGTAAGCCGGCATTGGCAAACGTGAAATCAAGCGGAGCAAGTACTGTCAAGCAAATCAATAAATGATTTGCTTTTTTCTTTAGCTAATGAAATGCCCTTCGAATAAAATTGCCTAATTTAATTTTTTGGAAATACTCTTTAAAGAGTTGTACCTTTTAGAATAATTGCCTTATGATCTGCCCTTAACGGCGGCAATAACCTAAAAGTTTAAACTTAAAACTTAAAAGTAAGAGAAGAAATGAAAATAAGATTCAGCATTTTGTATTTTACTTTCAACTTTTAAGTTTTCATTTTTTTCTTTTTTAAGGGCATAACTTATGACATCTAAAACTATCAACTAATACACTTATGAAAATTTCTTTTCACGGTGCCGCACGTACCGTTACGGGAAGTAAACACCTAATTTCCACAACTTCCGGGAAAAAAATACTACTCGATTGTGGTATGTTTCAGGGTATGGGTAAGGATACCAATGCGATGAACAGGCACTGGGGCTTTGATCCTGCCTCTGTCGATTACCTGGTTTTAAGTCACGCCCATATCGACCACAGTGGTCTCATCCCACGTCTTTTCAAAGAAGGCTATCGTGGTAAAATTTATTGTACGCCTGCAACGAAAGAACTAACCTGTATTTTACTTGAAGACAGTGCAGAGATTCAGGAAGATGAAGTGAAGTATGAGAATAAAAGGAGGGCGGCGATGGGATTGCCGTATCTGCATCCGTTATATACCAAAGAGGATGTTTCGAAAATACTCACTCAGTTTGAACAGATCGACTACGGGAACTGGTTTTGCATAGATCCTGATCTTGATTTGCTGTTTACAGATGCGGGACATATCATTGGCAGTGCCTGTGTACATCTTAAGTTAAGAGAAAATGGAAAGGAAAAACGGATCACCTTCTCGGGAGATGTAGGAAGATACAGAGATGTAATTCTGAATTCGCCAAAGGAGTTTCCGCAGGCCGATATCTTGATCATGGAATCAACTTACGGTAACAGTTTACACGACAATACCATTTCTACTCCCGATCAGTTGCTTGAATGGATTGAGAAGGCTTGTTTACAGAAAAAAGGAAAATTAATTATCCCTGCATTCAGTGTAGGAAGAACGCAGGAGTTGCTTTACGATTTGAATCAGCTTGAACTAGAACGGAGATTGCCCGATCTTGATTATTTTGTTGACAGTCCGTTAAGCAGTGAAGCAACTCATCTGGTTAAACGATTCCCTTCTCTATTTAACAAGAGGATTCAGCGGGTATTACAAACCGATTCAGACCCGTTTGGTTTTAAGGGGTTGAAATTTGTGAAGAAGGTGGAGGAATCTAAACTGCTCAATTTCAGAAGTGGTCCTTATGTTGTAATAAGTGCCAGTGGTATGGGAGATGCAGGAAGAGTAAAGCATCATATAAACAATGCTATAGAGAATAGCAGAAATACAATCTTGTTTACGGGATATTGTGAGCCTCGTTCACTTGGAGGCAAACTACTTTCAGGTAAAAAAGAAGTGCGCATTTTTGGTGTGGAAAAAGAAGTGCATGCAGAAATCGGGCAGATCAGAAGTATGAGTGCACATGGCGATTATGAAGATTTAAATCAGTGGCTTGCTTGTCAGCTACCTTCGGAGGTAGAAAAACTTTTCCTTGTTCATGGAGAGTATGAAGTACAGAAAGCTTTTCAGCAAAGATTATCGAAGAAAGGATTTCAGGAAGTGATTGTTCCTGAAATGCATTTTGAAATAGGGATTTGAGATTTAGGGGAAAGTCTTTAAGTCCGTAAGTCCGTAAGTCTCGTAACTCGTAATCCGCCCGCTTCGCAGTCGGACTTCGCTCTTAACCCGTAACCAATAACCGGCTCTACTACATACTTAGTGTAGCATCCAAAGCCAGTTCCATCATTGGAAGAAGCGAACGCTCACGGTCGTCAGCTGATATTTTTTCATGTGTGGGGATGATATCAGAAACAGTCAGAATTGTTGCGGCTGATTTGCCAAGATGTTTTGCATTTGCAAATAGGGCAAAAGCTTCCATTTCAACGGCCGGACAATTATATTTTTCAGCAATGGCAGGTGTGCCTGTTTGCTTTCGGTAAAAGATATCGCTGGAGTGAATGTTGACAGACTTCAGCTGATGCATGCCGTTTTTTTGGGCAGTTTGGTTAATGGTGTTGAAAGCATTGCCCTGATGAGGAATTATTTCTTCCTCTATTTCCCATGCAAATTTTGCAAAAGTTGATTCGCTAGCTGCGCGTTCTACATTCACAATATCATAAAGGCTAAGTTCTGTAGAATACCCACCGCAAGTGCCGATACGAATGATTGTGTCAACGTTGTATTCTGTATAAAGTTCAAAAGAATAGATGCCAATGGAAGGGCATCCCATTCCGCTCGCTCCGATTGTAATTCGTTTGCCTTTGTATTCTCCTGTAAAGTAAAAGACATTACGGGTGGAGCTGACAAGTACCGCATTGCTTAGATATTTTTCAGCCATAAATTTTGCACGAAGGGGATCTCCCGGCATTAAAACAATATTTGCGATAGAGCCTGCGGCAGCGCTGATATGTACACTCATAAAAATGAATTAAACAGGAAATATACTAATTAGTAACGTCTTACGCCATATAATTATGATTAATGCTGCTGTTTTATTTAAAGTTTGCCTTAATAGTTTAAATCACTAAATGAATTTGCTGTTTTACATTCTTTTAGGTTAGTATATAAATATCTTTAAAATAGTCTAAGATCCTTCTTAGTCAGTAGCGATTCGGAACGCTAATTAAACTTTATTCTTTCTAATATGAAACTGTATATAACAAAGTTTACGTCATACTGAGCGGAAGCGAAGTATCTAGAAGCTTATTATCGATACTCTGAAGCCAATTATAAAGAAGAAATTACTCTTAAGAAACTGCTTACATAGTACATCCAATCTCGAGATGTTTCGCTGCCGCTCAACATGACGTTCATGTTATAGTCGAGATGTTCCCGATAATCGTGACTCGTTCGCTGGCACTCTCTGATAATACTTCGTATATCGGAGCAGGCAACATGACGGTTAAGCAAAAGCGCTTCTTGCTGTTTTCATTGGATGTGGATTTATTTTACAATTACTAAAACAAATAAGAAAATGAGTTCTATTAATTCTAAATAGATCAATACATAAAATAGTATTTTAAATTTTATTATTTGGATATTTGTACTATCAATTGCTTGTTAGTATGAAAAAAGAAAAAATTCTCGTGATCGGCGCGTCCGGTCAGATCGGGGTTGAACTGACCCTCGCATTAAGAAAAATTTACGGAGAAGCCAATGTGATAGCATCTGATCTGCGTGAACAAAATCCACTTTTAATCGGCACGGGTCCTTATGTAAGTTTGGATGTGATGAATAAAGAGATGTTGCACGTGCAGGTAATCCGTCAGGGTATTACACAGATTTATCTTTTGGCTGCGATACTCTCGGCAACCGGCGAAAAAAATCCGAGCCTTGCCTGGAATCTCAATATGACGGGTTTGCTCAATGTGCTGGATATTGCCAGAGAAGAAAATTTAAATAAAGTTTACTGGCCTTCTTCTATTGCGGTATTCGGTCCAACATCACCGAAAATCGATTGTCCGCAACACACCATCATTGAACCTACTACCGTTTACGGTATCAGTAAATATGCAGGTGAATTCTGGTGTAATTATTACCATCATCGTTACGGACTGGATGTTCGCAGTATTCGTTATCCCGGATTGATCTCTTATAAATCAGCTCCGGGCGGTGGTACTACAGATTATGCCATCGAAATGTATCACGAAGCGTTGTCAGCTCAAAAATATGTTTGTTATATAAAAGAAGACACCGCTTTGCCGATGATGTATATGCCGGATGCTATTCGTGCTACACTTGAGTTAATGGAATCGCCTGCAGATAAAATAAAAGTCAGAACATCTTACAATGTTTCAGCAATAAGTTTCACGCCAGGACAGCTTGCAAATGAAATACACAAGCTGAAACCTGATTTTAAGGTTGATTACAAGCCGGATTACCGTCAGTCAATTGCAGATAGCTGGCCGGGTAGTATTAATGACAGTTCAGCAAGAAATGATTGGGGATGGAAGGAGGAGTATGACCTTTCTCGTATGACAGATGATATGGTTTTGCATTTGAGTTACGGGTTATGAGTTAAGAGTTACGGGTTTCATGATGTTGAGAGCAATACTCTCGTAACCCATAACACGGATCTCGTAACTATTTCCGGCGCAGAGAAATGAGAAAGAGAGTTAATCGCAGAGTTTGAAAAAAATAAATAACAATATTTTTATCTTTTTGAACTCCCGGTCTCCCGGTCTCTTGGTCTTTATGTCTTTTGGACTCCCGGTCTCTTGGTCTCTATGTCTTTTGGACTTCCGGTCTTTCTCCTAATAACCGTCTGCACATCCACGCCCTGTAGTTTACTTTCAAGCCAACTGATAATATCGAGGTATAAAAAAGCCCTGCTCTCAAATCTGTTATTTTCAAGTTTCCTGATTTTTTTCAGCAGCTTTTCAAATGCAGTTGTAATTTCTTCTCTTCTCATAGAGAAAGATTGCCTGAGAAACTGAAACATCGCTTCTTCCACACCGCTCAGATTTTGCAGCTGTGCCATATATCGGTAAACACTTCTGATCAGGTATTCCATTAAATCATAGTTGCCGAGTTCATAATGTGCAATCAGGTGCAACAAACGAGCATAACACTGAAGATCACTGCGCAGATCGGTTTTCCAGTTGATGATCTGTGCCAGGTAATCAATTGCTTTATCATAATGCCCGCTGCCAAAATAAAGGCATGCTATCTTATAGTAAAAAATTAAAATGCGATGCCTGTCCAGGAACTGTCCATATTTGGAAAGTTGGTCTTTGATATGCGGTACAATAGCTAGTCCTTCACTGAAACTCCCTTCAATAAAGTGAAGATTAATCTTTGCCAGGTACAGATATTGAAAACAAAGTACCTTATAGTTTTCGTTTGCGCTGATTATTTTTCTTCGTGAAAATCTTTCGAATTGTTCAATGCCCCTTTTTAACTCAGCAACCTGTCTGAAGTCAAAATGCGCAGCCATCTGGTTGTGAAGTCCTTTGATGTAATGGGCAGTTTCTACATCAATCATTTCCGGATGCTGATTAAACAACTCCACCCATTTGCGGCTGTAACGGTAATGTTGCAGGAAATCCTGTCGGATAAAAGCATACCAGGCATACGACTGATAGAGATACAACTGCTCATAAAATCCTTTAGTAATTTCCTGGCGTTGAGGTAGGCGGGCTTCAAAAAAAGTTTTCACCTCCGAAAGATCCTTGCTGTTTCTGGCTACACCGTTTTTGATGTACCAGCTATATAACTGCAAAGCGAGATCAGACAGCTGTGAAGCGATTGATAATTGCTTGATGTTTCTTGCTGATTCCTCTGTAAGTTGATCTGCTCTGTCTTGCATACTTCGGGTGATGTATAAGCCTTCAATTTTTTTCTCGAAGTCGATGATCTGCTGGAGAACACTTATCTGATTGTGATTTTTTGCAAGTTCTTTTGCTTTATCCAAAATACGTAAGGTCTGAAGAAACAGTCCTTTGTTATAAAGTATTTGTGCAAAATCAAGTTGTTCATTTAAATAAAGACTGATATGGTCTTCCTGGTTAATCAATCTGAGACTTGATAAAATCAGCTTATATAGATGGGCTTTTAAATTTGAAAGCTGTGGTTTTCGGAGTTGAGGATGTTTACGTAAGAGTATCTGTTCATCATACGAGGTCATCTTATCCAGCGCATCAAACAGCTGAATGACTTTCAAATTCGATAATGCAGAATTACGTCGAACATACAGTTTAAAGTTTCTCTTCTCACTTTTTTCAAGCGATTTGATAAGCTGAAAAACGGTATCTCCCTGACGGTTGGGCATCGTAAAATATACTTTTGTAAAGTGTTGTAAATCAATTAAATATACTTGCTAACGCTTTCTTTGTCCAACGTAGAACCTTTTCTATTTTAGTTTGACATACAACAGATACAAAGATAACTTAGCGTTCTCTGATTTCTTTAAGAATCATCAGACGAAAAAGCAAACAATCGTTATCACAATTCACTTCTCATGAAAGAAGAGCAGATTGTCATTTTTGACACCACGCTGCGCGACGGCGAACAGGTTCCTGGCTGTAAACTCAACACAAAAGAAAAACTTCGTCTTGCACTTGAGCTGGAATCTCTTGGTGTGAATGTAATAGAAGCTGGTTTCCCGATTTCTAGTCCGGGTGATTTTGAAAGTGTAAATGAAATTTCAAAAATTATCAAAGAGTCTGTTGTCTGTGGTTTAACCCGTGCACAACAAAAAGACATTGAAGTAGCTGCTGAAGCCTTAAAGCCGGCTAAAAGAAAAAGAATTCATACAGGTATAGGCACAAGCGACCTGCATATCAAATATAAATTCAATTCAACACGTGAGGAAATTCTTGAAAGAGCTGTGCAGGCTGTGAAATGGGCAAGAAACTTTACTGATGATGTTGAGTTCTATGCAGAGGATGCGGGTAGAAGTGACAATGAATACCTTGCTCGTGTGATCGAATCAGTGATCGCTGTTGGTGCAACCACTGTAAATATACCCGATACAACCGGCTATTGTCTTCCTCATCAATATGGTGAGAAAATCAAATACCTGGTTGATCATGTATCTAATATCGACAAGGCTATTATCAGTTGTCATTGCCACAATGATCTTGGCCTTGCCAGTGCCAACTCCATAGCAGGTGTAATCAATGGTGCCAGGCAAATAGAATGCACCATCAATGGATTGGGGGAAAGAGCAGGTAATACTTCCCTGGAAGAAGTGGTGATGATCATCCAGAAACATCCTGAATTAAATCTTTACACCACAGTCAAAACAGAAATGCTGAATCCTGTTAGTCGTTTGGTGAGCGATACAATGCGTATGCCCGTTCAGCCAAACAAAGCGATTGTAGGTAGCAATGCTTTTGCGCATTCTTCAGGCATTCATCAGGATGGATTCCTTAAAAATGCACTGAACTATGAAATAATCAGTCCGGATGAAGTAGGAGCAGACACATCCCGTATTGTACTAACGGCAAGAAGTGGACGAAGTGCACTGGCTTATCGTTTTCGTTTGCTCGGTTTTGATTTCACCCGCAACGAAATTGATGTATTATACGCCCGCTTTCTTGAACTTGCTGATGTGAAAAAAGAAGTGGAAGACAATGATCTCAAAACAATGGCTGTTCAGTTTCAGGAAGCCGTGACAACGAATTGACAACTATGGCAAAAACATTATTTGAAAAGATCTGGGATAAACATGTTGTTCGGGAAATAGAAGGCGGTCCGGCTGTGTTTTACATCGATTGTCATTTTATTCATGAAGTAACATCGCCGCAGGCATTTAACGGGTTGAATCAGCGCGGTATCAAAGTGTTCAGACCTAAGCAAACCATTGCTACTGCTGATCATAATGTGCCAACGTTGAATCAACATCTCCCTATTCGTGAAGAGATGAGCAGAAAACAGGTCGATGCACTGGTGAAAAATTGTGAGGAACATGGAGTTGAATTATACGGACTCGGTCATCCTTTCCAAGGCATTGTTCATGTGATTGGTCCTGAACTTGGCATCACCCAACCCGGGATGACCATCGTTTGCGGCGACAGCCATACTTCTACGCATGGTGCTTTCGGCAGTATTGCTTTCGGCATCGGAACGAGTGAAGTGGAAATGGTGCTTGCTACACAATGCCTGATGCAAAGCAAACCAAAAATGATGCGCATCAATGTAGAAGGTTCACTTCAAAAAGGGGTAGTGTCAAAGGACATCGTGCTCTATATTCTTTCAAAAATATCTGCAAGCGGCGCCACAGGTTATGCAGTTGAATTTGCGGGCTCTGCTATTCGTTCGCTCAGTATGGAAGCGAGAATGACAATCTGTAACATGAGTATTGAAATGGGAGGGCGCTGTGGTTTGATTGCTCCGGATGAAACTACTTTCACTTATATCAAGGGAAGAAAATTTGCTCCTGAGGGAGCTGCATGGGATTCGGCTCTTTCTCAATGGAAAGAATTGTATTCGGATGATGATGCAATATTTGATAGAGAATATCATTTTGATGCGGCAGATATTCAGCCGATGATAACATATGGCACAAACCCGGGTATGGGTATACCCGTTACAGGAATGATTCCTACAAAAGATAACGTATTGGAAACAGATCGTAATGGTCTCGGTCAGTCGCTCACTTATATGGGGCTTGAATCAGGTAAGCCGATACTTGGACAAAAAATTGATTATGTTTTTATAGGCAGTTGCACCAATAGTCGCATTGAAGACCTACGTATGGTGGCAGATTTCGTGAAAGGAAAACGTAAAGCAGATGATGTTGAGGTATGGATCGTTCCGGGAAGCAAACAGATAGAGAAACAGGCAAGAGAAGAGGGGATTGACAAAATATTTGAAGAAGCAGGTTTTATGCTCCGTCAACCGGGTTGCAGTGCTTGCCTTGGTATGAATGAAGACAAAATTCCGCAGGGAAAATATTGCATCAGCACCAGTAACCGAAATTTCGAAGGAAGACAGGGAGTAGGAGCAAGGACTTTGCTCGCAAGTCCTCTTTCTGCTGCGGCTGCTGCAGTTGCAGGAGTTGTTTCAGATATCAGAGAATGGATGAATTAATTATAACATGGCAAAGAAATTAGATATCATACAATCACGTTTTGTTCCGTTACAAGTCGAGAACATCGATACGGATCAGATCATTCCTGCGCGTTTTCTCAAGTCAACAACACGAGATGGATTTGGCAAAAATTTATTTCGCGACTGGAGATACGAAGCAGATGATGAGCAAAAGCCGAAGCCTGACTTTGTACTGAATCAATCGCGATACAGTGGTTCCATACTTGTAGCAGGTAAAAATTTTGGTTGCGGTTCTTCCCGCGAGCATGCTGCCTGGGCAATCACCGATTACGGATTCAATGTAGTAGTGAGTAGTTTTTTTGCCGACATCTTCCGTAATAATGCACTCAACAATGGACTACTACCGGTAATGGTAACTGATGAATTTCTGTCGAAGTTATTTCAGCTTGATGCAGAGTCAACCATTACAGTTGATTTGCCCAATCAAACCATCACAATAGACCAATCAAGTGATTTCGTTTCGTTTGAAATTAATTCCTATAAAAAAACCTGTTTGCTGAATGGGTACGACGATATCGATTTTCTGCTCAGTATGAAAAGCGAAATTGAAGAATTTGAAAAAGTAAAAATCTAAATCCATGGAAAAAAAGATTGCATTGTTAAAAGGGGATGGTATCGGTCCTGAAGTAACAACACAAGCCAAAAAAGTACTGGAAGCAGTGGCGCAACAATACGGCCATGTATTTCATTTTGAAGAAGCACTCATTGGTGCTGTTGCCATTGATGCAACAGGAGATGCTTTGCCTGTTGAAACAATTGATCTTTGTTTGTCATCAGATGCCGTTTTATTTGGTGCTGTTGGTGACCCTCGGTATGACAATGATCCTACAGCCAAAGTAAGGCCTGAGCAAGGCATACTTGGCATCAGAAAAGCGTTACAACTTTTTGCCAATATTCGTCCGATATCTTCTTATTCATCCCTTCAGCATTTATCACCTTTGCGTCCGGAAAAAATGAAAGATGTCGATTTCGTGATATTCCGTGAACTCACCGGAGGGATCTATTTCGGAGAAAAGCAAACTGCAGCAGATGGGAGTTCAGCCAGTGATTTGTGCGCATATACAAAAACTGAAATAGAGCGGATTACACATCTTGCTTTTACGAATGCACGTAAACGTAGAAAAAAACTGACACTGGTTGACAAAGCGAATGTGCTTGATACTTCCCGTCTCTGGAGAAAAGTAGTGCAGGAAATTGCTACTCAGTATCCTGATGTGCAGGTCGATTACATGTTCGTCGACAATGCAGCTATGCAGATCATCCTGAATCCTTCTCAGTTTGATGTGGTATTAACAGAAAATATGTTTGGCGATATCATCAGTGATGAAGCCAGTGTGTTGAGTGGTTCACTTGGAATGCTTCCTTCAGCTTCTGTTGGAACTGGTCCTGCACTATTTGAACCAATCCATGGTTCTTACCCACAGGCAGCAGGAAAAGATATTGCAAATCCGCTTGGCTCCATTCTTTCTGCTGCTATGTTGCTCGATTTTTTTGAGCTGACAAAAGAAGCAGAAGTGGTGCGTACTGCTATTGAATGGAGTTTGCAGAATCAATTTGTTACCAAAGACATTGATGCAGTTAATTTCTACTTCACTTCTACCATTGGAGATTTGATTGCAGATTATGTATCCGGAAAAATTCCGGGATCTGTGAATCAGGAAAACATCGAATTAAGAAAATCTACCATCATCTAATATCCATTATACATGGCTGAACTAAATAAATATTCACGTGTACTCACTCAGGATGTAACACAGCCTGCAGCACAGGCAATGCTTTATGGCATAGGTTTGAAAGAGGAAGACATGCAAAAAGCACAGGTGGGTATTGTGAGCATGGGTTACGATGGCAACACCTGTAATATGCACCTGAATGATCTGGCTGCCATTGTGAAGAAGAGTGTGTGGGAACATGAGATGGTGGGTTTGATCTTTAATACGATTGGTGTGAGTGATGGTATTAGTAACGGAACAGATGGCATGCGTTATTCGCTTATCAGCAGAGACCTCATTGCTGATAGCATTGAAGCTGTTTGTGGTGCGCATTATTATGACGGCATCATTGCAGTGCCTGGTTGTGATAAGAATATGCCTGGCTCAATCATTGCTATGGGGCGTTTGAATCGCCCTTCCATTATGGTGTATGGCGGTACAATCGCACCGGGTCATTACAATGGAGAAGAGTTAAACATCGTTTCAGCTTTTGAAGCATTGGGAAGAAAAATTGCAGGCACTATTGCGGAAGCCGACTTCAAAGGCATTGTGATGAATGCCTGTCCGGGTCCGGGTGCTTGCGGTGGGATGTACACAGCAAATACAATGGCAAGTGCCATTGAAGCATTGGGAATGAGTTTGCCTTATTCTTCTTCTAATCCTGCGTTGAGCGATGAGAAAAAAGATGAATGTGCACAAGCCGGCAAAGCAATTAAAGTTTTATTAGAGAAAAATATTTGTCCGGCTGATATCATGACGCGTGAAGCATTTGAAAATGCAGTCACAGTGATCATGGCACTTGGAGGATCTACTAATGCTGTTCTTCATCTCATTGCCATGGCTTGGAGTGTAGATGTAACGTTTACGCAGGATGATATTCAGCGGATCAGTGATTGTGTTCCTGTGCTGGCAGATCTGAAACCAAGCGGTAAATACTTAATGGAAGATGTGCATAAGATGGGCGGTGTGCCTGCTTTGATGAAATACCTTCTTCAAAAAGGTTACTTGCATGGTCATTGCATGACGGTAACAGGTAAAACGATTGCAGAGAATCTGAGTGAAGTGCCTGATCTTGATTTTGAATCTCAGAAAGTTATTTTTCCCATTGAACATCCCATCAAACAAACAGGGCATCTCCAAATACTATACGGCAATCTTGCAGAGAAAGGAAGTGTGGCCAAGATCACCGGAAAAGAAGGAGAACGTTTTGTTGGACCAGCAAGTGTATTTGATGGTGAACAGGATTTGATTCAGGGAATTCAATCAGGAAGAGTGAAGGCGGGTGATGTAGTAGTGATTCGATATGTTGGTCCGAGAGGAGGACCAGGAATGCCTGAAATGCTGAAACCAACATCAGCGATCATTGGAGCCGGACTTGGCAAATCAGTTGCGTTAATCACGGATGGTCGATTCAGCGGCGGAACACATGGGTTTGTAGTGGGACATATTACACCGGAAGCGTACGATGGCGGGTTAATTGCATTGGTGAAAGATGGCGATATCATTGAGCTCGACGCCATCAAAAGAACAATGATGCTGCAAGTAAGTGAAGAGGAAATTGAAATGAGACGAAAGCAATGGGTACGTCCGGAATTAAAAGCAAAAAAAGGACTTCTGTTCAAATTCGCGCAGCGTACCACAACAGCTGCTGAGGGATGTGTAACAGATGCGATAAAAGAATAATTCAGAATCAACAGTTAATGAATATGCAAGCTGCGGAATTATCATCTACACCTTCTACTTCAAACACGACACGCAAAATCAGCGGTAGTGAGTCTGTATTGGATGCATTGGTACAAGAAGGAGTATCAATCATTTTTGGTTATCCCGGTGGAGCCATTATGCCCATCTATGATGCATTGTATGATTACAATGACCGTCTTCAGCATATCCTTGTTCGTCACGAACAGGGGGCTGTACATGCTGCGCAGGGTTATGCACGCGCGAGTGGTAAAACCGGAGTTGTATTTGCGACAAGCGGTCCGGGTGCAACGAATCTTGTTACAGGTCTTGCTGATGCGATGATTGACTCAACACCTGTTGTTTGTATCACAGGACAAGTATTCGCTCATCTGCTTGGTACGGATGCATTTCAGGAAACAGATGTCATCAACATCACAACACCTGTTACCAAGTGGAATTATCAGGTAACAGATGCAAGTGAAATACCCGGTGTATTGGCGAAGGCATTTTACATTGCAGGAAGCGGAAGACCCGGCCCTGTTTTGATTGATATTACAAAGAATGCTCAACTGCAGTTGTTTGATTATGCAGGATACCAGCATTGCGATCACATACGCAGTTATCGTCCGAAACCACATATTCGAAAAGAGTATATTGAACAAGCCGCGCAGTTAATCAATAAAGCAACACGTCCGTTTGTGATATTTGGTCAGGGTGTCATTCTGGGCAAAGCGGAAAATGAATTTCGTGCATTCATTGAAAAAGGCGGAATACCTGCTGCATGGACCATCTTGGGAATGAGTGCTTTGTCAACTGAACATCCGCTTGCAGTTGGTATGCTTGGGATGCATGGTAATTACGGACCGAATGTTTTGACGAATGAGTGTGATGTGTTGATTGCAGTGGGCATGAGGTTTGATGATCGTGTAACAGGTCGACTTGATAAATATGCCAAGCAGGCGAAAATTATTCATCTGGATATTGATCCGGCAGAGATCGACAAGAATGTGAAAGCAGCTGTGCCGGTATGGGGAGACTGCAAAGAGACGTTGCCTTTATTGACTTCTCTCATAGAAAAACGGGCTCATCCGGAATGGCTTTCGTTGTTTCAGGAACACATGGAGAAAGAAAAAAATCTATGTATCGATGCAGAATTAAATCCTTCAGAAGAGGTGATGACGATGGGAGAAGTGATTCATACATTGAATGAACTCACAAATGGAGATGCAATTATCGTGACGGATGTAGGTCAGCATCAGATGGTGGCTTGTCGTTATGCTAAAATGAATCACAGCAAGAGCAATATCACAAGTGGTGGTTTGGGTACAATGGGCTTTGCTTTACCTGCTGCAATAGGTGCTGCGTATGGAGATCCTTCCAGAACAGTAGTGGCAGTAATTGGAGATGGCGGATTTCAGATGACCATTCAGGAATTGGGTACCATCATGCAATATCACACCAATGTAAAAATACTCATCTTGAATAATCAGTTTCTGGGAATGGTGCGTCAGTGGCAGCAGTTGTTTCATGAGAAGCGATATTCTTTTGTGGACATACAAAGTCCGGATTTTGTTCAGGTTGCTAAAGGATATCGTATTCCGGGAAAAACAATCAATGATCGTTCCGGGCTTAAAGAAGGTTTACAGGAGATGCTCAATACGCCAGGTGCTTATTTGTTGGAAGTGATGGTTGGGAAAGAGAACAACGTGTTTCCGATGGTGCCTCAGGGTAGAGGTGTGGCTGAAATTGTGTTGAGCAAAGAAGAATTATAAGAATATCGAATGATCAAATCTGAGTAATAAGAAAAATGAATCTGATGAATCTTTTTAATCTACAAAAACAACTTCATGCTACAGCAGCAGGAAGTTCAGGAAAACAGGAATACACCATCACGGTGTATACAGAAAATCAGATTGGTTTACTGAACCGTATCGCGATCATTTTCACCAGAAGGAAAATCAATATCGACAGCATCAATAGTTCTCCTTCAGAAGTGGATAGCGTACATCGTTTTACAATTGTCATCAATGAAACGGAGGATGTTGTTCGTAAAATATGTCGACAGATAGAAAAACAAGTAGAAGTATTGAAGGTGTATTACAATACAAATGAAGAAATCGTTTGGCAGGAGCTGGCATTGTACAAGGTTCCTACTGAAGTGATTGCAGAGCAGGTTCCCGTTGAGCGATTATTGAGTCAGCATGGTGCGAAAGCGGTTGTTATCAGAAAAGATTACACTGTATTTGAAGTTGCGGGGCATCGAGAGGAGACTGATAACCTGATCAAGGTACTCGCACCGTATGGGCTCATTGAGTTTGTGCGTTCGGCCAGGGTTGCTATCATCAAGAACAGCGAAGGTTTTCATAATAAAATTAAAGAGTTTGAACAGCGCGAACCTAGTAAAGTGGTGAAAGAAAACGAGTATCTCGGACGCAACGAGGAAGTTTTTTCGATGTAAAATATTTTTTATCAATATCAACTAAAATGGCTAATTATTTCAATTCATTGCCGCTGCGGGAGCAGCTCAACCAACTGGGTGTATGTGAATTCATGGATCGCAGCGAATTCAGTGATGGCGTAAATGCATTACTTGGAAAGAAAATTGTGATTGTTGGTTGCGGAGCACAGGGGCTGAACCAGGGCTTAAATATGCGTGATTCCGGTCTGGATATTTCGTATGCTTTGCGTGCTGAAGCAATTGCTGAGAAGCGTGCCTCATGGAAGAATGCAACAGAGAATGGGTTTGCAGTGGGTACTTATGAAGAACTCATTCCTTCAGCAGATTTGGTGTTGAACCTGACCCCTGACAAGCAACATACATCTGTCATTAATGCCGTTATGCCTTTGATGAAAAAGGGAGCAACGCTTTCTTATTCTCATGGTTTTAATATTGTTGAAGAAGGGATGCAGATCAGAAAAGATATCACTGTTATTATGGTTGCACCGAAATGTCCGGGTACGGAAGTGCGTGAAGAATACAAGAGAGGATTTGGTGTTCCCACATTGATCGCTGTGCATCCGGAGAATGATCCTGAAGGAAAAGGGCTAGCCCAAGCCAAGGCATACGCTGTAGCAACAGGCGGACATCGTGCCGGTGTTTTGCGTTCTTCTTTTGTGGCGGAAGTAAAGAGTGATCTGATGGGAGAGCAAACGATTTTGTGCGGAGTGTTGCAAACAGGATCGATACTATGTTTTGATAAAATGATCGAGAAAGGTGCTGAACCGGGTTATGCTTCCAAGCTGATACAATATGGTTGGGAGGTGATTACGGAGGCGTTGAAACACGGAGGTGTAACAGCGATGATGGATCGTTTATCCAACCCCGCTAAGATCAAAGCGTTTGATTTATCTGAAGAGCTAAAACAGATTCTTCGTCCTCTTTTCCAAAAACACCAGGATGATATCATGAGTGGTGTTTTTTCTTCAACGATGATGGCCGACTGGGCCAATGATGACCAGCAATTACTTGGATGGAGAGCAGCTACAGCAGAAACAGCTTTTGAAAAAACAACTGCTTCTTCTGTAACCATCGAAGAGCAGGCTTATTTTGATAACGGACTCTTAATGGTTGGCTTCATTCGTGCAGGTGTGGAGCTGGCATTTGAAACGATGGTAGAAGCGGGTATCAAAGAAGAATCTGCTTATTATGAATCACTACATGAAACACCATTGATTGCAAATACTATTGCACGTAAGAAACTTTACGAGATGAACCGTGTGATTTCTGATACGGCAGAATATGGTTGCTATTTGTTTGATCATGCTGCTAAACCATTATTGGCATCGTTTATGACGAAGATCGGCACAGATGTTATTGGTAAAAATTTCAACGAAGGGAAAAGCAATGGTGTTGATAACAAAAAGATCATTGAGGTGAATCACGTTCTCCGGTCTCATCCCGTTGAGCAGGTGGGAGCGGTGTTACGTAAGGCAATGACAGCAATGAAAGCGGTGCGCACAACTGAACAGTCGGCTTGATATGGAAAACACAATACAGGCCATACCGGAATTGCATTTTCACAAGGCAGCTGTTAACCTGCGAAAGGTTGTGCATCATACCCCTTTGCAGTTGCATACCAATTTGTCGAAGAAGTATAAGTGCAATGTGTATCTGAAAAGAGAAGACTTGCAGGTAGTACGCAGTTATAAGCTCAGAGGGGCATATAATCTGATGAGTTCATTACCGCATGAGCAATTGTCAAAAGGTGTGGTATGTGCGAGTGCAGGCAATCATGCACAGGGGTTTGCTTATAGTTGTAAAAAATTGGGGGTGAAGGGTGTTGTCTTCATGCCGGTGATTACACCTAAGCAAAAGATCCGTCAGACATCTATGTTCGGAGAAGATGCCATTCGCATTGAACTTGCCGGAGATACGTTTGATGATTGTGCGGTCGCTGCATTGGAATATACACGTTCGCATGATATGACATTTATTCCTCCTTTTGATCATGCGCGTATTATAGAAGGACAAGGAACGGTTGGATTGGAAATACTGGAAGATACAGCTGATGTAGATTATTTGTTTTTACCTGTTGGCGGAGGTGGGTTATCAGCGGGAGTGGGTGCTTACTTCAAAACCTATTCACCACATACAAAAATCATTGGAGTGGAGCCGGAAGGAGCCCCTGCGATGTATCAGTCTTTGAAGGAAGGTCATCCGGTTGTGTTAAATGAGATTGATCGCTTTGTGGATGGCGCAGCAGTGAAGAGAGTGGGGGACATCACGTTTGCTATTTGCAAAGATGTTTTGTCGGATATGTTGCTTATACCGGAAGGGAAAGTTTGTACGACCATTCTCAATCTCTACAATGAAGATGCGATCGTGGTAGAGCCTGCAGGTGCATTGAGTATTGCCGCACTGGATCTTTATGCGGAGCAGATCAAAGGCAAGAATGTTGTTTGTGTTGTTAGTGGAAGTAACAATGATATCGATCGTATGCAGGAGATCAAGGAGCGTTCTTTACAATATGAAGGGTTGAAACATTATTTCCTTGTTCGCTTTGCACAACGTCCCGGCGCCTTGAAAGAATTTGTGAATCATGTATTGGGTCCGACAGACGATATTACCCGCTTTGAATATATTCAGAAGACCAATAAAGAAAGTGGTCCCGCGCTGATTGGAGTTGAATTAAAATCGAAAGATGATTATGCGCAGTTGTTACAGAATATGCAGCAATATCAGATACAGTTTACGGAGTTGAATAAGGATGATACCTTGTTTGGGTATTTGGTGTAGTGTATAGGGGCGAAATATCTTTCGTCCGTACTCTGGTTGAGCCTGTTGCAGTTTGTGTTCCTACAAATTGATTCAGCACCGTAGGGGCTTAACATGCGTAGAAAGATGTTTTGATAATTATACAAGTGCCGTAGGTGCGAGATAAATAAGTTAGTCCGAGTTGCAGGTAGTATAAGAGGTCGATAGTTCGAGTAGCTTTAATCAATTATTTTCTTTTCGAATAACGAACAACCTACAATAAATAACTTCTTTTCTTTCCTCTATAAAAAATTCTTAAATCCCTATCCACAATAAACAGCTGTTAGTATGATTGTTTTGTAATTTTATTGCGATTGTTTGCATTGAAAAAAAGTCAACCTTTTTTAAGGAATTGATCATTTTAATTTGTAATGAAAATGGCAGGCAATCAAGGTTTATACAATCCCGCTTTTGAGCACGATGCGTGCGGGATCGGTTTTGTGGCGAGTATCAAAGGAAACAAATCCCATCAGAATATTTCGGATGCACTCACCGTGCTGGAAAACATGGAGCACAGAGGAGCTTGTGGTTGTGAGCACAATACCGGCGACGGAGCAGGTATTATGGTCCAGATGCCACATGAGTTTTTCTTTGAAGAGTGTTTGAAGTTAGGGGTTCATCTTCCTTCGTTTGGTAAATACGGAGTAGGAGTCATCTTCTTTCCAAAAGAAATAAAATTACGCGAAGAGTGCAGAGCAATCTTCAGCCGAACAGCTGAAAAATTGGGGATTGAAATTCTTACATTTAGAAAAGTTCCGGTTAATCCCGACGGCATCGGTTATACTGCTCTGTCAGTTGAACCGGAGATGGAACATGTATTTGTTGCCTGTCCCGATCACATCACAGATCCCGATGCATTTGAACGTAAATTATTCGTTCTTCGTAACCATGCCACTCATCTCATCAATAGCGTAATACGTAAAGATGAAATCGGTTTTTATATCGCCTCGCTTTCTTATAAAACTTTAGTTTATAAAGGCCAGCTCACCAGCAACCAGGTGCGTCGTTATTTCCCCGATCTGCAAAACAAACGTCTTGTCAGCGCATTTGGGTTGGTTCATAGCCGTTTTGCGACAAATACATTTCCTTCCTGGAAACTCGCACAGCCTTTTCGTTTTATTGCACACAATGGAGAGATCAATACACTGCAGGGCAATCTCAACTGGTTAAGAACCGGTGAACACGGGTTTACTTCTCCTTATTTCACAAAAGAAGAAATGGAGATGTTGCTTCCCATTGTGCCGGGCGCACAATCAGATTCAGCATGCCTTGATAATATGATTGAATTGCTGGCGATGACGGGCAGAAGTTTGCCGCATGTAATGATGATGCTGATACCCGAAGCATGGGATGGCAATGAGCAGATGGATCCGGTGAAGAAAGCATTTTATGAATACCATGCTTCAATGATGGAACCATGGGATGGCCCGGCATCTATCAGTTTTACAGATGGAAAAATTATTGGTGCAACGCTTGATAGAAATGGATTGCGCCCTTCTCGTTATTGCGTTACCAAAGACGATCGCGTGATTATGGCTTCTGAAACAGGTGCTTTGCCTGTTGATCCAGCAACTGTTCGTGAGAAAGGAAGACTGCAACCGGGTAAGATGTTTGTAGTGGATATGGAACAAGGTCGTATCATCAGTGATGAAGAAGTAAAACAAAGTATTTGTGCTGCAAAGCCATACGGTGACTGGTTGAATCAATATAAAATCAGATTAGAAGATCTGGAAGATCCACGTGTTACTTTCTCTCATCTTTCGGATGCATCAGTGCTCAAATATCAAAAAGCATTTGGTTATTCTACTGAAGATATCGATACTATCGTCAAGCCCATGGCGTTGGACGGCAAAGAGCCGATTGGTTCGATGGGGACAGATACACCTCTTGCTATTCTAAGCGATCAGCCGCAACATCTCTCTTCTTATTTCAAACAATTATTTGCGCAGGTCACGAATCCCCCGATTGATCCGATACGTGAAAGAATGGTGATGAGTTTGGCAACCTTCGTTGGAAATAACGGCAACTTACTTGAAGAAAAACCGGAACATTGTCATACTGTTGCATTGAAGCATCCTGTGTTAACGAGCAAAGAACTCGAAAAGATCCGAAGCATTGACACCGGAATATTTCAGGCAAAGACTCTGCAGACTTATTTCCGTGCAGATGGCAAGCCTGATTCATTAAAGCGCGGATTAGATCGTCTCTGTCGTTATGCGGAGGATGCAGTGCATGATGGATTTGAAGTGTTGATTCTATGCGATCGTGCAGTCGACAGTGATCATGCTGCGATTCCTTCACTGATTGCAACAGCAGCGGTACATCATCATTTAATACGCAAAGGCCTTCGTGGTCAGGTTGGTATTGTGGTAGAAGCAGGCGATGTATGGGAGGTTCATCATTTTGCTTGTTTGCTTGCATTTGGCGCAACAGCCATCAACCCGTATCTGGCAATGGCTTCCATACGTAATATGAAAGTGAATGGGGCTATTCAAACAGATCTTACCTGGGAAGAATTAAGGTATAACTATGTGAAAGCAGTATGTGACGGATTGCTGAAAGTTTTCTCAAAAATGGGAATCTCTACATTGCAATCATATCAGGGTGCACAAATCTTTGAGATACTTGGTATCAATCAGGATGTAGTGGATCATTATTTCACCGGAGCAACCAGTCGCATACAGGGAATAGGTTTGGAAGAAATTGCCAAAGAGGCATTGGTCAAGCATTATTTTGCATTCAGTAGAAAAGAAATTCCGGTCGATCGTTTACCCGTAGGAGGAGTTTATCAATGGAAACGCAAAGGAGAATTTCATCTCTTTAATCCTACCTCCATTCATCTTTTGCAATATTCAACGAAGATGAATGATTATGCCACATTCAAAAAATATACCAAATACGTCAATGAGCAGAGCGTAAAGGCTGCCACGTTGCGAAGCATGTTTGAGTTTAAACCAAATCGACCTGCAATTTCTATTGACGAAGTAGAGCCGGCAGAATCTATTTATAAACGTTTTGCGACAGGTGCAATGAGTTTTGGTTCTATCTCCTGGGAAGCGCATACAACACTTGCAGTTGCGATGAATCGTTTAGGAGGGAAAAGCAATACAGGTGAAGGTGGAGAAGATGAGCAACGATACACACCACTTACCAATGGGGATTCTATGCGGTCAGCCATCAAGCAGGTTGCTTCTGCAAGATTTGGTGTTACCAGTTTGTATCTCACCGAAGCTGATGAATTGCAAATCAAAATGGCACAGGGTGCCAAGCCCGGAGAAGGAGGACAGTTGCCGGGGCATAAAGTAGATGACTGGATCG
>JAULVS010000036.1:0-12232 GCA_032110905.1 Chitinophagaceae bacterium | reverse complement strand
AAAACAAAGTGTCTGATGAAAACCGTCTCCGCCAGTTCCTTCTTTTTGGTGCAGGTACGGAATACCATATTGGTACTACTGAGTTGTATGCCAACTATTCAAAAGCGTATCGTCCGATTTTATTCAGCGACCTGACTGCTAATCCTACAACTGATGTTATTGACCAAAATCTGCGTGATGCAAAAGGTTATAATATTGATTTCGGATGGCGCGGTACCATTAAAGATTATCTCTTCTTTGATGTAAGTGCTTATTGGCTGCAATACAATAATCGCATCGGTATTATAGCCCAACAGCGCGCCGATAATAGCTTCTATAATTTACGTACCAATATCGGAAATAGCTTCAGCAGAGGTACGGAAATCCTTGTCGAATTTAGTCCGACAAAAGCATGGATCTCAACGCCCAAAAAACTCAACGTTCTATTATTTGCTTCTGCCGGTTTGATTGATGCGCGTTACGATCAGTTTAACATCATTATCCGTCAGGGTAATAATCTGATTGAGTCTTCACTCAAAAATAATAGGGTAGAAAATGCGCCGCGTGAAATTCTTCGTGGAGGGGTTACTATAACAACGAAGAAGTTCACAGGGACAATTCAATATAACTATGTTGCCAAAGCTTTCAGTGATGCAAACAATACTTTTACACCCAATGCGACAGGGATCAATGGTTTAATTCCTTCTTACGAGTTGGTTGATCTTGCCGGAACCTGGAAGTTTAATGACCAGTTTTTCATCAAGGGTGGCCTCAATAATTTGTTCAACGAAGCCTATTTCACACGTCGTGCCGGCGGCTATCCTGGTCCGGGTTTGATGACTGCCGAGCCAAGGAACTTCTTTATAACTATCGGTGCCAAATTATAAGTTTATCTATTGTCATAGAATTGTCATTTTTTTATCACCTGGAGAAAATGACAATACGGTGATAATCTTGCGCAAACAGAATGTCAAATTTGCATTCTGTTTGTTTTTATGCGCAATCTTCTAATTGCTTTTTTCATACTGATTACCGGAGGATGTCTTGCACAATCATCTCCAGACACAATCATTAAAAATCCATTGGAAGAAGTTGTCATTACCGCTACCCGAACTGAACGTAAACTTGGCAATATTGCCATCCCCGTTACACTTATCTCACAAAAACAGCTGAAGCAAACCGGCGCATTGCGTCTCAATGAAATTTTGCAGGAGCAAACAGGTTTGTTTCTCAGTGCAGGTACCGGAAGCAATGCAGTTGGCGGGGGGATTTTCGGGAATGGGATTCAAATGCAGGGCTTGTCGCCGGATTACTCGTTGATACTTCTGGACGGAGAGCCGTTGATTGGCAGACAGGGTGGTGTGATGGACCTTTCACGTTTTGCAATTGGCAATATCAAAAAAATTGAAATCGTTAAAGGACCTTCTTCCAGTTTGTATGGCAGTGAAGCGATGGCCGGGGTCGTGAATATCATTACGGAAGACCCGAAAGACAATCATCTCAAAGCAAGTTTTCGTTACGGAAGCTATCAAACCATAGATGCTTTAGTGAATGGTGCAATCAGTAATAAGAAAACTAATCTCTTTTATTTTTTGAACCGAAACAGCAGTAAGGGTTATGAACTCGATCCGAAAACGCCGGAGAAAACACTGGATCCTTACCGGAATTATACAATGCAATTCAAATTAAAACATCAGTTTTCGAATCGTACAAAACTTTCTTTGAATTTGCGTTATTTCAGCGGCAAGCAGCAAAGTTTTTATGCGATTAACAGTCCGGTCATTAATATAGGCGGAAATGGTGTAACTAAGGATTTGAATATTAATCCTGTACTGACACATCGTTTTTCAGAAAAAGTAAACAGCGCTCTTCGGCTATACGGCAGCGTTTATGAATATAACCAGTCACTCGACAGTTTAAAAAATAGTATTGCTTATTACGATGATCGTTTTCGTCAGCAGTTCTGGAGAGCAGAGAACCAGACTGACATAAAACTTAACAAGGATCATCTTTTTTCTGTAGGGGCAGGTCATACAGTACAGTTTGTAAGAACAACAAGATATCTGGAAATAAAACAGCAGAATCTATCTTATGTATTTGTTCAGTCGGATTACAAATTCAATCAAAAGTTAAATCTGATTGCTGGCGCTCGTTATGATCATAATACAGATTTCAGAAGCAGGTTTAGTCCGAAGCTTGCATTACAGTGGAAGTATTCCGATCAACTGGGTTTTCAGTTTTCTTATGGTGCGGGATTTAAGGCGCCGGATTTTCGTCAGCTTTATTTAAATTTCATCAACAATGCAGCACAAGGCTATACAATTTACGGAGCATCTGAGTTTTCCATTGAGGCGCTGGAACAGCAAAAGAGCCAGGGCTTGATCCTTCAAATTCTGCCTGCTGCATACCAGATCACGCAATTAAATCCGGAGATTTCCCAGGGATGGAATGGCGGATTCAGGTATCATCATCAATCAGGGTTTCTTGCGGAAGGAAATTTGTTTTACAACAGAATACGAGAGCTCATCAACTACCTCCCTGTTGCGGTGCAAAACAATGGTACTTATGTATTCAGTTATGTAAACCAGAAGAAAGCTTTTACTTACGGAGGAGAGTGGAACATACAACTTCCTCTTAAGAAAGGATTTAGTGTTTTTGCCGGATACCAGTTCTTGGTTACAGGAGATACCGAAGTCAGAAGCCAGATTAGGGAGGGAAAAGTATTTGGACGAGATGTCCCGGGTGGATCTGCACGCCTGATGTCACTTGCTGACTATGGCGGATTACTTAACAGGAGTCGTCATCAGGCCAATCTTCGTTTTTTTTATGATGAACCCGCCAAAGGCTTTTCTGCTAATCTTCGTTTTATCTATCGTAGCAGATGGGGGGTGACAGATCTCGATGGGAACGGCTTTGCGAATATGGACAAAGAATATGCAAAAGGGTATGTGCAGGTGAATTTATCTGCAACGAAGCAAATCAAAAAGCAGATAGAATTGCAGACAGGAGTTAATAACCTCATGAACTATATAGATCCGGTGAATCTACCCAACATTCCCGGGCGACAATATTTTATAACCATTCATTTTTTATTTCATCATTAAAAACAATTAGTATGAAGCGTTTGAGTATGATTGCATTTGTAGCAGGAGCTTTTATTTTGACATCCTGCAAAAAAGACAACACCCCAGATCCTGCTGTCGTTGAGCAAAAGGATTTTCTAGTGAACGGTAGTGCAACCAGCGGTAACTTTAATTTTTTTAGTTTTTCCCTGGGGCAGGAAGTTCCTAAAACAGACTCTGCATCGAACAAATGGGATTTTGCAATGAGGTTTGAAAAAATCATCGTAAACAGCGGTGTGAGCGGTCCCGGACAGGCAGGAGTTCAGGTGATCAGTACCCCTTTCGATCAGGTAAAAGAAGCCCCTCAGGCCGGATATAAATATGATACCACTGCAACTCAACTGGCTGTAAAAGCAGACGACTGGTACATTTATAATGCACAGACGCGTTCATTTTCACCAATTGCAGGCAGGACCTTTGTATTCCGTACGGCAACAAATAAATATGCCAAACTTGAAATCCTCAGTGCAGATCCGACCGACGATAATGGCAACCTGGTTATTCCTCCTACGCGTCCGACAAAGATCAAGTATAAGATCAGGGTTGCCTATCAAGCTGATGGCAGCCGTTCACTTTTACCTCAATAATTTTTAATAAAAGTCAAAACTCGCCCCCGAAAACCCGTTTCGGGGGCTTTCTTTTTGTAATTTTGCACACTTTTTCACAGACAAAGACAGGCAACAAATGAGCGCCAGATACAAAGAATATGCACAGTTGAATCTTCCGCAGATGGAACAGGAGATTCTTTCCAGATGGGAGAAAGACCAGGCTTTTGAAAAGAGCATATCTATCAGAAAGGATGCACCTTCTTTTGTTTTCTATGAAGGACCTCCAAGCGCAAATGGTATGCCGGGTATTCACCATGTTATTTCACGTACGCTAAAAGATCTGATTTGTCGCTATAAAACCATGCAGGGCTATCGGGTAAACCGAAAAGGTGGTTGGGATACCCATGGTCTTCCCATTGAATTGGGTGTAGAAAAGGAATTAGGCATTACAAAAGAAGATATCGGGGTTAAGATATCTGTTGAGGAATACAACCAAAAATGTAGAGAGGCGGTTTTGCGGTTTAAAGATAAATGGGATGAGATCACCCGCCGCATGGGCTACTGGGTGGACCTGAAAGATCCTTATGTTACTTTTCACAATGAGTATATTGAAACGCTGTGGTGGCTGTTACAACAACTTTATAAAAAAGGGTTACTCTATGAGAGTGTTAGTATACAGCCTTATTCTCCTGCTGCGGGAACAGGTCTGAGCTCACATGAATTAAACCAACCCGGCACCTATAAGGAAGTAAAGGATACAAGTGCCACGGTGATGTTTCGTGCTATTGAAAATGAAGCAAGTCGGTTTCTGTATGATCATACAACAGGGAAGGATGTGTTTTTGATGGCATGGACCACCACACCATGGACATTGCCAAGCAATCTCGGACTAACAGTTGGTGCAAACATTGATTATGTGTTGGTGCAAACATTCAACCCATATACCCATTTGCCTGTAAATGTTATTCTCGCAAAAGATCTTCTGCATAAATATGTAAAGGCTGAAGGCGAACATGGTTATTTTGAAAATTATAACGGAGAACAGAAACTTATTCCCTGGAAGATTCTCACATCATTTAAAGGTTCAGAGTTGGAAGGGATACAGTACGAACAGTTGCTTCCTTTCAATGCAAACAATCTTGATGAAATTAAAAAAATAACACCGGATGCAAATCCTTTTCGCGTATTGATAGGAGATTTTGTAACGACCGAAGACGGAACGGGTATTGTACATACAGCGCCGGCATTTGGCGCGGACGACTATAAAGTAGGAAAGAAATACGGTATTGGTATACTGACGATGGTTGATCGTGAAGGGAAATTTGTGGATGGGTTGGGTGAGTTCAGCAACCGATATGTAAAAAATTACAAAGATGATTCTCAGTATGTAGATGTAAATGTTGACATCTGCGTCAAACTAAAAAAAGAGAACCGTGCATTTAAAGTTGAGAAGTATGAACATACTTATCCTCATTGCTGGCGCACGGACAAGCCTATCTTGTATTACCCGCTTGATGCGTGGTTCATTAAAACAACGGCGCTGAAAGACAGGATGGTTGAATTAAATAAAACCATCAACTGGAAACCAAGGTCAACCGGAGAAGGACGTTTTGGCAATTGGCTGGAAAATATGGTTGACTGGAACCTAAGCAGAAGTCGTTTCTGGGGAACTCCACTACCTATTTGGCGTACTGAAGATGGCGAGGAAGAAATATGTATTGGTACGATTGAAGAGCTGCGAGAAGAAGCCCAAAAGGCGGACGAAAAAATTGGCACAAAAAATAGTCAGTTACTGACTTCTGATAAAATTGATCTTCATAAACCTTATGTTGATGAAATTATCCTGGTAAGCAGCAAAGGCTTGGCTATGCATAGGGTGCCTGATCTTATTGATGTGTGGTTTGACAGTGGCGCTATGCCTTATGCGCAATGGGGGTTGGATTATGAGAAGGTTAAGAAGGGAGAGAAATTTCCTTTCAAGCTTCCTGCCGGCGTTAACAGTTTTGAAGAGTTATATCCTGCAAGTTTCATTGCTGAAGGAGTTGATCAGACAAGAGGCTGGTTTTATACTTTACATGTGCTGGGGACATTGCTGTACGATAGTGTTGCTTATGAAACAGTGGTGAGCAATGGTCTGGTGTTGGATAAGAATGGCAATAAAATGAGTAAGCGCCTGGGGAATGTGGTTGATCCATTTCAAACAATTAGTAACTACGGAGCAGATGCAACACGCTGGTATCTGATTACAAATGCCAGTCCGTGGGACAATATGAAGTTTGATATTGAAGGCATCAAGGAAGTGCAGCGTAAGTTTTTTGGTACACTGTACAATACTTATCAGTTCTTTGTTTTGTACGCAAATGTTGACGGGTTTTCTTTTAAGGAGCAATACATTCCTGTAGAAAGCCGACCTGAAATTGATCGCTGGATTTTATCTGCTTTGCATACGTTAATCGCCCAGGTAAATAAAGAAATGGATGATTACGAGCCAACGCAGGCCGGGCGTCTGATTGAGCATTTTGTGGATGAGCATCTGAGTAACTGGTACGTGCGTTTGTGTCGTCGTCGGTTTTGGAAAGGAGAATATGGAGCAGATAAGATTAGCGCCTATCAGACATTATATGAATGTCTTGAAACAATTTTACGTTTGATAGCTCCAGTTTCCCCATTTTTTAGCGATGCGATATTCAGAGAGTTAAATGCGGTGACGGGTAGATTTAAAGCAGAGTCTGTTCATCACATCGATTTCCCTGTTGTCGATAATAATTGTATTGATGAAGAACTGGAAGAGCGGATGCAGCTTGCTCAGGATGTTAGTTCTTTGGTGTTATCTCTTCGTAAGAAAGAGAAGATCAAAGTGCGCCAACCTTTGCAGAAAATCCTAATTCCTGTTTTGAATCCGAAAATGAAGGCTCAGATTGAAAAAGTGGAAGATCTGATACGCAGTGAGGTAAACGTGAAAGAAGTAGAGTATTTGTCGAGTGACAATAATGTGATTCGTAAAAAAATAAAACCCAATTATCAGTCGCTTGGTAAGAAAATGGGAGCGAGGATGAAGGCTGTTGCTGCGGCGCTTTCCGGGTTCAGTCAGGAGCAGATAACGGAACTCGAGAAGGCGAGTGTGTATAATCTGTTAATTGATAATGAAACTCTTCCTATATATTTGACAGATGTGGAAGTGACAAGCGAGGATTTGCCTGGCTGGTTGGTGGCGGTGAAGGGGGCTGTAACAGTGGCATTGGATGTGACCATTACAGCTGACTTGCTGAATGAAGGGAATGCCAGGGAATTTGTGAATCGGATTCAGAAGCTGAGAAAAGAAAGAGGATTTGAATTGACAGACAGGATTTTAGTAGAGGTTTCCGGTGCCGGAGAACTCGAGAAATCAATCACTGCATTTAAAACCTATATTTGCTCGGAAATTCTGGCCGAACAGCTTATATTCCGGCCGGAAATAGATGGCGGAACTGATATTGACGTAAACGAGCAAACATTTCAAGTAAAAGTATCCAAAAAAGGAGGGTAGCATGCCAACGAAAAAGAAGCCTGTAAAAAAAACGGTAAAGCCGGCTAAACCAGCGCCAAAAAAACCAGCAGCAAAACCTTCACCCAAAAAAGTGGTGAAACCTGTCGCTAAAAAAATTGTTAAGCCTGCAGCAAAGGCAGCTAAGCCAGCTGTTAAGAAAACAATTAAGCCAGTCGTTAAAAAGACGGCTCCTAAAAAAGCTGAAAAGCCTGTTCAAGCAAAAGCATCTAAGCCAGTTGCAAAAAAGGATGTTAAGCCAGTAGCGGTTGTTACAAAGACTGTCGCCACTAAGCAACCAGTGAAGCCTGTGGTTGTTCAAAAGCCTCAACCTGCTGCGAAGCCTCAGGTCAAATCACCAGCTCCGCAACCTGTTGCTGCAATTAAAGCGCCAGTTAAAAAGGCTATTCAGGAGCTGAAAAAGGAGTCTAAGCCAAAGCCGGTAGAAATTAAACCTGTTAAAACAACAGTTTCAACTTCTGTCAGATATCAACCAGACTTTACTAAATCAGTTTTGGATAAAAAGCCAATCGTAAAAGAAGAAGGACCTATGGTTAGATATAGTGATGCTGAACTACAGGAGTTCAAAGACCTTATTCAGAGAAAACTTGAGGCTGCTAAAAAAGAACTGGTATTTCTTCAGGGTTTAATTACCCGCAAAGATGATTCCGGTGGTGATGATGGGGATGGTCGTTATATGACTATGGAGGATGGCAGTGTCAGTATGGAAAGAGAACAGTTAAATCAGCGTGCAAGTCGTCAAATTACTTACATCAATCACCTTGAAAAGGCATTGATGCGCATTGAGAATAAAACTTACGGTGTTTGTCGTGTTACTGGTAAATTGATTGATAAGGCTAGATTAAAGGCTGTGCCCCATGCTACTTTAAGTATGGAAGCCAAAACCGGACAAGTGAAATCTTCAGGAGAATAAATTTCCTCCTCATATCTTTTTATAATAGCCGCTTTTGCGGCTATTTTTTTGGGCAAAAAAAATCCCTTCTGATTAAGAAGGGATTTATGAAAAGGATGATAATACTCTTCATTAATAGTCGCGGTTGTATCCGCCTCCGCCGCCGCCACGGTTGAAACCACCGCCGCTGCCGCCTCTGCGAAAACCACCACCGCCACCGCTTCCGCCACCAAAGCTGCGTTTTTTGAATCCGCCGCCACCGCCACCTTCCGGTTTAGGCTGAGCTTCATTAACAACAATTTTACGACCCTGAATGTCAGAATCGTTCAGTGCGCTGATTGCAGCATTTGCTTCATCAGCATTTTCCATTTCGACAAAACCGAAGCCTTTGCTGCGTCCGGTAAATTTGTCATTCAGAATTTTTGCGGAGCTCACACTGCCATATTGCTGAAACAGTGCGGCGAGGTCCTCATTTGTCATGGACCAGGAAAGATTACCTACGTAAATGTTCACGAGAAAAAAATTAAAAAACAAAAATCATGAATCAAAATTGTACTGCTAAATTCCTGTAGAAACTAATCTTTTCGAAAAAGAATCTGAGGCTCAGCAACCTTCTCTTGAATCAAATTAACAATTAAAGGTAATACTATTTTTTGAAAATAGAAGCTTTTTCCTAATGGTTACAATTATTTCACCTCCTGCATATCAACCAGGCGCTTGTAAAAGCCGTTTTTCTGGATTAGCTCCTCATGGTTACCTCTTTCAGTGATTTCTCCGTTTTGAAGTACAAGAATCTGGTCTGCATGCCTGATTGTAGAAAGGCGGTGTGCGATTACCAAACTCGTTCTTGACTCCATCAGGTGGTTGATGGCATCCTGAACCAGTCTTTCGCTTTCAGTATCCAGAGAGGAAGTGGCTTCATCTAGAATCAGGATAGGGGGATTTTTTAAAACAGCCCTGGCTATGGTTAGTCGCTGCCTTTCTCCTCCGCTCAGTTTCGCCCCACGGTCACCCACGTTTGTGTTATATCCTTCTTCTTTATGGGATATAAAATGATGGGCATTTGCAATTTTGGCGGCCTGTTCAATAGCTTCTTTTGAAGCATCGGGTTTGCCAAGCAATATATTATTTGCGATGGTGTCATTGAATAAAACGGGCTCCTGTGTAACAATGCCAAATAATTTCCTCAGGCTTTTCAGCCCTATTGCCCGGATATTAATGCCGTCAATGAGAATTTCTCCATCTTCTACATCATGAAAACGAGGAAGCAGGTCTGATAAAGTAGATTTTCCGGAGCCACTTGAACCGGCGAGAGCAATTGTTTGTCCTTTTCTCAGGATAAAACTAATATTTTTTAAAACCGGTTGATCATCATATTTGAAGGTAACATTCCGGAATTCAATCTCTTTTTCGAAGCCTTGAATTTCTATGGGATCAGCCGCTTCTTCGATAACAAGTGGTGCCGACAATATTTCTTCTATTCTTGCTATTGCGGCACTACCTCTCCGAAGATTATAAAATGCCGAAGAGAGATGTTTGGCAGGGTTAATGATCTGGGTGAAAAACAGAATATAAGTGATAAAGGTGTCGGCATTAAGATCTGCAGAACTATTATCTAAAACAAGTTGTCCTCCAAACCAAAGAATTCCGCATAGCACACCCACACCCATTATCTCAGATAAAGGGGAGGCCATATCTCTTCTGAAATTTATTTTATTACGAACCTGATTCAGATCCTCATTAACTGTATGGAATCTTTTTCCAAGTAATTTTTCGGCAGTAAATGCTTTTACAACACGCATTCCTCCAAGTGTTTCATCCAATAAAGAAATTGCAGTACCTGTTTTTTCCTGGGCTTCATTTGATTTTTTCTTTAGTTTACGGCTTACCCTCCCTATAATAAATACGGTTACCGGAAGAAAGATCAGCAGAAACAAAGAAAGCTGCGGACTTAAAATGATCATTAGTACGAGATAAAACAAGATATTGAGCGGTTCTCTGATCAGTGTTTCAATCACATTCACGACACTCCATTCTACTTCATTTACATCGTTACTCATTCTGGATATAAGATCGCCTTTTCTTTGTTCTGTAAAATATCCGACCGGTAGCTGAAGTACTTTATCGTATAGGTCTCCTCTTAATTTGGTCATAATCCCGTTTCTGATGGGAGCGAGGAACCTTAAAGCGAGATATAAAAATAAATTCTTTAAAAAAATCGTGGTGATGATTGTAATACAAATGAACGCCAGCGCATTAAGAGGCCCTTTTGTCTGAATAATCCAGCTTATAGTAAACCGCAAATAAGCCAGGATACTTTCCATCGACAAACCCAATGACGGTGCTTCAGATACAGTTGCAGATTTTCCAAAGAGAATTTGGAGAAAAGGCGCCAGCATAGATAATGAAATCATCGAAAATAAAATCGACAGCACAATATTGAAAAAATACAAAGACAGATTCTTGTTGTATGATTTCAGATATTTAAACATTCGGGTGTACTTCTTCATACCTTATCACAATATTTTAAAAAAACGACTAGCAGGGAACTAATATCTCTTTGTCTGCTTAAGGAAGAGGCAAAGTAAGTAAATTTGTTGTGCATCAATCCTTATTTTATGGTAGAAGGTAAAAGACAGAAGCAGGTTGCCGGTGTGTTGCATGAAGAACTTACCGGAATTTTCAGAAAAATAGGACTTAGTATGATTAATGGTGCTTTGGTTTCCATCTCAGGAGTCAAAGTCACTCCCGATCTTTTGGAGGCGAGGGTGTATGTTAGCATTTTTCAGTCGGCTGATCCTGCAGAAGTAATGAAGAAAATTGAAGAATCCTCATTTGAAATAAAAAAAGAACTGACCTCGAAAGTTAAACACCAGTTGCGCAGAATGCCTGAGTTGCGTTATTATGCCGACGATACATTGGATCAAGTTTTCCGGATTGAAGATTTATTTCGCAAACTGGATGAGGATAAAGACAATCAATCTTCCAAACAGCAATAATTCATTCCTGTGTTATTCCGATTTGCATGGCGTTATTTTAGATCGAAGAAGAATGTTCAGGCTGTAACTTTAATTGCCAGGGTCGCAATTGTGGGAATAGCAATTGGTACTGCGGCGCTAGTTATAATACTTAGTATTTTTAACGGATTTGAGGGGCTTGTGAAAGATCTTTATTCATCCTTTTATCCGGATATCAGAATAACATCAAATAAAACGGTAATGATCAGGGCGGACACCAATCTGCTTAAAAAAATAACTGATGTTGAAGGAGTAGAGGCGGTAAGCGGTGTATTGGAGTCGAATACCCATTTGATGTATAACGGATCCCGAATAAATGCAGTTATCAAAGGTGTAGACAATTCTTTCAATAAGGTTTCAGGTGTCCCAACTGCAGTTAAAAGCGGAGTTTTTAAAACAGGTACAATAGATCAGCCATTCATCGTTTTAGGAGTTGGAGTAGAGTATCAGCTCGGTGTTCAAACAGATCGTTCATTGGAACCGATCACAGTTTACCTGCCTAAGAAAGGATCCGTTGGGAATAATCCGATGGAGTCTATTAGTGTTGTAAATATGCATCCTGCCGGTGCTTTTGCCATACAACAGGAATTTGACAGCCGCTATGTTTTTACAAACATTCAAACAGTCCGACAAATGCTGGGCGTGTCTGAATATTTATACAGTGCACTTGAAATTAAAACATCATCTCTTGTATCACAGAATAAAATCATTAACAGTCTTAATGCAATTTTGGGAAGTAAATATCTGATAGAAGACAGATACCGTCAGAACAGAAGTCTTTTTGCAGTGATGCAACTTGAGAAATGGGTGATTTATGCCATCTTAACCTTGATTCTTATTCTAGCTTCGTTTACAATGGTCGGGGCACTTACGATGCTTGTTCTTGAAAAACATCAGGACATTCAAATTTTAAAAGCAATGGGCTTGAGGGACGGACAGGTAATGAGGTTGTTTCTTTCAGAAGGATTGTTGCTAGCATTCTCAGGTGGGATCGTTGGGACATTGTTAGCCCTATTATTTTGCTATCTACAGGTAACATTTAAGATTATTCCATTGCAGGGATCATTCGTTATTGATTATTATCCTGTGAAAGTGCTGGGTACTGATATTATGCTTGTATTTCTGACACT
>JAULVS010000035.1:0-3804 GCA_032110905.1 Chitinophagaceae bacterium | reverse complement strand
TCTTTTCATTTGTCTGAATCAGGATTATCATAAGACCGTAAGTCGGTTAGTCCAAGAGTCCGGAAGAAGGAAAACTTGTATTATGGTCTTGCCGACTTACGGACTGACGGTCTTTTCATTTGTCTGTATCAGGATTATCATAAGACCGTGAGTCGGTTAGTCCAAGAGTCCGGGAGACAGAGAACTTGTATTTTTGGTCTTGCCGACTTATGGACTGACGGTCTTTTCATTTGTCTGTATCAGGATTCGCAGGATAATGAATTTGACCAAAGTACTAGCGGACTTCATTTTTGGCGCGAAGAAAAAAGAACACAGAGGTTTACGCAGAGTCCTTCTCCGCGATTACCCCCTTTTCTCTTTTCTCTGCACCGAATAAGTTCGCGAGTCCATAAGACCGTGAGTCGGTTAGTCCAAGAGTCCGGGAGACAGAGAACTTGTATTTTTGGTCTTGCCGACTTATGGACTGACGGTCTTTTCATTTGTCTGAATCAGTGATCGCTACAATATAAAATCCAGATAATTATCCTTATGAATAACATGATATTCAGCATCGGGATATGCCGTGGAAAATGCCGGCGGAATTTTAGTCTTTTTATTTAATGTGAATTTGCATTCAAATGCATGCAGTTGTCCATTTTCCAGCTCTATTAGATCCACTTCCTGCTGATTGTAATTACGCCAGAAAAAATGCTGCACCAATCGGCCACTATATGCGTTACGCTTGATCCGTTCTGAAAGAATATAGTTTTCCCATAATATGCCAATATCATTTCTTAACACCGGCATACGAAAATCATTGATGATGGCATTGCGAATACCATTATCATAAAAATACCATTTGGCTGTTTTGGAAATTTCTTTGCGCTGATTGGTACTATAGGCTGGCAATTTATAAACAATGAATACTTTACTTAGCAAATCAAGATAATTTTCTACTGTTAATTTATTAATCCCCAACTGCGCCGCAATTTCCTGATAAGAAACTTCAGCTCCTATCTGGTAAGCAATCAAGCGTAGTAAACCCACAATTTTTTCGGAATGACGGATACCGGAAAACGACAGGATGTCCTTAAGCAAATATGATTGAATCAACTCTTTTAAATAAATCGTCTTGTTATCATTCCCTTCCAAATTAAAAAGTTCAGGATAAGAACCAAAAATCAGCCGTTCATCCAGCGATCTTTTTGCATCCAACAAATCATTGCCTAATTCCATCTGAGCAATAGGATACAGCATAAATGATCTTTTTCTTCCCGTAAGCGGCTCGCCTGTTTTATTCATCAGATCAAACGATGAAGAGCCGGTGGCTAAAATGGTTAATTGTTGGTTGGAGTCAATCATCAACTTCAATACCCGTCCAATTTCTGGAATCATCTGTGCTTCATCTATGACTAATAATGCAGCATCCCCAATGATTCTTTTGTAGTTTGAAGCTGATCTGTTTTTTAAGAGTTCCTGAACATCAAAATCTTCTCCATTCAACCATTTATATTTTCCGGAATATGACTCTGTAAGTTTTTTCAATAAAAAGGTTTTACCCACTCTCCTCGTACCATGAATCAGGATCACTTTATTGACCTCTAATAAATCTTTTATGACAGATGTTAGCTGACGGATAAAGATATGCATAATCATTCAAATATAAGTAATTTAAATAATATATTATTTATTTTAATAGAAAATTGGATATTATATTGTCAGCAAAGCAGTCATTGGCATCCCGGTCTTTTCTTTTTCGGCGCTGAGAAATAAGTTCGCGAGTCCATAAGACCGTGAGTCGGTTAGTTCAAGAGTCCGGGAGACAGAGAACTTGTATTATGGTCTTACCGACTTATGGACTGACGGACTTTTCATTTGAATTTGCAACAACGACAATCCGCCCACTCCTTAGGCGGACGCAGCTATGAGAACAATTACAACTACAACAAAAAAGGCGCAACCATTTAGATTGCACCTTTAAATTTTAATATTGAAACGGAATTCGTTGATCGATTTTCGCAGTTCGAAAAATCAATTACCTCTAACCGAGAACAGATAACCTATAACTGCCAACAGATAACTATTCCACCACCATCTTCACCTGCTCCTTCTCCCCTTTGCTATTCATCACTTCCACAATGTAAGAACCTGCACTATAGCTGCCGTCCAGTTTCAGTGATTGTATGGCTGTGCCTCCGCTATGCGTAATAACAGATTGCTGTACGCGTACACCAGTGATTGTAAATATACTCACTGTGTACTTACCCGCAACTCTGTTGTTAAACTCGAGTTGCATATTGCCACCTTTCGCAACTGGGTTTGGATAGATGCTGTATGGCTGGGCTTCTTCGATGTTTGTTACCGGTATTGAACCTCTGCGCAACACGATGCGGAAACGTTGTCCGCTGGTTGCAGCATTGGTCGTTACATTGAAGTCAACCAGATTATCTCCTGTCAAGCTGAGTGATGTTTCCTTATTGAGGAATGCATCCGCTAATACCGCTGTTGTACCTGCAGGAAGCTTCATGCTGCTCAGGTTGATTTTCAACTGGTAGTTGGCTTCATTCATCTGCCAAATACGAAGCTGAACATTATCCTCTCCGCCCACCAGTGAACGGCTTGCTACACCATAGTCAGACGCATCCTGGTACACCGACAAGTTCTCATAAATCTGAGCCAGCTTCGGTAAGCGATCTGCATTGCCTCCTTTGTAGGTAACAGTAGTCATATCGTACAACTCGGCTTTGCCATCTACATACTTATTCAGTTCGATGTTCATCTCACCATCAACTTTATTCTCCTCAGTTCTGAAATAAGTAGTATTGCTCCCTGACAGTTTATCTGCTTCTTCTATTACAAGTGAATTGCTTGCATTATCTGCATACAGGAAGAAGGCCTGACCACTTTGAATGGTATTTCCGGCTAATGATCCTGTATTCATGTTTACAGATGTCCACCCACCCACCGATGCAAGACCGGGATTCCAGATATAAGCAGTATTGCCAAAGCCGATTCTGCCTACCGTTTTCAGGTTGATCGCTGAAGCATACGGGTTACCAAACATATAGAACTTAGTTGCACCCGCCACATTTGTATAAGTGACCGTACCGCTTATGAGCTCACCCTTAGCACTTAAGGTAGTGGTAGCTGCTCCTGAAGTAACATTCGTACCGCTTGTATTATATGGGCCCGTTACAAACACCATGTAGGCATTGTTTCCGGAAGAAGTAAACAGGTTAGCGCCTTGGGTTGTTGAAAGTGCCGTCCAACTATTTCCTGCACTGTTATATTCAAGAATGGATGTGGCAGCACCTCCATTATATAATCCAGTTGCACCTTCATTTGCTCCAAGCTTCCACATAATAGCACCTGTGCTTCCTGACGCTGATCCGTTATTCTGCCAGTTGTAGAAAATGCTATTGTTGGTTGAGCCCATCAATGGAGCAGTCAATGCGCGCCATCTTCTTCTTGCAGAGATATAACGCTCAACTGTAACATTCGTAGCACCTTCTAATGTGCCGGTTACCTGACCAATAGATGCCGTACCTGCAGAAGTTGATTTTAAGGTGACGGGACGATCATTGAAGTCTGCATTACCAGCGATGGTAAGTGTTACTGTTGGGTTGATGGTTAAACTTCCCTGATCAATTACCGTTAGTGATTGACCTGAAGCAACCGTGTGATTCTGATTTAAGATCGGCGAACCCGCATCGATATAAACATTATCAGATGAAGCAGGAACTCCACTTGGTAACCAGTTAGAAGCGGTTGTCCAGTTACCACTGCCAGCAATCCAAATTTTTGATCCCGGTGCCTGTGCAATTG
>JAULVS010000034.1:0-6455 GCA_032110905.1 Chitinophagaceae bacterium | reverse complement strand
GCGCCTGTTTCAATGGCTTCGTTGGTGCGTTCCCAGTTAACCCGTGTTTCTCCTTTCTCTTCTTCTTTAAACATCTGTGCGCCTCCTGCTCCGCAACAAAGTCCATTGCTTCTACAACGTTTCATTTCCACAAGTTCCGCATCGAGTGCTTCCAGTACGGCACGTGGTGCCTCGTAAATATTGTTTGATCTTCCTAGATAACAACTGTCGTGATACGTGATTTTCTTCCCCTTAAATGAACCGCCTTCTTTCATCTTGATCTTTCCTTCATTAATCAGCTCCTGTAAAAGTGTTGTATGATGAATTACTTCATAGTTGCCTCCAAGAGCAGGGTATTCGTTTTTTAAAGTATTGAAACAATGCGGACAAGTAGTGATGATTTTTTTGACGCCGTAATTATTCAATAATTGAATGTTGTTATACGCCATCATCTGAAATAAAAATTCATTACCTGCTCTTCTTGCAGGATCGCCGGTACACATTTCTTCTTTCCCTAAAATGGCGAAACTTATTCCTACTTTCTGCAGAATACTCGCAAACGCTCGAGTCACTTTTTGCGCACGCTGGTCGAAGCTGCCTGCACAGCCAACCCAGAAAAGATAATCAGCCGATTCTCCGTTTGCCATCAACGTTGCCATAGAAGGAATTTGCATACGCTCATTTTTTTTCAAAACTAAATGAATTGAATGAATTGTGAATAGCTTTCGTTACGGGTAATGTCTATTATCTTTGAGCCCATGCTTGGAAAAACAATCGGACGAATCACCCATTGGGAGAAATGGCCTTTTGCATTACTGTATTTCCCCATCAGTTTTGTCTGGATCTGGTATATGATCAGAAGCCGGGCTGTTTGGTTTTTTACGCCCTCCAACCCCACAATAGAATTCGGCGGGTTTGAAGGGGAGGGAAAGAAAGAAATGTATCTGCAGCTTCCTCCTGAAACAGTCCCGAATACAATCTTCATCAGGCATGATCTTCCTTTTTCAGATGTATTAGCAGCGATCAGTGCAGCTGGGTTCTCTTATCCCTTTGTGGTAAAACCGGATGTAGGCATGAAAGGAATTTTATTTAGAAAAATAGACAACGAAGAACAACTGCTCCGTTATCATGAAATAATTCCGGTTGAATACATTGTGCAGGAATTGGTGGACTTGCCAATTGAGGTAAGTGTATTTTATTTCCGTCATCCAAAAAGTGATAAGGGAACAATCTCAGGTTTCATTCTGAAAGAACTTCTGCATGTGAAAGGAGATGGCATTTCAAGTTTGTCGCGACTGGTTCGTGAACATCCACGTGCAAAATATAGGCTCGATGAAATGGTAAGAAAGCACGGGCATCGCTTTGGTCGTATTCTTGAAAAAGATGAAATATTTTATTTGTCTTATGCGGGTAATCATAACAGAGGCGCGAAGTTTACCAACCTGAAGCATGATATTGATGAATCTCTTTTGAATGTATTCGATTCAATAGGCAATCATGCAAAACATTTTTACTACGGACGATATGATATTAAAACAACATCCATTGAAGATCTAAAAGCAGGCCGGAATTTCAAGATTCTGGAGTACAACGGCAGTGGCGCCGAACCCAATCATATCTATGACTGTAATATGCGACTGATAGATGCTTACAAGGAGATTCTTCGTCACTGGAAAGCCTTATACGAAATCAGTGCGCATAATCACCGTAACGGGTTTCCTTACTGGAGTTTTAAACAAGGTTATCGTTTTTTAAAAGTCTCCAACCTTCATTTTAAAACACTAAGCAAATTCGAATAATCGTTAAGATTCGTTATTGGTTATTAGTTGTTGGCAAAGTCCGACCGCATCGCAGAAGCGGCCGGATTATTCGTTTCTGTCTTTATTTTTTCCATAAATCAAAAACTAATAATATTTAAATCCTGTCCTCTAATCCGCCGGTCACTTCCTCCGGATGTTCGAGCTGATGGATGGCGTCTTTTTTTCGGATGATGCGAATCAATTGAATAACAGCAGTGGTGAGGAAAACAAAACCGATGATAAGATTTAATAGCTGTTGACTTGTATTAAGATTCTCCACCAGTAATCTGCCACCAAAAATAAATACACAATTACCTGTAAAAGTACCCGCACCAATACCAAGCATATAACTGTTGTAATTCCAAAAACCCGGCAGCAGAATTTTTTTTGTAAACAGGACAGTGCTCCATCCAAACCAAAACGGAATCTGAACAGGATTCAAGGCGCTCATCAGTAATCCTAGAATACCACGATGCATCGTGTTGGAAAGAATAATATTCTTTTCCTCAGTGGGATGAGCTGCTACCCAGAAGCTTGATACAGCAAGTGCTGTTACAATTAAAAGTGTAAGCCATTCAAGCGCCTTCAATAACTTTTCTCTTTTGCGTACCCAGTCCATAGCAACCAGAGAAATTCGTACATAAATCATTTCCGCCGTCAGTGCACCACCTGCAAACCAGATTGCAGGTGAAATACCATCAGTAATACTGATCTGCATTGCGGCAATATTCAATGTGCCCAAAGGCAACGTACCAATAAAACTGATCAGAAACCCCCACAAAGCAATTTTAAAAACCGGGTGCATAAAACAAATATAAGACTACAGTATGAAGCAACTATTATGTATGTGTTAAACCAACAACTAATTACCTGCTATCCAAGCATCCCTTTCGTCCGGACTGAATTTCCAGGGAGCGAAGTTGTTCTCCACATTGCTGAACATAGCATTCCATTCACCCGGCGCATTGCTGTCTTCCATGATGAGTGAACGACGTAATTCAAGAATGATGTTCAATGGGTTGATGCTAACAGGGCATGCTTCCACGCAGGCGTTGCAAGTGGTACAGGCACGCAGCTCTTCAATGGTGATGTAATCATTCAGTAATGTTTTTCCATCATCAACAAAGGACTTATTCTTATTGATGTTTTTTCCTACTTCCTCTAGTCGGTCGCGGGTACTCATCATAATTTTTCTCGGGCTAAGAAGTTTTCCGGTGGAGTTGGCCGGACAAGCAGCAGAACATCTTCCGCATTCGGTACAACTGTATGCATCAAGCAAGCTTTTCCAACTGAGATCCATCACATCTTTGGCACCGAATTTTGCAGGAGATGTTGTTTCAGAAGGTGCTTTTTCCGGCTCCATCATATACAATACTTCGTTTTGAACCGAAGGCATATTGTGCATTTCACCAATAGAAGTAAGTCGCGCGTACCATGCATTAGGAAATGCGAGTAATATGTGCAAGTGTTTACTCCATGGTAGGTAATTCAGAAAAGTGAAGATGCCGATGATATGCAGCCACCAGGCACATCTTTCCAGAACAATAAGTGTATCGGATGAAATTGAATTTAGTGATGGTGAGAATAAGCCTGAAATAATGAATTGACTTGTTTGTTCGTAATGTGCAGCACCCTGAGATTGAAGTGCAAGGTCTGCTGCGTTCATGAACAAAAACAAACCCATTAAAATGATTTCGGTAATCAGGATATAGTTGGCATCGCTTCTTGGCCAACCAGTGAGGTCATTACTGATGAAACGTCGGATTTTTAAAATGTTTCTGCGGGTAAGAAAAATGACACAGGCAATCAGTACCAGTGCTGCCAGTATCTCAAATGTATTGATCAGCAATGAATAGAAATCTCCAAGGTAGGGAAGGAAGAGGCGGTGTGTCCCGAGTAATCCATCAAGTACAATTTCAAGTACTTCAATATTTATGACTACAAACCCCACATATAAGAAGAGGTGAAGAACAGCGACGGTTGGGTTGGTAAACATTTTCTTTTGTCCAAGTGCCAATAGCAGCATATTTTTCCATCTTTTGCCTGGCTGGTCGGTCAGGTCTTCTTTTTTCCCGAGAAAAATATTTCTTCTGATTTCACGAATTTTTTTTGCGAATAACCAAGCAGCGGCAGCAAAAAGAACACCAAATGCAAGCTGAAAAAGGATAGTCATATTTTCTGAATTGGATTGCTAAGATAAGGGTTGAATTTTGTGCCACATCTCTTCCTACCTTTAATTTTTTAACAGTGTAAAAATGATGAGCAAAAAATACATTTTAAGTAAAGATGAAGTAGGCAGGAAAGTTAGCCGACTGGCTTATGAAATCGCTGAGCGTAATTTTGGGGAGACTGAACTTTATCTGGCAGGAATAAGAGAGCAGGGATATTATCTTGCAAAGCTGTTAGTGGAGGAGTTGAAAGGGGTTTCTCCTGTGCGAACGGAACTTATTTCGATCTTTCTTGATAAGCGCAATCCGAATGAAGTAAAATTGGAACCTGCATTTGATTTTAACGGAAAAAATGTATTGCTCGTTGATGATGTAGCCAGCAGCGGTAAAACCATGCTGTATGCCCTCAAGCCCTTTTTAGAATTTCATCCCAAAAAAATTGAGACGCTTGTTTTAGTTGAGCGCACTCATAAACAATTTCCTGTGAAGGTAGATTATGTCGGACTTTCAGTTGCTACCACACTGGAAGAGCATATTTTCGTAGAGGTTGTTGATGGTGAAATGATCGGGGCGTATATGAATTAATATGAAAGACCGGGAGTCCAAAAGACCGAGAGACCGGAATTAGTTGTATGTGCTGGTTCGTTAAAACAATAACTAACACCGTTAACAGCTAACTGCCAACTGATAACTGTCAACCGCTAACGGACAACCGATAACCTCTCTAATTCAACTTCAATTCAAACATTTTGGGCCAATACTTGCCGGTGATCAACATGCGTTTTGAAGTGCTGTCCCAGGCGATGCCGTTAAGTACTTCAGCAGGAGGGGCATTGAGTTCTGGATAAGAATTGCGTAATGATGAAAGATCCATAAACCCGGAAACATATCCCGTTGCGGTATCGATTTTTACGATCTGGTCGGTGGTCCATACATTGGCATAAACAGCGCCATTGATGAACTCCAGTTCATTCAGGTTGTTTTTCATTCCTGTGTTATCCTGGACGGAAATGACTTTTGTCTGCTTGAATGATGTAGGATCCCAATATTGCAACTGATTGCTTCCGTTACTTACAATCAGGGATTTCCCATCGTTGGTGATGCCCCAGCCTTCACCATTGTAGCTGAATTCACTAATTTTTATAAATGTTTTTGCATCATATACAAAGCCTTTCTGGTTTTGCCATGTGAGCTGATAAATTTTATCATTCAAGATGGTGATGCCTTCGCCGAAAAAGTTTGAAGGCAACATCACTTTCTTTTCTCCGATCCCGGATTTTAAATTGACCGGACCAACCCAAGAAGCATCTGCTTTTTTCTCCGGGTTGCCGGTGCTTTCATAGAGTATTCCGTTGTAAAATTCAAACCCTTGAGTAAAGGCTGCTGTATCATGAGGCAATGCATTCAAAATTGTATAACTGATAGATGCAGGTGCGGGAATATTTCCGTTTTCTTCTTCCGTTTCACCTGGAGTGTCGTTGCATGAAAATAAAACCACGATGAGTGTCCAAAAAAGATATTTATTCCTGTTCATAGAGTCAAAAATAGAACATTTTGATTATGAGTTTATGCGCCGATGCAACAATTCGCTAAGCTGTAAATAGATATAAACCTGGAGTTTTGAGTGAAGCAATGATCTGAATCATCTGTTTTCAGGTTTTCTTTCAAGTAAAAAATTTGTATTTCCATAAATTCGGACTCTATATTTGTAATTAGCGCTTAACACACCTGTATTCGATCCTTAACTCTCCGAAAACTACATCAATTCAACCAAGAGCAATCCGTTAATTCAAGTTACCCCTTGGAACTGTTTTTATTTCCAATTTCTGTCCTGTTTCACACGATGATCGCGAATTCCTGTTCGCTAAAACAGCATTTAGATTTAATTCCGTTTTGTTATTAAATCTTGAGGCCCTGTTCTTTTAAAATCCAATTGAATATTGTCCATATCCTGGTCAAACAAATATTTATTTAATTAAAAAAGAAAAGTATGCAAAACACTACACCCAAGAAAAGCGACGGGGCAAGGATTGTGCCTCGATGTTGTTCGAAAGGGAGCATGCGTTCAGTTCTGATTCTAACGCTACTGATGCTGTTGGGGTTCACAGATCTGTTAGCGCAAACCATCACCATTGATGGGAATCCAATTGACTGGAATGCTTCTAACTTTAATCTATTCACCACGAAAGTTTACCAAGGCGACGCCTTCGGCAATGGGGTGGTTGACAATCAATTCACGGAAGGATCAAAAGATTTTTTTCCTGCCAATCAACTTGTGTGGTCAATCAGCCAGACGAAAGCAAAAAATGATATCGCCAACGGCGCTGCCATCCTAAAAGATGGCATTCTTTATTTTGCCGGAGACCGCACTTCAAACAATGGTGATGCACAAATCGGATTCTGGCTTTATCTCAATGGAACAGGTCCGGTAACAGGGGCCGACGGTAACATCTTTGCTCCTCCGCATATAGATGGAGATGTATTGGTGCTTGCTGATTTTACCGGAGGA
>JAULVS010000033.1:0-66821 GCA_032110905.1 Chitinophagaceae bacterium | reverse complement strand
TTGAATGATCAACCACTTCGGGCAAACCTCCAACATCAGTAGCAATAACAGGCAGCCCGCAACAAAGCGCTTCAAGATTAACGCAAGGTTGATTTTCATACCTGCTAAATAAAATATGGACATGGCTTTTTTTCATTAAAGCAGCAACCATATCATAACTGACCTCCCCAATCCATTCAATATAATTTGATATACCTAATTGATCCGCTATTTTCTTTTGCTCATCTGAAGCCGGCCCAACCATTTTAAAAATCCAATTATTATTTTTTAGACTCAGCAATTTCATACCCTTCAATAAACCTTCCATATTTTTCTGTTCACTCATTCCTGAAACATGAATAAAAATAAATTTATCATTCGAATTCGAGTTATTGAAATAGAATATACTTGTATCAACCACATTACTAATCACAAAAAGCTTTTTAAAATCAGTAATTTTAGAAATAACCTTACCGAGATTATCAGAAACAGGCATTATTGCAGCAGCATTTCTTATAATCTTCCGGGTAAATTTTTTATAAATAAAGAGGCGGTTCCAAAGATTTTCATTAGCATTTCTGTGATATACGGTTGAATGCTCTGTAACTACATATGGGATTTTAAGTTCCTTATTCAAATCAAGAGCTATTAACCCGGCATTTAAGGCAACATGCACATGGATTAAATCCGGCTGACCTTTTTCTCTGATGTAATCATCGATGAATCTTTTAAAATATTTTTTATACCTGATAATAGAAAAATACTGATCCACTATGCGAACGCCTGTATTTATTGAGCCATAGCGAACAATCCACTCTTCCAAATTCGTGGTTTTTTTGTTCCTTGATACAAGAATCTCATTTTTATTGAGTTCGGAATCTTTAACCAGAAAAATTACAGTTACAGGAATGTATCCGGCAAGCGCTAAAAGATGACGCTGAATAAAATCACCGTTATAAGGATCTTTTTCGTTAGGATACCAGCTTACCAGATGTAAAACATTCATGCTTTAATATAATTTTTAGCAAAGAAAAATCTATTTGCCTGATACATCTTTTGAATAAAACAACAGGTTCCGGACGAAACTATAATCTTTTTTAACGGGAACAAACAGTTTCTTTAAACCTTTGCCAAAATAAAGTTTAAATGCTATCACAGATACAGTAACTGAAGCGATTGCGCTGGCACTGTTCACTATCGGCGCAGCACGAATTCCATATCTTTTAAGCAGTAAAATATCGCCTGTAAATAATAAAGTCATTGCTAACGCAGCTCCAAAAAGATTGATTTTTACAAGATTCTCAGAAGCAAAAAAGGCACTAAGCAATGAAAGAACAGTAAGTGAAAGTATGCCCGGTATCAAATAAAGAAAATATATATACATCCCCCCGAAACTTGGCCCAAAAAGAAACGGAAAAAGATAATATCCTACTAGCGAAAGCGTAAGCAAAAGGATAATATTCAGCTGAAGCGTGATACGCATTAAAGGCAAAAGCAAAAGCTCTTTCTTTTCCTTCAAAGAAGAAAGAATCGGAAACAAAGCACCGGCAATCATTGCCGGCAACAACTGAAACATCTGCGCAATTCTGGAAGCCTGAATATAATTACCCAACTCTGTATCTGTTAGTCCAAAATATCTGATCATCCAGTAATCTGAACGCTGATAGATAAAGAAAAGAATATTTGCAAGTAAAGCTAGACCTGAATAAGAAAAAAGCAATTTCAGATGTTCTCCTTTCGGTTTTAGAAACCTGATTTCTTTCTTATGACTTAATAAAAATTGAAACAATAAATACCCACCCTGCAAGAAAATAACAAGCGCATAAAGAAAAAAGATAGTACTAAACAGCTCAGGCCCTGACCGACTAATCTTTTCAAAATAAAAAACACAATAGGCTGAGAAAAAAAGATTTCCTATTACCTGCACAAAAGAAGGGAGAATAAATTTTTTCTCACCATAATAAAAAGCGGAAATAAAAAGCAATAGAAGTTGGCCGGAGATAAAAAATGTATAAGTTCCTAAAACAACATCCCTCCCATAAGGGAATGTAAACCATTCAACGAAACCCGAAATAATAATACCCAATAAAACCCATACAATAATTGAGGTAAAAACGGATGAGAGATTGACTCTCCCAGAAGAAATAACATACGTAATTGCACTATCCATCCCCATCGAAGCAATTAATATAAAAAAACTCAACCATGCTAGCACATAAAAAAACCATCCTGTCATGGCTGCTTCCAGGTAGCGCGACAACACGATCGTTGTTATGAACGAAGTCACAACAGCAAGACCTCTCCATAAAATATGCCCGCGAAAAAGGGATCCAATGTCCATCAGAAAACTAATAAGAATGATAAAAGTAGTTATTCCATACAGAATAGACATTTATAAAATAAGATCTGTTTATTCTTCAGAAAACAGGTTCAGTTAACTTTGCATCATGGCAGATGATATGAATTCCATAATCGGGACTGAAATCAGTCATTGTGCTGAACTGCTTAAGCAGGGCTTGCTGGTGGCAATCCCTACCGAAACGGTATACGGACTTGCTGCCAATGCACTTGATGAGTCGGCTGTTTTAGAGATCTATAAAGTAAAAAACCGCCCGAAGTTTAATCCACTCATCATACATCTTGCCGGCATAGAAGAAATGCGCAAATGGGTCAGATACTTTCCTGATGCAGCTTTGAAAATTGCTGAAGCTTTCTGGCCAGGGCCACTTACCCTGCTTCTTCCAAAATCAAATCTTGTTCCTGACCTGGTTACCGCGGGAAGTAATCTTGTTGCCCTTAGGGTTCCTGCGCATCCTGTAACCCTGGAGCTGCTAAATGTTCTTGATTTCCCTCTCGCCGCCCCCAGTGCCAATCCTTCTGGTTATGTGAGTCCGACGACAGCAGACCATGTTTATCAGCATTTAAAACACAAAATACCCTATGTCCTTGATGGCGGTTCGTGTAAGGTTGGACTAGAATCAACCATCATCGGTTTTAATGAGGAAGGGAATGCAATCATTCACAGACACGGAGGTATTGAAGCAGAAAAAATTGTAAAAGTAACAGGAACAAAATTACTGCTGCCTGAAATCAACACAGACCATCCGGCTACTCCCGGACAATTAAAAAGTCATTACGCTACGGATACGCCCCTGATTATCGGTAATACTTCCAACAAAAATGAAAACAGCTTTCTGATCCGGTTTAAAGAAATGGATCCAGGCTTTCCTGCCAACCGTCAGCGCATTTTATCTCCCTCCGGATCGTTGGATGAAGCCGCTCGAAACTTATTTGGCATATTGAGGGAACTCGATGCATTGAAACCAGATTCAATTTACGTTGAAAAAGTACCAGCTCACGGACTTGGAATTGCGATCAACGATCGCTTGGAAAGAGCACAGCACCACTTGAAAAACAGGTAAAATATTTTCTAAAAGATTGATTTTAAATACAATATCAAAGATTGCCGCGGCGTTAAAGAAATCATTTGTATAAAATAAAAAAAGCCGGATAGAAATCCAGCTTCGTTTAAAATCCAATATCCTATGAAAAACCGTTTCAAAGATGGGCGAAAAGTTCCACAAATCAAAGTCCGGATACACCTTTTTCATAAAATGTGAATAAAAAAGCCCCGAAATACGGGGCAATATTCATTCATCATAAGAGTTTATACTTATTTTTTCACGTACATCACCTCTTTCACTATTTTAACTGTGCGAGGTATATCAGGCAAATAAGCGGCAACCAGATTGGGTGCATAGTGCATAGGTGCATCAACGCTTGTTATACGACGAACCGGGGCATCGAGATAATCAAATCCTTCTTTCTGAATTCTGTAAGCTATTTCAGAAGACACAGAACACATAGGCCACTGTTCCTCAACAATCACTAGCCTGTTTGTCTTCTTCACGCTTTCCAAAATTGTAAACCAGTCGAGCGGACGAATCGTACGCAGGTCAATCACTTCCGCTTCAATACCTTCCTTGGCCAACTCCTCCGCAGCGCCTAGTGCTACCTTCATCATCTTATTGAAAGAAACGATGGTCACATCCCTTCCATGTCTTTTCACATCAGCTTTTCCGATCTCAATAATATATTCTCCTTCAGGCACTTCACCTTTATCGCCATACATCACTTCGCTTTCCATAAAAACAACCGGATCATCATCACGAATAGCTGCCTTGAGCAAACCTTTTGCATCATAAGGATTAGACGGAGAAATGACCTTTAAGCCGGGGATATTTGCATAATAACTTTCAAAGGCTGTAGAGTGCTGAGCACCCAGCTGACCAGCACTTCCGTTAGCGCCCCTGAATACGATTGGACAACCAACCTGTCCGCCACTCATCGCAAGCATTTTGGAAGCTGTATTCAGAATCTGATCGAGTGCAAGCACTGCGAAGTTCCATGTCATAAACTCAACAATGGGACGCAAACCGTTCTGAGCAGAGCCTACTGCCACGGCAGTAAAACCCAATTCAGCAATCGGGGTATCAATAACGCGTTTTTCGCCAAATTCATCGAGCATACCCTGGCTCACCTTATAGGCACCATTGTACTCGGCCACTTCCTCTCCCATTAAATAAACTCGGTCATCTTTGCGCATTTCTTCCTGCATCGCTTCGCGCAGGGCTTCACGCATCGCAATTATTCTCATGTTGATTGCTTGCTTTTAAGTTTGCAAAAGTATTGTAAGAGGGGGAATTCGCCAAACAACATATGTTATGACAATTTCTGGGCGCGAACGGGAGAATTTCAACGAAGACAATGGTTGCCGCAAAAAGTTGCCGGCCTGATAATCATAAAGCAATCCCCTTTTACTAACTTACAGTTTTATTAAAAATAATTCTCATGCGATCATTGCTCATTTTGCTGTTTTCCTTTCTTTTTCTTTCTGAAGGATTTGCTCAAACTTCCCTCGCTGACAAAATTGATCAGCGCGCCAAAGAGATATTGCCCAAATTAATTGAATGGAGAAGACATATTCACCAGAACCCTGAGCTAGGAAACAGGGAATTTAAAACCATGGCTTATATCGCAGATCATTTGAAAAAACTCGGCCTTGAAGTAACCAGCGGTGTGGCAAAAACAGGTGTTGTTGCAATCCTCAAAGGTGGTAAACCGGGTCCGGTGGTGGCATTGCGGGCTGACATAGATGCTTTACCAATTGAGGAAAGAGCACCTATACCCTTCGCGTCAAAATTGAAAGCAGATTATCTTGGTCGGGAAGTATCAGTGATGCATGCCTGCGGACATGATACGCATACTGCAATACTGATGGCTACAGCTGAAGTCCTTTCAGGGATGAAGAAAGAGTTGCCGGGAACAGTAAAATTTATTTTCCAGCCTGCAGAAGAAGGTGCGCCGGCAGGTGAAGAAGGGGGTGCTGCACTGATGGTGAAAGAGGGTGTGATGGATAATCCCAAAGTAGATGCCATTTTTGGGCTTCATATTTCATCAGGTCTTGAAAGCGGAAAAATAAAATACAAAAGCGGTGCCTTTATGGCAAGTAGTGATTGGTTTACTGTTACAGTAAAAGGGAAAGGCGCGCATGGCTCTGCTCCCTGGTTGGGCGTAGATCCAATTATGGTTTCTGCACAAATCATCAACGGCCTGCAGACAATTGTAAGTCGCTCCGAAGACCTTACAAAAGCACCAGTTGTAATTACAGTCGGTAAATTTAATGGCGGAGTAAGAGAGAATATTATCACCGAACAAGTAGAATTCAGCGGAACGATTCGAACCCTTGATGAAAACATGCAAAAAGATGTTCATGAAAAAATAAAAAGAACAGCCACTCAAATTGCAGAAGCATTTGGAGCTACTGCAGAAGTTATTATTGAAACCAAAGCCAAAGTCACATATAATAATCCCGAATTAGTTGAAGCTTCTTTGCCTTCCTTAATAACAGCAGGAGGAAAAGAGAATGTGTCTGCAGGCAACTGGACCACCGGTGCAGAAGATTTTTGTTTCTATGGAGATAAAGCACCTGCTTTCTTCTTTAACCTTGGGGGCATGTTCGCCGGTACAGCACCGGATAAAATTACAGGTCACCATACCCCGGATTTTCTTGTCGACGACAGTAAACTGCATATCGGGGTGAAGGCTTTTTGTCACCTTGTATTTGATTATGCAAAAAATAACGGATATAAGTAAGCGCTTTTTATTCGATGAAATTTTCTCTATCAGAATATAAATTAATACCTACTAAAAAAGGAGTAATAATTTTGCACCTATGAAATGCCCATAACGGCGGATCAATACCAACCGTGATTAATATTAAGGGCATAACATATGATAATTAAAACTATCAACTTATTTACATATGAACCCTAAACAAACGACTTGCTATTTGATGATGATTCGTCCGGTTAATTTTCAGTTCAACGAAGAGACCGCAATAAACAATGCATTTCAACAGGTTAACAATGATAAAGAAGTACAGCAAAAAGCACAAGTTGAATTCGATGCTTTTGTGGAAGTATTAACTAGTGCCGGCATTGATGTAACCGTGATTGACGACACACCAACTCCTGTTACACCTGACAGTATTTTCCCCAACAACTGGATCAGTTTTCACAATGGGGATACGATTGTTTTGTATCCAATGTATGCCGTTAACCGAAGAGCAGAAAGAAAGCAGCATGTATTGGATGCCTTACACAATAAATTCCAGATCAATGCAACCCTGGATTTTTCAGGAAATGAGGAGAACGACAGATTCCTTGAAGGCACAGGAAGTATGGTGCTCGACAGACAAAACAACATCGCATATGCATGTCTTTCACAACGTACCGATCTTAAATTATTAGAGGAATGGTGTGAAAAAATGAATTTCAGCGCATGTGCTTTTTACAGTGTCGATGAGCATAGTAACGACATCTATCATACAAATGTAATGATGTGTGTTGCTGATCAATATGTAGTGATATGCCTTGACAGTATTCGTAATGAGGCAGAAAAAAAAGAAGTAATTGCAAAGATTAAATCTACAGGAAAAGAAATCATCGAGATAGGTTATGAACAGATGAATCATTTTGCCGGCAACATGCTACAGGTTGAAAACAAAGAAGGAAATAAATTTCTTGTAATGAGCAGCCAGGCCTACCATTCACTGAATGAAAACCAAATACAAAAAATTGAATCTTTCAATCCCATACTCCACTCCCCTCTTTACACCATAGAAAAAAACGGAGGCGGAAGCGCCAGATGTATGATGGCAGAAGTTTTTTTGAACTTGAAAACCAGTTAGAGGTTTTCAGTTAGCAGTTAGATTTTTTGTTACTAATTATTAAAACCGAAAACTGCTAACTGAAAACTATATTACTGAACCACAATCATCCTGGTCTCATTAAATCCATCACCAGACAAGCGAAGGAAGTAAGTGCCTGGATTTGTTTCATTCGGCAATTGGATACTTCTGGTTATTTGTCCGGACATACCTGCAAAAACATAAGCTTGAATTTTACTACCCTTCATATCAACCAGCTCCAGTGTATAGTCTCCTGTAGGGAGTGACATTTCCAGAAATATATTTTTCCCTTTTTGTACAGGGTTTGGATAAACAGACCATCCTTTTTTGTCGCTTGCGGAAACTTTTATAATAGGGCTGTAAACAAATTTTCCGTTTGATTCAACAGCGCGAATACGGTAGAATAATGTTCCGTTCCCTGCATTTAGATCTATAGATGAATATTGTTTTTCAGCCAGAGTAACCCCTGATGTAAAAACAGAGTTGATGGATTTAAACGATGCCCCATTTTCTGAACGCTGAACTTCATAAGAAAGAACATCCGACTCTTCATACACTTTCCAGTCGACTTTCACCTGTTGTATACCGATACGGGATGCGGTAACAGGGCCGAATTTCAGAGGAAGCGGTGTATTTATGACAGCTACGATAAACGGAGAAAATGTATTAACACCGGTGCGTGTAACGGTATTTGCTGAATTATCTCCGTTTATACCGGTGATTGCATCCCAGTTAGAACCATCATACCTGGATATACCTATTTCATTGTCAGCGGCAGCACTGAACGCACCCCCTTCTAAGCTTTCACTCCAAGAAAAAGTAATATCGGTTGCAGTTGAACCTGCATTTCGGTTAATGATCCAGTTGGCATTTACGATAGGACTAAGATTATTGAAAGCAGATCCGTTAGGTTCACCATTTGATGCTGCTCCGCTGAAAACCGCCACATTGAAATCATTGGATCCTGTCGAACTTAATGTTGCAGGCATATAATAGTTACCCTCGCCCAATGGAAATGTTCGGGATCCTGTAAATGATCCTGTTCTGATATATGCGATGGCTCCACTAATAGCATCTTTTTCTGTAATAATATGTTTTAATAATCCAAACCCTGTTCCTGCAATCTGATTTCCTGAAGCTATGTGCATAACATATCCTGGATTTAGAGTAAGAACACCATTTGTTAAAGTTAATGTGCCATTAATCGTTGCATCTCTGTTAAAAGTCACACCATTGGTATTGTTGATTGTAAGGTTTGATAATGTACCTGTAGTAGTAGGCACTTCTAATAAAGAAGTAATATTCGAACTTGTTTGCTCATAAGTCAGGTTCACAGAAGCCGGAAACAAAGGCGTTGATTGAAAACTCCCACCACCTCTGATGATGGTTGAACCGGAAGCCATTGTTACATTAAATGAGATATTATTGAAAGCGCCATTTCTTAACGTAATAGAATTGACGCCTGAACTACGAAGAGTTCTGGCTGCATGAAGAGTAACACCAAGCGGATTATCAATGATGATATTTGAAGGAGCAATTGCACCGGTGAGAAACTCAAATCCTGTGGTGGTTTGCGCAGTTGAACCTTTGTATTCGAGGGTGCTTCCTGAAGCATAAGTAGGATTCGTTGTTGTCATAACAGCCGTACCTTGAAAAGAAAGTGTGCCTGTGATGGTTGCAGAGGAAGTAGAAGGGAGTGATTTATTTCCTGAACCTGTAAGAGTGAGATTGCGATATGTAACAGCAACTGTTCCAGATGCCCCTGAACGAGCTTTATTTATTGTCTGATTTCCGTTTCTATTGTAAACTACAGTTGCGTTGGACCCATTTAAATTCAAATTATATGTTACAGCACTTGCCGTACTGTTTGTTCCCCAGCCGGAAGAAGTAGTAAAATCTATATCTCCTGTCCAGGGGTCTACATTATTCAGAACTAATGTTCCACTCTGAGTACCTTCATTCATTAAAAAATATACAGTTTGTCCAGTACTTGTTGAGACGAAAGGAGTAATAATACCACCAATTGTAAAGGTTCCACTCTGTAAGGAAAAAGCAGCATTCGCATTATCGGGACTATCATGATATGATCTGATTACTAAATCTCCATTACAAATAAAATTCGCAATATTTGTATTCATTTTTGTAATCCCACTTGCTGATAAAAAGGGATTTCCCAAATTGGGACCTATTGTAATGGAGCCAACACTAATTGTTCCTAATCCTTGAATATTTGCTGTTGCAGTACCAGATGCAAGGTGATTCATTGTAATCGCGCCCGAAACAGTTAGGGTATTTCCTGAATTAATCTGCAATGTTGAAGTTGTTCCGATAGATCCAGTACCAATAAATGTAACAGAAGAACAATTGAAATCACCATTTACAGTTACGTTATACCCATAAGGAATACTTGCGCCTGCAGTTGGTAAAATGTTGCTACTCCAATTATTTGCATCACCCCAGTTTACGCCATCTCCTCCTCCATCCCAAGTTCGGGTCTGAGCATTAATTAATAAAGAAGAAAGGGAAAAAAATGTAAGAAAGAAAAATGCTTTTGGCATAATCGGTTTTTTAGGATGATGAATTAATAGAAAACAACGAATCTCGGCTTAAAAAGATTCATGAATATCAACTAATTAGATGAACGTAAAGAAAATAAAAAAAAATGACCTGTGCAAATATTGTTAACCAAACAACACCTTCCTAAGTCCTTCATTCAGAGAATGAGGCTCATATCCAAGCTGGCGAACAGCTTTTTCAATGATGAATCCTGTTTTAAGCGGACGTTTGGCCGGTTCGGTAAAAATGTCTGCATCTACGGGTGTAATCAGCGATTTATCTTTCCCAATTATATCCGCAATTTGACATGCAAAATCATAAGGGGTAATCGTATCCTTGCCTGAAATATGGTAAATTCCTTGCGCATGTTTCATCAATACCAGTAAAATTCCTTTTGCAAGGTCTTCCACATAAGTAGGCGTGCGTACCTGGTCGTTCACTACTTTGATTTTATTGCCTTCTTCTAGCTGCTCTTTCACCCATAATACAAAATTAGATCTACCACCTTGTACCGGCGGACCATATACAAGTACTGTGCGTACGATTGCATAATGCAACCCGCTCAACTCAATAATTTGCTCTGCAAGGTATTTGCTCTCCCCGTATGTACTCAAAGGTGATGGCTCCGCTGCTTCATCATAAGGCCCCTCTTCACCATCAAAAACAAAATCAGTACTCACATAAATAACAAATGCTTTAACCTCTAGGGCTGCCTTTACAATCGCTCTCGTACCTCCGACATTTATTTTCCAACAAGACTTTTTATCTAATTCACAATCATTGGGTTGTGACATTGCACCTAAATGAATAATAATAGAAGGAGCAATTTTTCCCAGCAAAGCCTGCACATGTTTATGTGAAGCCAGATCCAGGTTATGATATACGAAAGAAGATTTTTTTCCGGTTACTATCCTACACGGGCCTTTGCCTGATGCGTGCACATCAAACTTCCCCTCCTCTACCAGCATACGAATAAGATGCCTGCCAACCAATCCATTTGCTCCGGTAACAAAAACCTTCATAAATAATTATATTGTTAAACAACCATATTATAGGCACAAAGATGAGGACTAATTTGTCATATCATTAAATAAAATTATTGCAAAACAACGTCACTAAAACTCTTTGATTGATATTGGTTTAAAAAAAAATCTTTGATATTAAGATTTCCAAAATATTTATCTGTTAAGTCAATTTGAATTATTTCTCCTTTAAATATTCACACAAACAATCGTTATTATTCATTTCGTTTATTTTTGCAGGCCAATTTTAATGAATAAACCTAAGAATACTAGATATTTAATGAGCAAAAAAGTGACCAAAATAGGCGTACTTACTTCGGGAGGCGATTCTCCCGGTATGAATGCCGCCATTCGTGCTGTTGTGCGCACAGGCCTCTATCATAATATGGAAGTGTTTGGCATTATGCGAGGATACCAAGGAATGCTTGAAGATGATATTGTACCTATGCATTCAAGAAGTGTTGCCAATATCATTCAACGAGGCGGAACCATTCTGAAAACAGCGCGTAGCAAAGCTTTTTATGAACCGGAAGGCCGAAAAAAAGCATATGAAAATTTAAAAAAACACGGCATTGACGGCCTGGTAATCATTGGTGGTGATGGTAGCTTCAGGGGCGCTCAGAAATTTTCCAACGAATATGATATTCCATGTATTGGTCTTCCCGGCACCATTGATAAAGATATCGCAGGTACAGACTTTACGATTGGTTTTGACACAGCTGTAAATACAGCTGTAGAAGCAATTGATAAAATACGCGACACTGCAGATGCACACGATCGTCTTTTTATCATTGAAGTGATGGGACGCGATGCGGGTTATATCGCGCTTCACAGTGGAATCTCAACTGGAGCAGAACATATCCTCATACCTGAAACCAAAACCGATGTGGAAACAGTTCTTCATTCTCTTGAAGAAAAAGAGCGGAGAAAAAAACTGGTTAATATGATCGTAGTGGCGGAAGGTGATGAAATAGGCGGTGCAAATGAACTTGCAACCATCATCAAAAATCGCATTCCTAATTTGGATACACGTGTTTGCATCCTTGGACATATTCAGCGTGGCGGCTCTCCTACTTGCCTCGACCGTGTAATTGCAAGCAGACTTGGTTATGCTGCCGTGGAAGCCCTGATTGAAGGAAAGCATAACACAATGATTGGTATCGTCAACAACAAATTACATTTTACACCCCTTGACAAAGCCGTAAAAGCAAAACAAAAAGTAAATGAAGAATGGATGAAAATCGTAAAAATTCTTGCGAGTTAAACCATTCAACACAAACAATCAATTACTCACAAAAAAAATATCCATGTCAAAAAACGTCGGTAAGTACCTGCACAAAGAAATGAATAAAGAAGAAGGCATCCGCCATTCTTCTCACCGTACCAAAATAGTTGCAACGGTTGGACCAGCCTGTGACACTTACGACAAATTACTTGGGCTTGTTAAAGCAGGCGTCAATGTATTTCGTCTCAACTTTTCCCATGGATCTCATGAAGACAAAGCACAAATCATCGAGCACATCCGAAATATTAATAAAACACAGCCTTACAACATCGCAATTCTGGGTGATCTACAAGGACCGAAACTTCGCGTAGGCGAAATGGAAAACGGAGGGATTGACGTGAAGGAAGGCGATATCCTAACTTTTACAAATGAAAAACTCATTGGTAACAACGAACGCATTTATGTTTCCTATCCCGATTTACATAAGGATGTGAAACCCGGAAATATCATCCTGATAGACGATGGCAAACTTGAAGTGAGAGTAATTGGCATCACCAGAAACAATGATGTACAGGTAGAAGTTACGCTTGGCGGAAAACTTTCATCTAAAAAAGGAATTAACCTGCCTGATACGAAAATCTCTTTACCGGCCCTTACGGAGAAGGATTTAGCTGATCTTGATTTTATTATTGACCAACAACTTGACTGGGTAGCTCTTTCTTTTGTTAGAAATGTAAAAGACATCATCATTCTTCGTAACAAACTAGACGAAAGAAAAAGCAAGCTCAAAATCATCGCAAAAATTGAAAAGCCCGAAGCACTTACTAATATCCGGGATATTATTCTCGAAAGTGATGGCATCATGGTTGCCCGCGGTGATCTTGGTGTAGAAATGCCGGTTGAGCAAGTGCCCCTCATTCAAAAAGAGCTTATCCGTAAATGTATTCATAGAGCGAAGCCTGTTATCGTTGCCACACAGATGATGGAAAGTATGATTGATCGGGTTAAACCAAACAGAAGTGAAAGCTCTGATGTTGCAAATGCTGTACTTGAAGGCGCAGATGCGGTAATGCTTAGTGGGGAAACTGCTACAGGCAGTCATCCGGTTCTGGTTGTAGAAACGATGTGTAAAATCATCAAAGAAGTTGAAACAAGCAGCTATTACCGCTACGATCGTGAGGAAGATCTGAAACCTCAACCTCATTCTCCATCTTTCCTCAGTGATGCAATTTGCTATAATGCCTGCGAAATTTCAAAGGATGTGAATGCGCATGCTTTAATTGGCATGACACAAAGCGGTTACACTGGCTTTATGCTGAGTTCCTTCCGTCCACGCTCTCCTCTTTATATTTTCACCAAAGAAAAAACTTTAGTCAACCAATTAAGTTTGAGCTGGGGTGTACGTGCTTTTTACTACGGAGAAGAAGAAAGTGTTGATGAAATTTTCACCGATCAAATTAATATTCTGAAAGAAAGAGGATTTGTAAAACCCGGCGATGTTATTGTAAACACAGGTAGCACACCGGTTCAATTACACTTGCCTACCAATCTGATTAAAATTGGAGTTGTCAGTTAACGGTTATCAGTTAACAGTTGGCGGTTGGCAGTAGTTATAGTGGTTGGTAAAGGACAAGTGCGTCATTCTGCTCGTCCCATAGTGAAGCGTAAACGTGGAGCATAAGCGAAGAATCTCGAAACTGATAATATGGGATATTAGTTAAACCTGTACCCCATAACAATTCTATACAAACACCTCCTCGGCCATTTGTAAAGCGGTTTGCAATTCATTTTGATTGAGCATTAAATGTTGATTTTTCTGATTAAAAAAATCAATCATCCATTCCGTATCCATATTACCCACCAGGGCATCATCGGCCATTGGGCATCCTCCTATTCCTTTTAGTGCGCCATCATACCTTTTACAACCTGTTCGGTAGGCTGCTTCTAACTTTTCAATGCGATTGGCTGATGTTGAGTGAAGATGAACGCCGATAGTTATATCCTGCATTTGCTCTATTAAAAATCCCGTCATCTTTTCTACTTGTGATGCATGCGCCAGTCCTACCGTATCTGCAAGTGACAGCACCTTCACTCCCAGCCCTGCAATCTTTTCTGCCCATTCAAAAACAATCTGTTCATTCCATTCATCTCCGTAAGGATTACCGAATGCCATTGAAAGATAAACCACGAGTTGTTTATCGTGAGCCTTACAAAGCTGTTGAATGGATTTCACTTTCTCAAAAGCTTCAGCCACTGTACTGTTTGCATTCCTCTTCTGAAAAGTTTCAGAAACAGAGAAAGGAAATCCTAAATCATGTATTTGCTCATATGTACAAGCTTTCTCCGCACCACGTTCATTGGCAACAATTGCCAGTAACCTCGTATCACCCTGCTTTGTGTCTAACGACTGCAACACCTCATCCGTATCCGCCATCTGAGGAATCGCCTTCGGCGAAACAAAACTGCCAAAATCCAACGTATGAAAACCCACTTTTAATAACTGATTCAAATAACTGATTTTATCAGCAGTTGGAATCATCTTCTTCCATCCCTGCATCGCATCACGCGGACATTCTACTATTTGTATTGGAGCAAGCATCGTTAGTTGTTCGTTGATCGTTGATCGTTGTTCGTTGTTCGTCTGTCTCATGGACTTACGGTCTCTCTTTTAACTTTCACCCACCCTCCTCTGCCTCATCGCTTCATATAACATCATACCGGTAGCAACTGACACATTCAACGATTCAAAATTTCGGTACATCGGAATCTGAAACTGCTCGTCACATATTTTCAGTAAAGCAGGATAAATGCCTTTCTCCTCACCTCCCAATACAATCACTGAAGGAATCTTGAAATCACATACATCCAACTGTTTCTCCGCCTTCATCTCCGAAGCAAAAACACGGATGCCATTTAGATGAAGTGTATCAACCGCTTTCATCAAACTTTGCACTCGACAAACAGCAATCTGCTCCAATGCTCCGGCACTGGTTAAAATGGCATCTTCATTCAATGCTCCTACGCCTTTGTCGGGAATAATCAAACACTGCACACCACAACACCAGGCTGTGCGTGCAATTGCGCCAATATTGCGAATATCCGTAACGCCATCAAGCATCAGGAACAATGGCACTTCTCCCTTTTCATTCACCCAATCTATCACATCCTGTAAATCCTGATACCTGATTCTTGATTTTTGTGCTACACAACCTCCGTGATCAGTTACATGAAAATGATTCAACTTTTCAACCGGTACAACATTGATCGGAATTTGACTTGAAGTCGCTTTCAATCGCAATGCAGCAATGGCTTCTCCTTTCAATCCCTGCTGAACGTATATGCGATCAATCATCTCTCCATTATCAATGGCATTTATGATGGCAGAAATACCCGTAATCATTTGTGATTTACGAGGACGATGTTGTTTTTGTCTGAATGATTTCACATTGCAAAGAAACAGAAAAGCTGAGAAAAAGAGACGATTAGTCCGTCAGTCTTTAAGTCAGTTAGCTTAATGTCTTGACTCACGGACTTGCGGACTTTTTTCAAACAAAAAAGCAGCACCAATATGACGCTGCTTTGAAATAGATTAAAGGATGCTTATTTTAACCCGAAAGCCTTTTTCACTTTCTTTACATAATCCAGTTTCTCCCATGTAAAGAGTTCAACTTTCACTTTCTTTTCTTTTCCGTCCGGCGACTTGAATTTCTTTTCAATGACCTGAGGAACACGCCCCATATGTCCGTAAGCTGCTGTTTCGCTGTAAATCGGACTGCGCAACTTAAGTCTTTGCTCAATGAAATAGGGACGCATATCAAAAATGCCTTCCACAATTTGCGCAATCTGGCCATCTGTCAGACCCACTTTGGATGTGCCATATGTATTAACATTGATGGAAGTTGGTTTCGCAACGCCAATTGCATATGAAACCTGTACCAGCACTTCATCACAAAGTCCGGCAGCTACCAGATTTTTTGCAATATGACGGGTAGCGTATGCAGCAGAGCGATCTACTTTGGAAGGATCTTTTCCGCTGAAAGCGCCTCCTCCATGTGCTCCTTTCCCGCCATAGGTATCAACTATAATTTTTCTCCCTGTCAGTCCGGTATCACCATGTGGCCCACCAATCACAAACTTTCCGGTTGGATTAATATGGTATTTAATCTTGTCGTTGAAAAGTTTTGCGTATTGTTTGTATTTGTTTTTGATGCGTGGGATCAGAATTGTTTTTACATCTTTTTCAATGCGTGCAAGCATTTTAGCTTCTGAATCGAAATCATCGTGTTGTGTTGAAATAACAATCGCATCAATACGTGTTGGCTTGTTATTGTCATCATATTCAAGCGTTACCTGACTTTTCGCGTCAGGACGCAGATATGGCATTTTAGATTTTTTCTCTCTGCGAATAGCTGCCAGCTCAATCAATAAATTATGAGCAAGGTCAAGCGCCAGTGGCATATAATGCTCAGTTTCATTGGTGGCATACCCAAACATCATCCCCTGATCGCCTGCACCCTGTTCTTCTTTCTTCTTTCGGTCAACGCCCTGGTTGATGTCTGAACTTTGTTCATGAATGGCAGACAAAACACCGCAGGATCTGGCCTCAAACATATATTCACTCTTTGTATAGCCAATCTTTTCAATTACCCCGCGTGCAATTTCCTGCACATCGAGATAAGCTTTTGATTTTACTTCACCGGCAAGAACCACCTGTCCCGTTGTTACAAGTGTTTCACAGGCTACTTTCGACTGTGCATCAAAAGCAAGAAAATTGTCAATCAATGCATCCGATATCTGATCGGCAACTTTATCGGGATGCCCTTCGGAAACACTTTCGGAAGTAAATAAATAAGGCATAATGGTTGATTTTTAAAAATTAATGCGGCAAAGATAAGCGCTCAACGAATTCAACGTCTACGGCTTTGAATAATAGATTCTTACATACATGGGATATTGCGGATGAGTTCCCCCTCCAAGTTGTACACGCCCGTAAGCGATCGGGTTAATGCTTGTTCCGCTACTTCTTCCACCGGCGAAATCAGCAAAATAAGGAGCCGCCAGTTTGAAATCCCTTCTCTGGGCTTTTCCGTTAACAATATACTGAACATAACGGGTGATGTTCATTCTGTATTCAGCAGCAGTATTGTTGCTGTTATCCTGATAAAAAGTGGCTGTACCTCCCGTATAAGTATTTTGCAGATTATAGAGCGTTACACTTCTCACAAAATCAAAAGATGACTGCTGGAAATAGAGAATACTGTCGAATGGAATGGGTGCATTTTTGGCATTTGCATCAAGGGTAAACAAATGAAGAGCAGGCTGTAAAAAAGAATTTTCCACCTGCAACGGTCCCTGATAAATCTGACGTGCCACCAACTCTGCCCGGTGTATAATATAATTTTTACCTGCAAGCGTATCCAGTCCGGGAACACGCACAGTTGTAGAAGTACCGGGTGCCGTTTGGATATATGCCATTGAAGCAGGAAGGCCCGAAGTGATTACTGGCTCTGCAACACTGCCAGTATAAGTACGGTATATTTTATTTGCATTGGCAGATCTGATCACTTCGGGAACAAAAAAGAATTCCGTGCGGGTGGTATCAAATTTATTATCTGGTTTCTGAACGCGATAGTACAACTGCAGCGCTGTATTGCCGTTAGCAAGAGAGAAATAATGAAGTGCATTCCCCGAGTTGAGTGAGTCTGGGATAATTGCGAAACCTCTGAGAAATACTTTAAAGATAGAATCGTTCTGAAAAGCACCGGTTATATTGTCCTGGTCAAGCAATGAGCGACCGAGCTGATCATTTAGTCTTATACGAAGTTGATTTACGACACTGTCGGTTTTGTATTTTAACCGAACCCCTTTTCTTAAATCTGTAGCCCTGAAAGAGGAAGTACCAAGCAGATCGGCAGAAGAAAAGGAAGGAGATTGAGAAACAATGTACCGTTTAGCAGGCTTGAACTCAGGATCGTTCACTTTGTAAACGTTTACTGATGATAAAGCGGATGTGTCTCCATAGCTGCCGGTGTATGACAAGGTTAAAACCAGTGAATCCAGAAAAAGACTGTCTTTTGGTGCAGGAAGTTTGAAAGGATAAGAAGGAGGCAACAATTGTAGATAGGCCGCTGCTGTCGTTTTGCCAAATAGAGGATCGTTGGTAAAACCGATTACGTGCTGCTCTCTTTTATCTATAATAGATGTATCAGGATCTATATAAGATATTGTACTGACAGGAAGCAACATCGTATCGGTTGACAGGTTATCAGAGCCGGGTAAAAGATCTCCTCCCAACTCTGTTTGATCAAATCGTGTACATGCGAAAAAAGCCAATGAAAAGGTTAAAAAGATGATAACCTTTACTGAGACAAAACGTAAAAAATTCAGCAGAGATAAAAACATGAATGCGTTTATTTTGAAGACAGGTCGTTAAACAGCTGCAGGTAATCACTGATATCACCGTCGGCACGGAAAGGAATTACTTTCTTCCCCTTTACCTTTCCAAATTCATCTGCAAGCTTTTTATCTACTTTTTCGGCGCCAAAGGTAATGGCATCAGCATAAGTAGCGCCACCCCTGAACATTGCTGCATTGGTTGTGTCTTTATATGGCTCCAGATCTTTTTCCTTGATATTAGCGTGGATCTGAGCAAGCTTTAAAAAACGTGCTCCTAACTTCTCTTTAAAAGTATTTTCTCCGATTGTAAATACAAGTTTACTGTTACTGAATACCGGCTCTTTCTTGTAGGCAGTGTTCAAATACAAAGGAATTAGTCCGGTCATCCAACCACTACAATGAATAATGTCGGGAGGCCAGCCAAATTTCTTTACCGTTTCCAATGCTCCCTTACAAAAAAAGATGGTACGCAGATCATTGTCATCAAACCATTTATCATTTTCATCATGGAAAATAAATTTCCTTTTAAACAGATCTTCATTTTCCAGAAAATATACCTGCAAACGGGCATTGGGAAGCGAAGCAACTTTGATTTGTAATGGATAATCATCGTTGTCCACAGAAACATTAATACCACTTAGACGCACAACTTCATGCAGACGGTGGCGGCGTTCGTTGATAATTCCGAACCGGGGCATAATACACCTTACTTCATACTGGGAGTCATTAGCTTTTATAGCCAGCTGATTCACGATAGAAGAAAAATCTGTCTCTTCCAGATAGGGTGACATTTCACTGGCAATAAATAAAATTCGTTTCTTTGCTGCTGACATGTTGGGGTGTTACGTGAACTTTTCCGGTTGATTCGGGGAGCAAAAGTACAAAATTTTAAGGAATATTCCTTTCCCCGGCAAGCCCTGAACCATTTGCACATGCATATTTATCATTTTGGTGAAGACCTCAAAACCAGCCTGAATCTATTAAACGCATCCGGAAAGAAGGTCGGATTTGTGCCCACAATGGGGGCTTTGCATGAGGGACACCTTTCGCTGATTCAACTTGCCAAGGCATCCTGCTCACATGTGGTTGTCAGCATTTTTGTAAACCCCACCCAATTCAATGATATTACCGATTTTGAAAAATACCCCTCAACAATTTCCAAGGATATCAGACTGCTAAACGATGCCGGATGCGACATACTTTTTTATCCTGATGTACAAGAAATGTATCCGCATGGCTTCAAGCAGACCCATCATTACGAGCTTGGTTACCTGGAAGATATACTGGAAGGCAAATACAGACCTGGTCATTTTCAGGGCGTCTGTCAGGTAGTGGACCGTCTACTCTCCATCGTAACACCTGATTACCTTTTCCTGGGAGAAAAAGATTATCAGCAGTGTATGGTGATCTCAAAACTTCTGGAACTTACAGGCCGCATACCAGAAACTAAACTGATTACCGGATCAACCTTTAGAGAAAAAGACGGCCTTGCTATGAGTAGTCGAAATGCAAGATTAACAGATGCTGAAAGAACAAAAGCCGCTATTATCTATCGTTGTATGCATGAACTGAAAAAAAAGATTAACATCGAGCCCTTTTCTGTTCTTAAAGAAAAAGCAGCTTCAGTATTGGAGCAGGAAGGCTTTCAGGTCGACTATATAGAAATTACAGACGCAAATACCCTTTTATCCATTTCAGATATCAGTCAGGCTAACCATATACGTGCATTAATTGCAGCAAAAATCGGATCTGTACGATTAATTGACAATATGCTTTTGTTTCCATGAATAAACGTAAAAACAAATAATACTAATTTCGCCGCATGTTGATAGAAATACTAAAGTCAAAAGTACATAGGGCCACCATCACAGAGGCCAACCTGCATTATATCGGAAGCCTGACACTCGATGAAGACCTGATGGATGCGGCTAATATGGTTGAGTATGAAAAAATTCAGGTAGTTAATGTAAATAACGGCAATCGTCTAGAAACTTACCTCATCAAAGGAAAACGAGGAAGTGGCGTATGCTGCCTGAATGGTCCTGCTGCCAGGCAAGGTGCCGCTGGTGATACAGTGATCATTCTTTCTTATGCTTCTATACCTTTTGAGCAAGCAAAATCATTTCAGCCTGTGCTTGTATTTCCTAAGGAAGGAAACAAACTTTGACTTAACTTTCGGATCTGAGTTATGCTCCGAAAACGTTTGCGCACCATATTACAAGTATTGTTTTTTACCGGATTGGGAATAGGTCTCGTTTGGTGGATGGGTAAAAACATCAGTGAAGAAGGATGGAAAGAGATTCGTAATGCCATCTCTAACGCACGTTATTGGGTGGTTCTGCCGGTTTTCTTTACCCTTTTGCTTAGTCATTATCTGCGGGCTATGCGATGGAAACTTTTGATCAATTCAATGGGATACCATGCTACAAACTTCAACCTGTTCAGTATGGTTATGATTGGCTATATGAGCAACCTGGCTGTTCCCCGTCTTGGTGAAATCCTAAAGTGTACCCTTCTCTCCCGCTATGAGAAAATCCCACCTGAAAAACTCGTAGGCACCATTGTTGCTGAAAGAGCGGTCGATATGATCTGTTTGGTGATAGTCAGCTTCATTACTGTTTTACTGCAGGTTGATGTTGTGGGCAGTTATGCAATGTCCTTATTTCATATGATTACCGGTTCATCCGGAGAAAAGATAAATTCGAATGGATTAATCATTTTTGTAGTATCACTCCTAATTGCATTAATTGTTTTATACCTCATAATTAAAAAGCACAAACAAAAAAACTGGTTTCTAAAAGTTAAATCAATACTCAAAGGAGTTTACGACGGACTATTAAGTATCCGCAATGTGCCCCGTAAAAATCTTTTTATTTTACAATCAGTATTCATCTGGATACTTTATTTATTAAGTATTCAAATTGGTTTTTACGCATTGAAAGAAACAGAAGGCCTCGGCATCTCAGTTGCATTATCAGTTCTTTGTTTCGGAAGTCTTGGTATGCTTGTGCCAACGCAAGGAGGTCTCGGCTCCTATCAGTACGCTGTTCAAAAGACATTACTGCTTTATGGAATCGGAGAAGCACTGGGATATGCTTTTGGATGGATACTCTGGATAGCACAAATGGGAATAGTGCTTGTTACCGGATTAATCTGCTTTGTGTTATTGCCAATTGTAAACAGAAATAAAATAGTTCGCGGTTAGGAGTTATCGGTTATCGGTAGCCCACAAACGAACCGCCATTAACCAACAACAAATAACCAATAACCAACAACTTTTACCATGAAAGGCATTCAGTACCTGGAGAGAAAAATTTTGAATGAACAGTCAATTCTTCAATGGAAAGAAAGGTGGAAACTTACTTCAAAAAAAGTTGTTTTTACCAATGGCGTTTTCGATCTCTTGCATGCCGGGCATATTCATACACTGAAGCAGGCAGCTTCATTCGGAGATATTTTAATTGTGGGCGTCAACAGTGATTCTTCAGTTAAAAGATTAAAAGGAGAATCGAGGCCCGTACATTGTATGGAAGACCGTATAGAAATCCTCTCCTCTCTTGAGATGGTTGATGCCGTTATGGTTTTTGAAGAAGACACACCACTTCAACTTATAAAAAAGATAATGCCGGATGTGCTGGTTAAAGGCGGTGATTATTCCATTGAAACCATTGTAGGTGCAAATGAAGTGTTGGCAGCAGGTGGAAAGGTGGAAATCATTCCACTGATACCCGGCAAATCTTCAACAAGCCTAATTGACAAAATCACAAAGCTTTGACACAAACCGGCAGGTTGCATTAAAACTTAACATTTCACTATATCAGCCTAAGGTACATTTGCAGCAATGTTGTCATATGATAAAACCAACAATTAAAACAAATTTCCGTGATATAAGCTGGCTTTCTTTTAATGCACGCGTTTTGCAGGAAGCTGATGATCCTCGTGTACCGCTGCGGGAAAGACTGCGTTTCCTTGGTATATTTTCTAATAACTTGGATGAATTTTTCAGAGTAAGGGTTGCCACTCTGAAGCGAATGGCTTCTTTGAAAGAGAAAGTGCAGCATAGAATGCATTTGGAAAAAAATCCTGCGCAAATACTGGAACAAATACAGGATACTGTACTTGAACAGCAAAGTGAATTCAACCGAATCTGGAACCACGTTCAGCAAGACCTTCGAAAAGAAAATATATTTCTTGTAACAGAAAAAAAACTCAGCAAAGAACAAAAACTATTTGTTGAAAATTATTTTGATACAGAAGTGCGTTCTGAAGTGATCCCTCTTATGATAGAGAGCAATCCCCAAATACCTTATCTGCGTGAACGATCTCTTTATCTTGCTGTTTGCATGAGCAACAGCCGACGTGCTTATTCAAATAAATATGCACTCATAGAAGTGCCATCAAGAAACAAAAGAAGATTCATTGAACTGCCATCCCCTTCCGGCACACACCACATTATACTAATGGAGGACATCATCCGTCATTGTTTGCCTCGCATCTTCTCCTTCCTGGGCTATGATACATTCCAGGCACATATAATCAAGGTGACAAAAGATGCAGAGATCGATCTTGACAATGACATCAGTTCTTCTATGATTCAAAAAATTGAGAAAGGACTTAAAAACAGAAGAAAAGGGAAAACAGTTCGTTTTATTTATGACAAAGATCTGGACGCAGGTTTTCTTGAATACCTGATTAAAAGACTCAATATTTCCAGAAGAGACAATATACTGGCGGGCGGACGTATTCATAATTTCAGAAACTTTATGGATTTTCCGGCAAATATTTTTCATTCAAGATATGCCAGAAAAAAACCATTCATTCATCCGGCACTATCAGGTTCCGGCAGAGTGAGCGAAATCGTTCTCTCCAAAGACATCCTTCTTCATTTCCCCTATCATTCATTTGAAACGGTGATTGATTTACTTAGAGAGGCGGCCATGGACCCGGATGTAACTGAGATAAAAATAACGGCATATAGACTGGCTGAAAATTCTAAAATCATCAACGCATTAATCAATGCTGGAAGAAATGGAAAAAAAGTTACCGTTATGCTCGAACTCAGAGCAAGGTTCGACGAAGAAGCAAACCTGGAATGGAAGGAAAGGCTTGAACTAGAAGGTATCAAAGTATTGGTTGGCATTCCGAATATGAAAGTGCATGCCAAAATATGCGTCATTAAAAAAAGAATTAAAAATAAAAGCATTCAGTACGGGTTTGTCAGCACAGGCAACCTCAATGAATCTACAGCCCGAGTTTATGGTGATCACTGTTTATTAACAGCAGGCAGATCAATAATGGCCGATTTCAACCGTATCTTCTCATTTTTGGAAAACCCAATACCAGCAAGGATGAAATTACTAAGGGAATGTAAAAGCCTTGTTGTTTCTCCCCTATCAATGAGAAATACATTCACTGAATTGGTAAGCAACGAAATTAAAAATGCGAAGTCGGGCAATGCAGCGGCTATCACAATAAAGATGAATAGCCTCTCCGATGAAAACATGATCAATCTTCTTTACGAAGCTGCTCGTGAAGGAGTTGAAGTTAAGCTTGTCATCAGAGGCATCTTTTGTATGCTTACCTCACATAAGAAATTTAAAGTAAAACCCTTTGCCGTAAGTATTGTCGACCAATACCTGGAGCACAGCAGGGTGTTGATATTTCACAACAAGGGTAAAGAAAAAGTTTTTCTATCTTCGGCCGACTGGATGGTGAGAAACCTGGATCATCGTATTGAGGCAGCGGTTGAAATACAGGATGAAACTTTGAAAAAAGAACTAAAAGATTACCTCTCCATCCAACTAAGTGACAATACAAAAGCCCGGATACTGGACAACCACCTTGAAAACAGGTATGTCCCGAAAAAAGGAAAAATGATAAGGAGCCAGGTAGAACTTTACAATTACCTGTTCCAAAAAACAATGAAGGAAGTTGAAACTGGCAGCAATAGACATAGGAAGCAACGCCGCCCGCCTGCTGATAACAGAAGCAACGGAGGAAGAAAAGGGTAAAATTATTTTTCAGAAGCTGAATCTGATCCGCATTCCTTTGCGCCTGGGTTTCGATGTATTTGAGACCGGGAATATTTCCAAGGAAAAAACCGCGAAACTTGTCGAAACGATTAAAGCATATCGTCATCTGCTAAATATCTATGAAGTTGTTCACCTGAAAGCATGTGCAACTTCTGCTATGAGAGATGCCCGGAATGCACAGGAAATAATCAAAAAGGTAAAAGAAAGCAGTGGCATCAATATTGAAATTATTACTGGCGACCAGGAAGCTGCATATATTTACGAAAACCACATCGCTGAAAACCTCTCCTCCGACCACTCCTATTTGTACATAGATGTTGGCGGAGGCAGTACAGAACTAACCTTTTTCTCAAAAGGGAAACCTGTCTTCAAAAGATCTTTTAACATTGGCACAATACGTCTCCTTAAACAAAAGGTTGATGTTAGTCAGTGGGAAGAAGTGAAGGAATTCCTAAAACAAAATCTGAAAGGCCATGCGCAACCTGTTGCAATCGGGTCGGGCGGTAATATCAACAAGGTCTTTTCCCTTTCAAAGAAAAAAGATGGCAAACCATTATCTTTCGAATTACTGAAAGACTATCTGAAAGAACTTGGCAGTGTTTCACTGAAAGAGAGAATGGAATTATACCAGCTTAAAGAAGACCGTGCAGACGTAATTATACCTGCACTTCAAATCTATGTCAATGTGATGCGATGGGCTAATGCAGATGAAATTTATGTTCCCAAAATCGGACTCGCCGACGGACTGATACATATGCTGTATGATGAAATCAAAGCAAAAAAGCAAATAAATTGAAATTTAAACGTCAACAATGAGCAATGAACACAAAAGAATAACGACACATACGCTTCATAAAATGAAGAAAGCAGGAGAAAAGATTTCAATGCTTACTGCATATGATTTCTCATTTGCAAAACTGATTGACGAAGCAGGTATCGATGTAATACTGGTCGGAGATTCAGCCAGCAATGTAATTGCGGGGCACGAAACAACACTCCCCATCACCCTTGACCAAATGATTTACCATGCACAATCAGTAATCAGAGCGGTAAAACATGCGTTGGTTGTTGTTGATCTGCCTTTTGGTACTTATCAGTCAAACTCAGATATGGCTCTTGCCAGCGCAGTCAGAATTATGAAAGAAACGGGTGCTCATGCCGTTAAAATGGAAGGCGGAGAAGAAATTATTGAATCTGTAAAAAAAATTACAGCTGCGGGAATTCCTGTGATGGGTCATCTCGGACTCGTTCCACAATCAATTTATCAGTTCGGAACTTATAATGTGAGAGCGAAAGAGGAGGAAGAAGCCATTAAATTAAAAAATGATGCGCTGCTACTGCAGGAGGCAAAATGTTTTGCGCTTGTTTTAGAAAAAATTCCGGCTAAGTTGGCAAAAATAGTCACATCATCATTAAGTATTCCTGCAATCGGAATAGGCGCCGGTCCTGATTGTGACGGACAAGTACTTGTAATGCATGATTTACTTGGCCTCAATAATGAGTTCAATCCACGATTTGTCAGAAAATACCTCAACCTGCACGAACTAGTAACTGATGCTTTCAGAAACTATCACAATGATGTAAAAAAGGGCAAATTCCCTACTGATGAAGAGTCTTATTAAAAAACTGATTAACATCCAGGATAGTCCATATACTGATGCCTTTATACCTAACCGAAAGGTCATTTAGCGCTTTTACAGGAATCAGTTGCGTTTGTCTGGACTCAATTACCTGCGCCTTTGTAAAGAATATCTTTTCTAGATATTCCCTTTCCCTTTTAAGCAGATAACGAATTTGAAGCTTTGCAGAAGATCGACGATCTTCTATAATTGCCCGGGCAAATACGGCCATATATTGCTGGCGATGATCCATATCTTTTAAACGCAAAACCTCATAATAAATAAGCGTATCGCCTTTCTCCTTTTTACGCTTTGATATTAATGTGCTCGTCTCTATTAAAGTATCTTTTAGAGGGGGAGGTGTGTTGTTTCCTGCATAAGAAAAAGAAGCAAAAAAAACAGAACATGATATGGTTACAACATATCGCATATGGTTTGTCTTAAGGATATGTATAAAGATACTCATAATTACGGGAATTTACATATCCCCTATTTAGTTTTTCAAGGCCATATACTTTAACTAGAATGCTGATTATCTTGTTTTATATTTTCGTCCCGGGTATTTCATCAAATACCGCTCCCCTATCTTTGCCGCCAAACGACTAATATGCAACGTATTATTACCGTCTTTTCCGTATTATTTTTAATCATATCTGCAAAAGCACAGGAATCTAACAATGAATTGGATCCGGTTACTATATCCGCATCTATGTCACCCAACCAACAGTCGAAAACAGGTCGAAATATTATTGTTGTAGACGGTGACGCGCTTAGAAAATATCCCGTCAGTTCTGTAGACGAACTTCTTCGTTACCTTCCGGGCATTGAAGTTCAAAGCAGAGGGCCGATGGGCACGCAGAGCAACATCACACTGAGAGGAGGCACCTTTCAGCAAGTGCTGATTGTAATTGACGGCATGCGCATCAATGATCCACTCACAGGGCATTTCAACTCCTATTTCCCAATCTCTCCTGAAGAAATAGACAGAATAGAAATACTGAAAGGCGCCTCTTCTGCCGTATATGGCACAGAAGCTGTTGGCGGCGTCATTCACATTATCACAAAAACCTTCTCCGGAATAAAAAACAAAAAATACAGATCCGTCTCTGCACAACTAACAAGCGGCCAGTTCGGATTACGAAACGGACAAGCAGGCTTCACGGTTAATCACAATAAAACAATCGTCTCCGGTGGGCTGCTTCAGAATTATGCTGAAGGCCAAACACTACGTGGAACAAAGGGATTTTTTAACCTCTCTACCGTCTCTCTTTCTGCAAAACATTTTTTTAATGAAAACTTTTCTCTGGCATACCGAACGGCCTATGACGACCGCAACTTCAATGCCCAAAATTTTTATACACAGCTAAGTATTGATACAGCAACAGAAAGAGTCATCAGCAGATGGCATCAGTTCTCTGCCCAATACAAAAAAGGCAAGCACAACATTCAATTGAGTGGCGCGTACAAAGATGCCTCCGATAAATTTCAACTTCGAAAATCATCTGCGTCAAACACCAACCGTTCTTCGATGGCACAACTTCTGTTACTTCATCAGTACAGAGTGAATGAAAAGAGCTCCTTGCAAACAGGACTTCAATGGATTGACAGAGAAGTAAAATCAAACAATCGCGGAAATCATCAAATTACAACAGCAGGTGCCTTCATCCTTTTACACCATCGCATTGGCAATAACCTTCATATCAACCCTTCTGTTCGTGCCGACTGGAATGAACGTTCCGGGTGGGAATTAATTCCACAGCTGAATCTTTCTTATAAGCTGAAACAGATTCAGTTACGAGGAAGCGTAGGTAAAACCACACGTGAACCAGATTTCACAGAACGTTTTAATAATTATCAGCCCTTATTAGTATCTGCAGGCAACAGAATTGGAAACACTTTTCTGGAAGCTGAAACATCCCTGAGTTATGAAGGAGGCATCGACTACTTCGGAATCAAAGGATTGAAAATTTCAGCAGGCTGGTTCCAGCGCTTCCATTCAGGACTGATCGATTATGTTTTAACGGGTTACAATGATATGCCAAGGCAAGTAAATCTTGTACCGGGCGCCTCCTACTCTCTTGCGAAAAATATTTCAAGCGTTAACACCAGAGGTGCTGAACTTGATATATTATACCAGAAAAAAATATCGGATAAGCAATCTTTGGTTTTACAAATCGGTGCAGTAAGAATGAAAAGTCTTTCGAGCGATACCGTTCCTTCTCTGTATGTTTCCAATCATGCTTCATTTTTGCTGAATTTTTCTTTACTCTATCAGTACCGGAATATTTCCATTAGCACGAACGGTCTCTACAAGGAAAGATTAACGCAAAGCAGAACAGGCTTTGTTGCAATTTCTCCTTCTTATTATTTAATGAATCTCCGTGTTGAGTATAGTTTTTCTGAAAAACAGGTTTCTGCTTTTGTGCAAGCCGACAACCTGTTAAACCGCCGCTATGCGGATATACTCGGCACCGTTATGCCTTCAAGATGGCTAATGGGTGGCATAAAAATCAGTTTATAATCAGCTATTTTTTCAGAACTTGCATCTTTCAATAATAACATATGAACGATCTCTTGCTTGCACTTTCCATTCAAAAAGAAAACCCGGGTATTTCAACAGGTACCAAATGGCTTAAAAGCGATGGCACACCCATCCACTCCGATTCTCCGGTAGACGATAAAAGAATCGCATCAGTAACACAGGCAGACCACGCTTCCTATGAGGCGGTGATCGATACTGCACAAAAGGCTTTTGCTGAATGGCGGTTGTGGCCCGCACCAAAACGTGGCGAAATTGTACGGCAGATTGGAGAAGCGCTGCGTGCGAAAAAAGAGCACCTGGGAAAACTTGTTTCCTATGAAATGGGAAAAAGTTTACAGGAAGGTTACGGCGAAGTTCAGGAAATGATTGACATCTGTGATTTTGCTGTGGGACTGAGCAGACAACTGCACGGACTCACTATGCACAGTGAAAGACCGCTTCACCGCATGTATGAGCAATGGCATCCACTTGGTATAGTAGGAATTATTTCTGCTTTCAATTTTCCTGTAGCAGTGTGGAGCTGGAACAGTATGCTTGCATGGGTATGCGGAGATGTTTGTATATGGAAACCAAGCGAGAAAACACCTTTATGTGGCATTGCCTGCCAGCATATAGTCGCTGAAGTGTTTGCTAAAAACAACGTCCCTGAAGGTGTAAGCTGTTTAATAACTGGTGGTAGAGAAGTAGGAGAATGGATGAGCAGCGACAATCGGATACCACTTATTTCCGCAACGGGCAGTACAAGAATGGGCAAAGAAGTAGCTGCTGTTGTTGGACAAAGGCTCGGCAGAACTTTACTTGAACTTGGAGGCAACAATGCCATCATCATAACACCAAATGCCGATTTAAATATTGCCATCAGAGGTGCATTATTCGGAGCCGTTGGTACAGCCGGACAGCGTTGCACCACAACCAGAAGACTTATTATTCATGAAAGCATTTATGAACAGGTAAAAGAAAAGCTGGCTGCAGCCTATTCGCAACTAAGCATAGGTAATCCGTTGAATGAAAGCAATCATGTTGGCCCGCTGATCGACAAAGATGCCGTATATGCTTATTTAAAAGCCATTGAATCATGCAAAGAAGCAGGAGGTAATTTTATTGTAGAAGGAGGAGTATTGGAAGGTGCCGGGTATGAAAGCGGTTGTTACGTAAAACCATGTATTGCAGAAGCGAAGCCAACTGATTTGATTGTACAGCATGAAACTTTTGCACCAATTTTATACCTGCTTAAATACAGCACCATTGAAGAAGCCATTGACATTCAAAACGGTGTACCGCAGGGACTCTCCTCTTCTATTATGACCCTTAACTTACGTGAAGCCGAACTCTTCCTTTCTGCAGCCGGAAGTGATTGCGGCATTGCGAATGTAAACATCGGCACCAGTGGTGCTGAAATCGGAGGAGCTTTCGGAGGTGAAAAAGAAACCGGTGGTGGCAGAGAAAGCGGAAGCGATGCCTGGAAAAACTACATGCGTCGCCAAACGAACACCATTAATTACTCAGCTGTTCTTCCTCTGGCTCAGGGAATTAAATTTGACCTTTAATATTGAATTAGTCTTAACGAAATTTTAGAATATTTGGTTTGATTGTTTCGATCAAAGCAGGCGATCTTTAAAAAATAATTATGAAACAGATGAACAAGCTTTTTAAATTATCATTTTTTGCTTTCTTATTCTCCGGCATTCAAATTTTCACCTTTGCCCAGTCAACCACGAAGAATGGTTCAGATGACGACGCGCTGAAAGGATGGCATCTAAAAGATCTTGATAATGATAAACTCTACGGCATCAGCTTGGAGCAGGCTTATAATTTTTTGAAAGAAAAGAAGCTTAAAAGTAAAACGGTTATCGTTGCTGTTATTGACAGCGGAATTGATACACTGCATGAAGACCTTAAACCCGTTCTCTGGAAAAACCCGAAAGAAATACCCGGCAACGGCAAAGACGACGACAAAAACGGATATGTTGATGATGTCTACGGATGGAATTTTATTGGTGGCAAAGACGGATCCAATGTAAATGAAGATTCTTACGAAGCAGCCCGTGTTTACCACAATTTTAAAGCTAAATATGAAAATATTGAAAATTCAGAAAAGTTATCGGAAGTAGAGAAAAAAGAGTTTGCAATTTACCAGCGTGCGAAAAACAATCTCGAGTCCTCATCTTCTGAAGCACAAATGACGCTTATTTTTCTTAGCAGCATGTACTCAAATTCAATGGAAGCAGACTCTTTGCTAAAAATAAAATTAAAGAGCGAATACAATGGTGATGAATTAGCCGGCTTTAAACCTGAAAACAGCAAGGAAAAAGAAGCGAAGTCGACCATGATGAATTTATTCCGTGCTTTTGATATGATGAGTGCGTCAAACACAAGTATCATGGGAGAATTTACAAGTTATTATAATGGTGAAAAACGAAAAGCTGAATCATTGAGTACGATTCCTGTTGCATACAGAGCCAATATAGTCAAAGACAATTATGAAAATTTCAATGACAAATATTACGGTAATACAGATATAATGGCAGGAACGCCAACGCATGGCACCCATGTATCAGGTATTATCGGAGCAGCAAGAAACAATGACTTTGGTATGGATGGCGTTGCAGACAACGTAAGGCTGATGACAATCAGAGCTGTTCCCGACGGAGATGAGCACGATAAAGACATTGCGCTGGCAATTCGTTATGCGGTAGACAATGGCGCTAAAATCATCAATATGAGTTTCGGCAAAAGCTTTTCTCCGCGAAAGTATTGGGTAGATGATGCAGTAAGATACGCGCAAAGCAAAGGCGTATTGCTTGTTCACGCAGCAGGTAATGATGGCAAAGACCTCGACTTACCTGAAAACTATAATTTCCCGAACCCAATATTTGATGACAATGGCATACAGGCTCCCAATTATATCACGGTAGGCGCAAGTGGTGACCCTTCTATTAAAGACATTGCAGCAGATTTTTCAAACTACGGTACAACAAGAGTTGATGTATTTGCACCAGGCATGAAAATATATTCTACTATTCCTGGTGGCAACACATATGGATTTCTGCAAGGTACCAGTATGGCTTCTCCGGTAGTTGCCGGACTTAGTGCATTAATACTATCCTATTACCCTACACTCTCCGCTGAGCAAATAAAAGAATGTATTGAAAAAAGTGTAATGGTTCCTGAGCTTGAAACAACTATTCCTGGTTCGGAAGACAAGGGCGATTTCAAAATTCTTAGTAAAACCGGAGGTATCATCAACGCATACCAGGCTGTTAAATATGCATCCGGATTAAAAGGCAACAGAAGTCCTGCTCAAATGCAGAAGTGATTTTAGTTGGCGGTTGGCAGTTAGCGGTTGGCAGTTAGCAGCAACAGATAACAGATAACATATAACTGCTAAAACACATTCTTCCACATCATACTTTCAACCGGCCTGTCGGGTTGACCGCTGTATTTTGCGTTGCCTTTTTTATTATATGGAACAGCAATAGGACCTTCTACGGGAAAATATATTAATTGCCCGATCGGCATACCTTTATACACTTTCACCGGTTGTTTTACGGAGATTTCAAGTGTCCAGTTTCCGCAGAATCCAACATCTCCCTTGCCTGCCGTTGCATGTATATCAATGCCCAGCCGGCCTGTAGATGACTTTCCTTCGAGAAAAGGAACATGGGCATGGGTTTCTGTGTATTCCATCGTAACGCCGAGATAGAAAATATGCGGGTAAAGTACAATGCCCTCATCAGGAATTTCGAAGTATTCAATCTGATTGTGTTTTCGGGCATCAATCATATGATCTTTGTAGGTGGCGAGTGTTCCACCAAGGTGAACGTCATAGGAGTTGCTTCCCAGACAATCTCTTTTATATGGTTGTATTAAGATGGTTCCTTTTTCTATTTCTTCCAAGATGCGTGTATCTGACAGGATCATAATTATCTTCGCTTAGTTGCCATGCAAGATAATGGCTTTCCAGTAGTCATGCCACTCGTTTATCAACATACAATCAACAAGCACAGTCGTCTGGCTGTATGGGAAATCGATGAACCTCTGTCTTTTTTTCAGGAAAAAACTGGATTATCTGTCCCGGTCATTCATCCGGTTAAACAATTACAATACATGGCAAGCCGTTTTATGCTTTCTTATCTGGAACCGGGCTTCCCTCATAAAGCAGTGATAAAATCGGAAGGCGGAAAACCATTTCTCCCGAATCTCCCCACCAGGTTTTCTATCAGTCATTGTGCCAATTATGCCGCAGCCATTGTAAGTGAAAATTCAGAAACAGGTATTGATGTTGAAATGATCACACCTAAAGCGAGTAAACTTGTATCAAAATACCTCACTACAGAAGAACAAAGATTAATTCCAGACACAAACGATCAAAAGATCATTGATAGATTCTCAACATTGTGCTGGAGCATTAAGGAAACAATGTTTAAATGGGATGGTAAAGGTGGGGTTGATTTCAAAAAACATCTGTCAATTAACCAACTCCCGGATTCAAGCAGTGGTATAGTAAAAGCAAGTTTGAATAAAAATGAATCAATAATACTAAATATCAATTATCACATATTTGGCGAATTGATTCTTACCTGGGCGATGCACCCCAATCACTGAGCATTTCATTCCGCTACTGCGTTACTACCAATTTAAAATTATCATGGCCGTCTTTCCCAAGAAGATCCGCTATATAAAGACCAGGAAGCAGGTTGTTTAATTTAAGCGACTGAATCGAAGATCCTCCTGGGTGATTAAACTGTTGTTGAATCAAACGTGCACCATCTGCGCTATAAATTGCTAGGTGGTAAATCCCGGCAGGTTTGTTGGAAAGTTTTAGTTGAACAGATGAATTAGATGCAACCGGATTAGGATAGATGGAAGCATTTTTCATCAAATTAAATTCGATAGTAGAAGATGTAACACCTGTTATTTTAAAATTGTTGAAATAAATGTTGCGCTGTCCGGCTGTAGAATTTTGATTTCCTATATAAAAACTAATTCCGTTTACAGGCAAAGCGGTATTGATTGTTGTACTGTAGTTTTCCCCATCTGCCCTACCGGTCATTGAAAACGAATAAAGGTCAGAAGCTGTACGTTTTAGCTTCACAAGCATTGGTTTTGTACCGTAAAGACGTAAAGCGGTCTCTGCTGAAGAGATAATATTTGGACTTGCATTACCGTTGCTTATATTGAAAATGGTAGCAGTGCCTGATTTTATATCAAAGCCCTTGGTGCCTGCTCCGGCATCCCAGTTCATCGCCCAGTAAAAAGATAATTCATCACCGATTTGTAAGGCCTGCTTAAATGTTCTTGTTGCATTCAGATAGGCTGAACCTGTCGCATAAAGACCAAATGCTTTTGTACCGATTGCATCTTTTCCTATTCCATCATTCTCAGGATTACCAATAAAAACACCTGTATTCGCACCGGCATCTATTACCCAGGCGTTAAACCCTTCACCTCCGTTTAAGCCACTACTCCATCCACCGGCATACGCGGCCGTACCTGCACTGTCAAAAGCAATTGATTGTGCATGCACATTTAATGACATTATCATGCCAATAAAAAAACTCATTGAAATCGAAAAAACTAAACGCATAATGATCTTGTTTAATAAATAATTCTGTAGAGATAAATTTCAATAAAATGTTAATCGTTTTGCTTATTCACCTATACAAACACAAAGAAGTTTTAGCGCATTTCTTAGCTAACAGATTTAACCCATTAATCTTCTGTGTAAGGGATAATTTTCTTCGAAGGGTTCAGATAAACAAAAAGACTTAGTTCAAATCGCTTTGCACGATAGGCGTCAAAGCGACTGCTATTGATCGGTTGTTCATAACATGCGCGCAGGTTGAACTGATCGTTGTAAAATGCTGACACCATTGGCATGATGGTACGGAGCGATCTAGTATGCAAGCCGTAGTTGACCCTGAATAATTTTGTTTCAAGAGGAGACTTCACCAGTTCCAACCCAAGCCAGCCGGCAATTTTATATTCTCCCTGACCCCTGTCTGCTGTAGATGTACTTAACCAATAAAGACCATCAGACCAGTACAATGTTTTAAACAAAAGAGTATTCACTTCATCAAGATCAAATGCGAAGTTCATGTTGAATACCCCGCGATGACGCAATTTTGTTTCGAGATCTTTTTGAAAAATATCATTCTTTGGATAAAACATATGATACATCGATAAGCCGGTTTCGAAAGAAAATGACTGAGTCCTGAACATGTAATTAAACCCAACATTAAAATCTGGGTAGCTGTGTGATACAGCCTCGTTCAGAAATTCAGACTCCCTGTAAGCAAAACCTCCTCCTGAAATTTCAGGATTATAATATGTTTTTTCACCGGATGCAACGGAATTTATGGTCGCTTTGGCAAAAGTTATCTGAGCGCCTGCGCTGAAATTATGCTTTCGTCTTCTGTCTATATAACTGTGATATGCCCCGGAAAGAGAGATAAAACTGGCATTGAAAGGCGCGGTGGAATGACCATAACGATAATAATTCAAACCCAACGCATAGTATTTCAGATTACGGCGATCTTCCTTGTCATACTTGCTTCTGTATTCCACCGAAAAATTATTATGCATCATGCGGGGATCCTGCGTTGTATCGCTATTGTCATAACGCATAAAACTGGTATGCGCTCCTACCTGAACTTTACCATTGAATTTACCTGTCCAGGCGGGATTTACCAACATTGGAGAAGATTCATACATCGCCATGCGGGGATTTTGGGCAGATAAACTACCTGTCAGTAAAACTAAAACTGGTAATATCTTGTAGAAATTGTTCATTTTTAAGGGCTTATTCAAAACGAAAATAATTTTTTTTTTCTAGATCTCACTTGAAATTTCAGTTATCTCCTTCATAGGGCTATATTCCGGCACAACGGACCGGATCCATTGTTTAACCTGTTCTGCAGATGGCACACCTCTATACGAACGAATGTTTTCAACAAATACCTTCATTTCGGCATAGGAGTATTTGCGAACCTTACCAATCATAATTTTTTTGTGGTGGGTATGTTCAGGCTCTTCCTGATCAGCAAAAAGATCCTCATAAAGCTTCTCGCCCGGACGAACTCCTGAAAATTCAATCGGAATATCCACTCCTGGCACCATTCCTGCCAGGCGAATCATATTCATCGCCAAATCATATATTTTAACTGGCTCACCCATGTCAAAGATGAACACTTCGCCACCTTTACCCATCAATGAGGCTTCCACAACCAATTGAGAGGCTTCCGGAATGGTCATAAAATAACGTCTCATTTCAGGATGGGTAACCGTGACCGGCCCCCCTTTTTCAATTTGTTTTTGAAACAAGGGCACAACTGATCCATTTGAACCAAGTACGTTTCCAAAACGCGTGATGATGAATTCTGTATCAGTATGAATTTCCTGTAATGATTGCGTTACCATTTCAGCAATGCGTTTACTGGCCCCCATAATACTAGTTGGATTAATGGCCTTATCGGTAGAAACAAGCACAAACTTCTCCGCCTTGTGTTTTGCACACAGTGTAGCTGTAATCCAGGTGCCAATTACATTAGTCTGTACCCCCTCATGAGGGTATTGTTCAATGATGGGCACATGTTTATAAGCAGCAGCATGGAAAACGAATTGAGGCTTAAAGCGATCGAAAACATCCGCCATCGCTTCTTCATTTCTAACATCAGCCAAAACAAAATCCAAGCGGCTTGCCTGAGCTGATCTTTTTAAACCTTGCTCTAGTTCATATAACGGAGTTTCCGCAATATCGAGGCAAACGATACTCCCGGCATTGTGTACAGAAAGCCTTCGCACCAATTCGCTGCCAATAGAGCCGGCAGCACCGGTAACAAGAATTGTTTTATCCTGAAGCAGACGAGCAACTTTTTCATTCTGAAGATTGATCACTTCTCTATTAAGCAGGTCATTGATATCAATCAGCTGAATCGTATTCAGGTTAAAATGTGAATCAAACCATTTTTGAAGAGATGGCAATTCCTTTATGCGAATATTAAATATGATTGTGTCGTTTAAAAACTGGGATTTCCGGACAGGATTCAGGGTTTTGGTCGCAATGATGATATCCGTAACACCTAACCGAACGATTGTTTTACGGATATCTGTACTTGCACTAAATACTTCATAGCCCTCAATGATCTTTCCAACTTTATGCTGATCATCATCTATGAAACCCATAATTCGGAATTCCGATTCGGGATGATTGTTAATTGATCGCTTTAATGTCAAACCCAATGCAGCTGCACCAAAAATCAAAAGTCTTTTAGTCTGACTTTTCTGCTGGCTTTTCTTGTAGTATTCAAATAAATAACTGATCAGAATACGACTTGTTAATACATAAAAAGTTGTAACAAAATAACTGATGATCCATATAGTAATTGAGTAATTGTGTTTTTTTTCAAGAACAAAGTCAAAAGTGGTGCTTAGAATATGAATTAACAGCAGAACAAAAATCAATTGTACATAATCGCGCACATGAAAATGACGGATGACCCTTCTTTGTATCCGAAACCCAAACCATAAAAACATGGCTAAACCGGCATGTATTAAAACCCTGACGAATGTGGTAAATACCGGAATACTTTCAATATCAAAAATACGGTAACCCAAAACGATTGCAGTGAGCAATCCTGCAACAATCAAAATCAGATCGCCAAATAAAACTATCCGTGCAGGCGTGAGACGTAATGGTTTACTTTGTTTCATTTATTACCAGCTATTCAATAATTTTACTCAATACTCCATAAGGATTTAATTAGCATACATATTCGATGCAATTCATCTTCAGTCATTGCCGTACCACTTGGCAAACAAAGTCCTTTTGAAAAAAGGTCTTCAGAAATACCATTCACAAAAGATCGTGCATTACTAAATACCGGCTGCATATGCATAGGTTTCCACAGTGGCCTCGATTCAATATTATTCGCCTCCAGTTTCAGTCTGATTTGTTCACGTTGAACACCTCCCGACTTATCCGGATCAATGGTAATGGTTGTTAGCCACCGGTTACTGTAAGATCCCTCAGGCTCCGTAAGAAAACTCACTCCCGGTAAAACTGAAAGTTCTCCTTTGTAAAACTCATAATTTGCTCTTCTTTTAGCCACTCTTTCAGAAAGCACCTCCATCTGCCCCCTGCCAATGCCTGCCACGATATTGCTCATTCTGTAATTAAACCCAATGACAGCATGTTCATAGTGAGGATAAGGCTCTTTTGCCTGCGTGGAAAGGAATCTCGCTTCATCCACTTTGGCAATATCATTTCCAATTAATGCACCACCTCCGCTGGTTGTAATAATTTTATTTCCATTGAAACTGAGTATAGCGAGATTTCCCAAACTGCCACAAGGCTGATTGAAATAGCTTGAACCCAGGGCTTCGGCAGCATCTTCTATAACAGGCACATCAAATTCATTTGCAATCTGCAGTATTTCATTCATTCTAGCCGGCATACCATATAAATGCACCACAATGACCGCAGCAACTTTTCTTCCTTCTTTCTTTAATTCCGTCAACGCATCTTTCAAAAGTACCGGATCCATATTCCAGGTATCCGGTTCACTGTCGATAAATACAGGTTCTGCATTTTCGTAGGTAATAGGAAAAGCAGAAGCGGCGAATGTCATACTTTGGCAAATGACAACATCACCGGGCTTTATACCTAATACGCGCAATGCAAGGTGCAAGGCAGCTGTACCTGAAGTAAGTGCAGCAGCAGCTTTTGTTTGCGTTGCTTCCCTAAGTGTTTGTTCAAATGCATCCACATTTGGGCCTAAAGGAGCAACCCAGTTACTTGCAAAGGCTTCATTGACATAATGCTGTTCATTCCCACCCATATGCGGCGGAGAAAGCCAAATTCTTTTTTGTGTTTCAGACATCAACTCAAAAATAACTGAAGTTAGCATTCAAAACACTGAAAACCAGGTCTTTTTGTTTTGAATAAGAATGATATTGAATGGATTAAACACAAATTTTAAATTAAATACTTATTGAACTTTTCTGAAATGGGAAAATCCTGTTTTTGAAGTTGTAAAACAGGCAATTAAACCCATATTCACGAGGTATTTTGCTGCCTGCTATGGCAACTATCAAAGACTGGGCAAAAGACGACAGGCCACGTGAAAAAATGCTGATAAAAGGAGTTGATGCCCTTAGTGACGCAGAATTGCTCGCTATCCTCATTGGGTCAGGCACCAAAAAGAAATCTGCGCTTGAAGTAGCAAAATGTTTGCTTAGCACTTGCGACAACAACCTGGGAAAAATAGGCAAATACACGCTAACCGAATTGATGCAAACAGATGGAATTGGACAAGTAAAAGCTATTACCCTGCTTGCAGGCATTGAACTTGGACGAAGACGTGAAAAATCACCGGTAGTTAAAACGAGTATTCGTTCCAGCGCGGAAGTAGCCCACTATTTACAAAGCAGATTAAAAGACCGGCTAACTGAAGTATTTGCCGTTGCATTTTTAAACAGAGCAAATAAAGTAAATCATCTAGAGGTCATTTCCGAGGGAGGTGTTACCGGTACTGTTGCAGATCCGCGTGTGATATTCAAAAAAGCATTGCAACACAATGCGGTTAGCCTCATTCTCTGCCACAACCACCCTTCCGGCAACTTGCAGCCAAGCAGAGCAGATGAAGAATTAACCATCAAGCTTCGAGAAGCTGCCCGTTTTTTTGACATGCAGGTACTTGATCATGTAATTGTAAGTGAAGAAGGATATTTCAGTTTTGCGGATGAAGGATTGCTATAATTGATATTACATGCATTGAAAAATATGAGAGGTCAATTTTGTTAGCAGTTATCGTACAATGACCATAAATCGTTGTTCGTTTATCAAAAAAGATGAGTAACGAATTATAATCAGTAAATCACTGCAGCGAAGATTCAATAACAGATAACAGAAAACGGACAACTAATAACTGATAACGGTGCCCTTTGCTGAAGTCAGATCGAACTTTTTGGAAGATGTGCAAATGATTTTTTCTGAGGAGAGTATGTAAAAATGGAAATTAATTAGTTTCCTTATTGGGATATATATATCTTTGTCTTAATTAGCTTATGAAACCAAAATTTGGAATAGAATTATTGCCAGAAGCGGTTGAATTTTTAGATCAACTCGACGAAAAAGCAAGAGAAAAAGTCTACTACAATATGAAAAAGGCTCAATTTGTCAATGATAATGAACTCTTTAAAAAGTTAAATAATCAGATATGGGAGTTTCGGGCATTATTCAATGGTAAATCCTATCGACTCTTTTCTTTTTGGGATAAATCAGGAACGCAGGATACATTAGTTGTAGCTACTCATGGAATTCATAAAAAGACGCAGAAAACTCCGGTAAAAGAAATAACTAAGTCCGAAGAAATCAGGATAAAATATTTAGAACATAAATCAAAAAACAAATAATCATGGCAACAAATAAATACAAAACTGTTTCGATCGATACCATGATTGATAAACATATAGGCAAGCGGGGAACAGAAAAGCGAGAATTATTTGAAAATGAATTAAGAATTGATTTATTAGGTAAGGCCATCCGGCAAGCACGGCAGGAGCGAAACCTCACTCAGGAACAATTAGGAGAACTTGTTGGCGTACAAAAAGCCCAAATCTCAAAAATTGAGAACAGCGTAAAAAATGCCAGATTTGAAACAATATTAAAAGTATTTGAAGCATTGGGGGCTAAAGTAAATTTTAATGTAGAATTGAATAACAAAAAACTGGCGTACTAAATAGCCTTTACTATTAGAATTAATAACAATGGTCGCTGAATATTATTTTCAACGACCATTATTATTTTATAAAATAACAGTGCCCGGAACAGGATTAATTTCAGTGATCCCGATACTCCCACGAGGGGCTTACCCAACTCCCCCGGGCCTGCTTCGCAGCCCCTGTGGTTTGTTATTTGCTCACTTATGCAAGCAAGCTTGCAACGTTCACAAAAACAAACCCCGGCGCTTAAGCGCCGGGGTCATTGTGCCCAGAACAGGAATCGAACCTGCACATTGTTGCCAATACCAGATTTTGAGTCTGACGCGTCTACCAATTCCGCCATCTGGGCAATCTTAAACAGGAATGCAATATTACAGAATAGCAAGCTTTTGCTGAAAAGATTTTTACAAAAATGATGATGTAAATTGCAGCTCTAAACCGATTGCATGCTCAGAATAGGATTGATCCGTGAAGGAAAAACCCCTCCCGATAACCGAGTTGCCCTTACTCCTTCCCAATGTAAATGGATTCAGGAAAACCTGAATCAAATTCACATCTCCGTTCAATCGTCTCCTACACGCTGCTTTTCCGATAAAGAATATATCAATGCCGGCATCGAAGTAACTGAGAATATCGAACATTGCGATATCCTATTTGGCATCAAAGAAGTGCCATCAGACCAACTGATCTCCGATAAAACCTATTTCTTCTTTTCTCATACCAAAAAAGCACAGGCACACAACCAAACGCTGATGAAGGCTATGATCAGTAAGAAAATCACGCTCTTAGATTATGAATGCCTGACACATGAAGACGGACAACGCATCATCGGATTCGGATTTTTTGCAGGAATCGTTGGTGCGCACAACGGCATGATGTGCTACGGTGAGAGAACAGGCGCATTCAAACTCGGACGTGTAAAAGATGTGCGCGATTACCGGCAACTGATTCATACATATTTTGGACTAAAAATCCCGGCTATAAAAATTGCAGTTACAGGCAGCGGACGTGTGGCACACGGCATACTTGAAATCATGAACCTGCTTGGCATTCATGAAGTAGAACCATTCGATTATCTGCATCGCACATACACCTATCCCGTATACGTTCACCTAAAAGGGAGAGACCTCTATGAACGCAAAGATGACCACACCTACAATAGGGCTGACTTCCATGAGCATCCGGAGAAATATAGTTGCAATTTCTCTCCTTTTACCCGACAAACCGATATTCTGATGAATGGCGTTTACTGGGATAAAAATATTCCACCACTATTTACCATCGAAGAATTCAAAAACCCATCCTTCAAAATTCAAACCATTGCCGATATCACCAACGATGAAAACGGTTCTGTTCCTGTAAACAAAGGCGACTCCACCATCAATGATCCTGTTTATGGAGTTGATAAATCAAAAATTGAGAAAACAGCTCCGTACTTAAATGGATCGGTTGACTTAATGACCATCGGAAATCTACCCAATGAACTGCCACGTGATGCTTCCCGTTACTTTGGAGAACAGCTGATGAAATTTGTATTACAGGAATTAGGAAAAACAGATTCAGACTTACTAAACAGAGCAACCATACTCAACAACGGCAATCTTACCGAACCTTATCAGTATCTGAAATCTTATGCGGGGTAGAAGTTATGAGTTACGTGTTACGGGTTATGAGAGTATTAGTAGATGTTAATGGTTGTATGTTATTAGCTATACTTTTTGTAGTCTATGTTATGTAGCTAAATTTTACTTGTGGCTCTCTTTGGCGCAGAGAAAAGAGAAAAAGAGGTTAACGCAGAGTTAAAAAGGAGACCGAAAGACCGGAAGTCCATTAGACCGGGAAACCAAGAAGAAGTTGTTGGTTGTTTGTTATTAGTTGGTCTCGTAACTCGTACCCCGTAACTGAATTTCACAGATGTAAATAATAATCCTGCAAAAGTTTCTTGAATTCACTTGTATATTGTTGAGTAGAATCCCGAATGATCAATGATGTTTGAACCAGCTCAAGTTTCTTCCTCCCGAATAAAAAACAAGTCCTGATGGGCTTCCCTCCTTCAATATTTAATACATCCATACTTTCAATCAGATAAAGGTTTCTTTCAGATGTATAAGTTAATAACTCATCACTTCTGAATGCAGGTATCATCACAGCAAAGATGCCTGCTTCATCTAATAGCACATCAACAACTTTTACCAGTGATCTTAACGTAAGCGTTTCATCATGCTTTGCCAGATTTTTTTCGGCAATATCAGATTTTAAACTATTCTCATAAAATGGAGGATTTGAAATAATTAAATCATACCGACCGCTGAATGAATGCTTTAATACATCACCTTCTATTAAATGGATACGTTCCTTCCACGCTGATGCACTTATGTTATTATCAGCATCTGCAAACGCACCTGCATCAAGTTCAATACCCGCAAGTTCAGCATCTACTTTTTGTGCCAGCATCAATAATAATAATCCTGTTCCTGTTCCAATATCTAATATTCTTGAAATAGCTTGACCTTTTTCAATTTGATCATTCTCATTATAACTATTACTGATTTTATCTGCTACCCAGGCTCCAAACAGACAACTATCCGTACTCACTTTCATTGCCGCCCGCTCCTGATGTACGATAAACTGTTTAAATTGAAAATACGTATTCGACATAACCCTTAAAATAAAAGATTACCAGGAAGCTCTGGCAGATGGAACGATGTCCATTGATGCAAAATCTTTTTCAAGAAATTTATAATAAGCCGTAATGGCAATCATCGCCGCATTATCTGTACAATATTCAAAGGCAGGAATAAACGTTCTCCATCCCTTCTTCTCTCCTAACACCTGAAAGGATACACGTAAGCCTTTGTTGGCACTCACCCCTCCGGCAAGACAAATATCCTTGATACCTGTTTGTTGAGCAGCTTGTTCGAGTTTGTGAAGCAGTATTGAAACAATACGCGACTGTACGGAGGCGCAGATATCATTCAGATTATTTTTTATGAATAATTCTTTTTCCTCTTCCGACGCCAGAAACTCTTCTTTATACAATAAACTCTTTCCCGCATTACGAAGAAAATATAAAATAGATGTTTTTAATCCACTAAAACTAAAATCCAATCCGGGTATTTTCGGCTCCGGAAAATGAAATCGAGTGGCATCACCATTCACTGCATATTTATCAATCAATGGTCCGCCCGGGTAAGGTAATCCTAACAACTTCGCTGTTTTATCAAAAGCTTCTCCTGCCGCATCATCAATGGTCTCCCCCAATACTTTCATACGCAGCGGCGATTCACATAAAACAATTTGAGTATGTCCGCCACTGACTGTTAAACAGAGAAATGGAAAAGCTGGTTTGTTCTCAGGAATAAGATTCGCAACTACGTGCGCCTGCATATGATGCACTGCTATCAATGGAATGCCTAGTGAAAGTGCCATTGATTTTGCAAACTGTGCACCTACAAGCAATGAACCAATCAACCCGGGTGCCTGCGTGAATGCAACCGCAGAAAGTTCAGCTACTGTGCAATTTGCTTTTCTCATAGCTTCATCGACTACCGGCACGATGTTTTCCATATGTGCTCGACTCGCAAGTTCAGGTACTACCCCGCCATATTTTTCATGTATTTGTTGTGAAGCAATTACGTTGGATAAAATAACACCATCCCTGCACACCGATGCAGCTGTTTCGTCGCAAGAAGATTCTATGGCTAAAATGATAACTGACACAATAAAAGAAAGCTGCAAAGATATGAGAGTCGATAATGATTAATTAGGACTATTTGCTTCTGATTGCCACCACCGGATCCAACTTTGCCGCAATAAATGCCGGAATGATACCGGCAAGAATGCCAGTCATAATACATGTAACTACTGCCCCGATAAATAATTTCCAGGAAATAAACACTTCAAAATTTAAAACATTGGTCAATAGCAGCGTTAAAAGGAATACAAGAATCAACCCAATTGCTCCTCCTAGCACACAAAGAAATGCGCTCTCCATTAAAAATTCGCTGAGAATGGTACGCCGTTTGGCACCGATGGCTTTTTTAAGTCCGATGATACTTGTTCGCTCCTTTACAGTGACAAACATGATATTGGCCACTCCAAAAATCCCTACAATAAACGAAAGCATTGTGATGGCAATTCCGCCTACCGTCATACCGCTGAAAATCGAATTCAGTTGTGCAGACCCCGAATTAACATCATTGAGAGCAAAATTATCTTCATCCCTAGGCGACAATCTTCTCACACTCCGCATCACTCCTTTCAGCTCATTTTTAAGATCATCAACAGGAACATTTTCTTTTCCTTTCACCAAGATAAAGCCATCACTTCTTTGTTCATCGCCGATTTGTGCAGCAAATTTGTAAGGGATCATCACCACATCATCAAAATTCCATCCTCCTATTAAACTTTGTCCTTGCTTTTTAACTATACCAATCACTTTTACATACCTGCCTTTTATTTCAACATATTTCCCCAATGCCGAACTTGCAACTTCAAAAAGTTTTTCGGCAACATTATAACCCAATACGACAGATGCTGCTCCCGATTCAAATTCGCTGTTAATCAGATAGCGACCATAACCGATCTCAACAGGCTGAATACGGTCGAAATCCTCAGTAATACCATACCAGTTGATGCTCGATAAAGATGCTTCCTTATATGTTACCGGAGAAGAATTGAAATATGCATAAGCCGTAGCTTCAGCCAGTGTGGTTTTCTGTTTCACAGGTTTCAGCTCTTTGAATTTAGTGTTGGGGCGACTCATATATTTCCACCAGGGATAGTCGCTTCCTCCTCCCCATGCCCATTTCTGAATGTAAATCGTGTTGGTACCAATGGATTTAAGTGAATTCTGTACGTTACGCTGAAGACTGCCTACAGTTGCCATCACACTAATAATGCAAAAAATGCCGAAAGTGATTCCCAGCAGACTGAGGAATGTCCGCAACTTATTTTTCTTTAGTTCCTGATAGGCAAACAGAAAACTGTTCCAGAAAATTTCAAATGTCTTCCGCATATTTCAAATTTAGCACCAAAAAAACTTTGCAGATCATAAAATCTGATTAGCGGCAAAAAGAAGTAAATGGCTGATCGTTTTACCTGTAACTCCAACCCCATTTCAGAAATTCAGGGAAAGCTCGTGCCCATGTAGCTACATCATGTTTACCTTCTTCCAGTTCAAGATATTTGACAGCTTTCTGCTCAAATCCCTGTTTATGTAGTATAGAAATCAGATCAAGTGTATCATCAATAGAGTCGATTACTCCGTTTCCATTTCTGTCATTCTCTTCGTCTTTTGTTCCTGTCTGAAAGAAAAATTCAAGCCAGGGTGCCGCATTGCCTTTCTTCACCTGGTTGTGCATAATTCTGTCGGCTTCATCTGTATACCCTTCATCATAATCTTTTTGTCTCCACCAGAGCGATCCCGAGAAAACCCCCACTTTGCCGAATTCATGCGGATAATTCCATACAATATCAAGCGCCATTAATCCCCCAAGAGAAAAACCGGCAAAAGCTTTTTCTTTGAAATGATGTATATGATATGTTTTTTTAATAAAGGGCAACAACTCCTCCAGAATAAACCTCGTATACAAGCCAGCTTTAGCTCCCCTTCCCAGATAATCTTTTCTGGCCGCAACACCATATTCATTTTTGCGGTCATTCCCACAATGAATTCCTACGCATAACAAAGGCTTAATCTCCCTGAAATAATATAAGTCGCCCAGCATCTCCGAAAAGGGCATCTTAGGCAGGTCCTGACCATCATTGATCAGGAGCAAACTCATATCAGAGGGCTCTTTTACTCCCTTAGGCAAATAAAAATCAAGCAGCATTTCACGCTCAAGCAATTCTGAATAGAGAGTCTGCTGTTCTAAAAGGATCGGATCGATTCTTTCTTTTTGCATATATTCAAATATAAATGAATAACATAATATGATTTTTTTTCATTATTGATCTATGATTGAAAAATCTGCCTTATTTTCATTCCTGAACTTATGTTAAGATTTCAAAGTCAAAATTTAAAAATCCTGCAATAGGTAAGAGGCAGGCAAAATCAACCTAATTTAAATAACCAACAACTAAAAAAAAATATTCTCTATGAAAAAAATCGGAATTCTCTTCGGTAAAGAACGCTCTTTCCCTCTGGCACTGGTTGAACGAATCAATGGCATGAAATTGAAAGATGTGGTTGCTGAACCGGTAAGTATCAACAAAGTTATACAAGGTGATTCCAATGAATATGCAGTGATCATTGACCGCATCTCACAGGATGTTCCTTTTTACAGGGCTTATCTTAAAAATGCTGCCCTGGCTGGCACAGCTGTAATCAACAACCCTTTTTGGTGGAGTGCAGATGAGAAATTTTTTAATAATGCACTCGCCACAAGAATCAATGTACCGGTTCCAAAAACAGTAATACTGCCATCTAATACTAGACCTGATGACACTTCAGATGAATCGTTTTCTAACCTCGCTTATCCGCTCGACTGGGAAGGGATCTTCAATTATGTTGGTTTTCCGGCATATATGAAACCATTTGCAGGTGGTGGTTGGAAAAACGTGTATAAATTAAATAATATTGAGGAATTCTATGAGAAGCACGCCGAAACAGGTCAGCTTGTAATGTTGCTCCAGGAAGAAATTAAATTTGAAGAATATTATCGTTGTTATTGCATCGGCAGGAAACACGTAAGGATTATGAGCTATGAACCGCGCAATCCGCATCACCTGAGATATGTGGCTGATTTCAAACCAAGCGAAGAAAGACTTGCACAAATGAAAGATATAGTATTGCGCATCAACCAATACCTCGGTTATGATTTCAATACCGTTGAGCTGGCTGTTCGTGATGGTGTGCCCTATGCAATTGATTTCTGCAATCCGGCTCCCGATGCTGATCTGCAAAGTGTTGGTGAAGAAAATTTTAAATGGGTGGTTGAAAATGCGGCCAATTATGCTATTGAAAGAGCAAGAGAGCAAAAAGAAGGACTAGATAACCTTAGCTGGGGTGAATATGTAAAACGCAGCGCAGATCAAAAAACATTATACCCCTAAGCAAATGTTTCATCAATATGGGACAAATTAACTACAAACAATTTTCTCTTGGTGTTGAGGAAGAATACATGGTATTCGACCCTGCTACACGTGAGCTGAAAAGCCACGAACAAAAGATCGTAACAGAAGGCCAGAAAGTCATTAAAGACAAAGTAAAGGCTGAAATGCACCAGGCAGTTGTTGAAGTAGGAACAGATATCTGTAAAGATATTTACGAAGCATTTGATGATGTTTCCCATTTGAGAAAAACAATCAGTGGTATTGCAGAAAGCATAGGCCTTGCTGTTGGCGCAAGCGGCACGCATCCTTTCAGCCACTGGCAGGATCAGCTGATTACCGATCATGTACGCTACAATCAACTTGTAAATGAACTGCAGGAAGCAGCTCGCAGCAACCTTATTTTCGGATTGCATGTTCATGTTGGCATGGAAGACCGTAAAATGGCAATTCACCTTGCTAACTCAGCCCGTTATTTTCTGCCGCATATCTATGCACTTAGCACCAACTCACCCTTCTGGGAAGGAAGAGTTACCGGATATAAATCCTTTAGAACAAAAGTATTCGACAAGTTTCCACGTACCGGCATTCCGGAATACTTTGACAGCATTGAAGCATACGACAACTATGTGAACCTGCTGATCAAAACCAATTGCATTGATAACGCAAAAAAAATATGGTGGGATTTACGGGTGCATCCGTTTTTTAATACAATTGAGTACCGGATCTGTGATATTCCTATGACTGCAACAGAATCAATTGCTATTGCAGCACTGTTTCAGGCAATTACCGCAAAGCTCTATAAACTACGTACACATAACCTGAATTTTATACAATACCAGCGCGCGCTAATTAATGAGAATAAATGGAGAGCTGGACGTTACGGACTGGATGGCAAACTGATTGATTTCGGAAAAGAAGAAGAAGTTGATACGAGAGCTTTGTTGTATGAACTGCTCGACTTCATTGATGATGTTGTTGACGAACTTGGATCGCGTGATATCATTAACAAAGTACCCGAAATAATGGCAAAAGGAACGGGAGCTGATCGTCAGATTCATGTATTTAATCAGGAAAAAAATATGGCCCAGGTTGTGGATTATATCGGCAGCCAATTCCTGGAAGGATTGTCATAATTATTGTTCAAAAAATGCAACCGTACCGCCAACCCATTCTTTGTCTGCGTTGTACCTTACGCCAATCATTTTGCCTTTACTCAATCTTGAAAGGTTGGTAACCAGTGTGGGACGACTTTCACCTTCTTTCCATAAATACATCATCCTAATTTCTGTTTTAGCATATCCATCCGGCGTTGCAATGATATCTGCATAATGTACTTTCTTCTGAAGTATATAATGCTCCGGATGTTCAACCGATTTGAGATCTTCTTCAGTAAGATCAATTTTCACACCTTGTCCTGCAAATGAAAACAAAGGTTTTAAAACATATTGGCTAAGATCGTCGGGCAATTGTTTTACATCACTCAGGAAAACTGTTTCAGGAACAGAAGGATGACTAATAAACGGTAAGGAATATTTACTGATACGATAGAACCAGTTGGGATGCGGTATCCATTCTACATCAAATGGCTGAGTAAGATCTACTATTTCACCAAGGGAAGCGCGTTGTGTATGAAGTTCATCAAAAATTATACGATTGTAAATGCGCTTAATCCTGATTCGTTTCCCATCTTTTTTATAATAAAGAAAATTCGCTTCAGCTACAAGCTCAGAAATACAGACAGGCTCAATGCCCAATGCATCTTTTGTAAGTAAAAAATCGATGAGTGTTTTCTGCTCTCGCGGTTTTATTTCCAGAAGAATCACTTCTTCAGGTTCGCAATTACCCAAAACAATCTCTTTGAACAACTGCAGGTAGGTTTCCGTTGTGAGTCCGTTAAAATAATGACTGAAGTTTTCGGGAATCTCAAAATACTTTTTAAGTAAATCGGGAAAGAAAGCCTGAAATGCATACATCGTCGGAAATCCCTGCATTTCAATCAGCTGCGGTTCCGGTTCTCCGTTTTTATCCAGGCAAACTGCAAAATCCAAACATAACATTTGCGGTAATATGCCTTCAGAAGGAACTCTTTCTCCTGGAGGAATTGCATGTTCAGTTTTTTTGATGAAGTCGGGATGAAGAATGACGTCGATGATATTTTCTCCTGCCTCAATTATCTTACGGCCGAAATCCTTCCCAATGAATACAGGTGTTTCCGCTACCCTGAACTGCAAAGTTCCGGGATGCAGGTTATCGAGTGCTTTAAGAAAAGCAAGGTATTTCTCCTTTGTAAACGCTGAATTGTAGCGGTCCCGAATAGTTGAAATCATACAGAATGAATATAGAAAATTATTCCGAATCGACTACAGCGGATGAATGCTGAAAAATAGCCTGTTGAAGAAAATTAGGAAGAATACGGCTATAAGTCCATAAAATTTTATCCGGATCTTCCAGGTGTTCGATCATATTTTTCCACTTTTCGAATCCATGGTTTTCAATAACTGTTTTTTTCTTCTCATCGGTTTGCAGGTACATACTCATACCAAGAGCATCAGCCTCCGGATGAAACTGAGTGCCTACCATATAATCGTTGAAACGAATACCCATAATTGCTCTTTCAAGAGCTACATGCGGCCTGTCTTTTTCAATACATAGCAATCTGCCACCGAGTTGATTCAGTCTTTTAAAATTAGGTTGTATTACCTGGTAATCTCGGCTGTCAACTACAAAAAAAGGATCATGAAGGCCATCAAATACAGGTTCTTTGTCTGCAGAAGGGATCTGAAAGACCGGAAAAACACCAAACGCTGTCGATTTTCTTTTGCAAACATGACCTACTTCAAAAAACCTACAGGCCATCTGAAAAGAATGGCAGATAAAAAAGACGTGCTTTTTAGTTTCTTTTTCGGCAGAGGCATTCCATGCAAGTACTTCATTTAACCAGGCAAAGTATTTTTCTTCCCATTCAGCACCTTCACCTTCAAAAGGACTTCCCGGACCACCAGTGGAAATGAACAGATCAAAAGACAAATCAGGAACAGAAGCTTCCCCTCGAACATCAAACTCCTCAAATACAAGATGAATACCATTCAAATCACGGAATTCATTTAATATCTGACGAATACAACGCATACCCTGGTTGGCATGTCCATTATATAAATCCAGAATTGCAACTTTAACAGTAAGAGGATGCTGATCCTGCATATGGGACAAAAGTATTAAAAATTAAGGTTTAGAAATTAAACAAAAGCACACAAAAAAAGGATTATACTAGGCATCTTACAATTACCTGTGTAAATAATAATAGGTTTTTTTGAGAATGTTGAGAAATCAGCGAATGATATAAAAGAGAAAGGGCAGCACGAAAGCCGCCCTTTGAAATCAACAGGAAACAAACCTTACATACCGAGGTCAAGTTTCTTTTGCTTCAAGCCACCAAGGGAAGGATCCATTTGAATGGCTTTCTCACAGATAGCAGCACCTTTGTCTTTCTGACCCATTTTCTGGTAAGTGATGCCAATCATATAGAGAGCACGAGCATTTTTAGCGTCCATTTGCATAACCTGGTCCCATGATTCAATAGCCTGGTCATATTTGGCACTGCGGAAATAAGACTCACCGAGTGTATATGTAACTGCTACGTTGTAGGGACGTTTTTCGAGCGATACTTGCAGCAATTCAGTGGCCTTGTTGAAATTGCCAGTGTTCATATAACAATGAGCAAGATTTTCGAAGTAGTCGGCATTCTGCATCCAACCTCTTTTTGATGCTAATTCAAAAGATGCGATTGCGTTTTTGTCATCAGGCACTGCATAGTAAACCATTGCCATTTCATAAGCATAGCGAGCATTGCTTGCGTCAAGCAGGGCTGCCATTTGGTAGAATGGAATTGCTTTTTCATAACGATCCAGTTCTACATAGCTGCGGCCAATTGTATAATAAAGAACTGCATTTGTACTGTCAGTTTCTTTCGCGTGTAATAACCGATTGATTGCGTTGGCGAAATCTTCCATATAATAATGACTCATCCCAGCAACGAAGTGCATCGGCTTATCATTGTGCATTTCTTCCCACTTTTTGGTGAAGCTGAGGGCTTCAGTATATTTACCAAGTTGGAAATAAACATTTGCAAGCTGCTGCATGACAACATCGTTTGAAGGATCAACTACATGCAGGCGGGTAAACGCATTGATTGCATGACGATAGTTGCGGATTTCGAGTGCGTACTCTCCCATAGCTTTAAGTGCGCTTACATTTGAGGAATTAAACTGAAGCGATTTCTCGTAGAAGTTTAAAGCCTGCTGCGTGCGACGCTCGTAACGATAGGCATTTGCTTTTTTGAGGTAAATCTCAGAACTGTCGGCAGCCTGAGCAAAACTTTGTGATGTGAGGATTACCGCAAGGGCAATCATTGAAAAGGTTTTCATTGTAGGGTCTGTTTTGGATTTATCAAATAGTTTGACGATGTAAAAGTAATACGGGTTTTGCATGGTTCCAACAGTTTTTGAAAAGATCTCCGAAAAATAAGGGTTTACCTTAATACCACAGCGGCTAACGGAGGAAGATGCAAAGTTAGCTCGTACATACAATTATCCGAATTTATCTCAATGATATTCGTCACTGTATTTGAATGATTGCCAGTTCCCCAATAAGCCTCATCATCGCTGCTAAAAATCTGTTTCCATTGTTTTTTCCTATGCACATTTAACTTCCAGTCTGTCCTAACAACAGCTGTAAGATTGAGAACAACAATCACATCATCTTCTTCCCTCTCCCCTTTTCTTCTGTAAGCTATCACTGATTCTGAACGATGATTTAAATCAGTCCACTCAAAACCTTCAACTTCAAACTGCTTCTGATACAATGCGGGCTCACTACGTAATAAGTGACATAGATCTTTCACGCAGTTTTTCATTCCGGCATGTGGTGCGTATTGTAATAATTGCCAGGGTAATTCAGTTTTATAATTCCATTCAGTGGTAGATCCGAATTCATTTCCCATAAACAATAGCTTGCCTCCAGGATGTGTAAACATATATGTGTACAACAGACGCAGGTTGGCAAATTTTTGCCATTCATCGCCGGGCATTTTATAAATCATCGGGCTTTTGCCATGAACAACTTCATCGTGACTTAGCGGAAGCATAAAATTTTCATCATAGAAATACATCATACTGAACGTAAACTGATCCTGTTGAAATTTTCTATTAACAGCTTCCTGTTTAAAATACTTTAGTGTATCATGCATCCAACCCATCATCCACTTCATACCGAAACCTAAGCCATCCTTGTATAAAGGCCTGCTTACGCCGGGCCAGTCGGTTGCTTCTTCCGCAATCGTTTGTACATCAGGGAAATCGCGGTAAACAGTTGCGTTTAAATCCTTGATAAACTCTATTGCTTCCAGGTTCCCGTCTCCCCCAAATTCATTGGGCTCCCATTGGCCATGTTGACGAGAATAATTCAGTTTCAACATTGAAGAAACAGCATCCACACGAATGCCGTCAATGTGATATAGATCAAACCAAAACCGTGCATTGCTGATCAAAAAAGAACGAACCTCTCCCCTTTTGTAGTTAAACACATAACTGTTCCAGTCGGGATGATACCCTTTGCGCATATCGGCATATTCATAGGTATGTGTACCATCAAACATAAACAGCCCGTGTGCATCATAAGGGAAATGTGAAGGCACCCAATCGAGAATCACCCCAATGCCTTCTTTATGAAAAGCATCGATCAGTGCTTTGAATTGCTGAGGATCTCCGTAACGTGAAGTAGGCGCATAATACCCTGCTCCCTGATAACCCCAGCTGCCATCAAACGGATGCTCCATAACAGGCATCAGTTCCACATGGGTGAAACCCATTTCTTTTACATAAGAAACCAAACGATCGCTGAAAAAATCGTAATTATGATAAACCTCCTCATTGTTAGGGTCGGGACGCATCCAGCTAGCCAGATGAACCTCATACACACTCCAGGGTGCATTCAATGCGTTATGATGGGATCTTTTCTTCATCCAGTGAGCATCGTGCCAATGATAAGATTGTTCCCAGGTAATAGAGGCCGTTTTTGGACGCTTTTCCCAAAACCAGGCATAGGGATCTCCTTTATCAAGTTTTATCCCTTCAAAGCCATGAATGTGATATTTGTAAGATTCTCCTTTGTGAACACCAGGAATAAAACCTTCCCAGATACCTGAAGAATCGAGACGAACAAACAAAGGATGTGCATTCGTATTCCAGTGATTGAAATTCCCAATAACGGATACATAGCTTGCATTGGGAGCCCATACTGCAAAATAATATCCCTTCGCCCCATTCACCTCCATCGGGTGAGAACCAAACAATTCATAACAACGGTAATTGGTCCCATTTTGAAAATTGGTGATATCATCTCCTTCAAAACGTGAATAATTCCAAACCGGTTTTGAAGTATCAATGAAGTGATGATCTTCGTATCGTGAGTCATTATGACCGGAAGAAAACTTTTTTTTTGAAGCAGACATAATGATAAACTTACAAGTTTAAAACTTCCAACTATCAAACCAACAACCAACATTTAACAACCATCAACTATTTCAACTCAAAAACAAATGTCGTGTAAGCCGGTACAGAAAATGATTCTTTCAAAGAAAGCACCTCTCCGTTTGTAACATTCTTCGCTGTCTTATGCCCATTTATTCTTTCATCAAAGCGCGCAGGATTTACTGTTGAAGCATTCGCATTTGTATTCATCACACACATCACCGTTTGCTTCTCATCATATCTAAAATACACATATACTCCATCAACAGGAAGGTATTGCATGAATTTTCCTTTCGTGAGTGCAGAAGATGATTTTCTGAATTGCGCCAAATTGCGGATGTAATCAAAAACAGCATTTTCTTTTTCCGTTCTTCCTTCTTTCGTGAATTTATTCGCCTTATCTCCTTCCCATCCTCCCGGAAAACCCCATCTTACATACCCATCATTGGGTGAAGTGAAACCGGTCATTAATATTTCATTCCCATAATACATCTGCGGAATACCGCGACAAGTCAACATCCAGGCAAGTGCCATTTTATATTTGGCAGTATCTTCATTCACAACTGAATAAAAACGATTGATGTCGTGGTTATCAAGAAATATAACCTGACGCATCGGGTTTTTATAAACAACATCCTGGGCCAATGTCGTATATAATTTGTTGACGCCTTCTGTCCATCCAAATTTTTCATTACAAGCAGGCTGAATGCCATAAAACAAGGTTTGGAAATCGGTAGTGGCTTGCAGGTTGCTCTTATATGAGATATCCAGTTTGTTCTCACAGAAGTAACTCTGGTTAATCACACCATGAACCCAGGTTTCTCCAAAGATGCTAATATTAGGATACTCGTTATATAAAGCCTGGTTACAACGGTTCATAAATTCAAGATCATTATAGGCGTAGGTATCAATCCGGAAACCATCAATGCCAAACTCTTCCACACTCCAGATGGCATGCTGTATAAGAAAATTAGCCACAAATGGATTGCTCTGATCCCAGTCGGGCATAGCCGTTACAAACCAACCATCACTCATAATCTTCTTGTCATTAGCCGACGCATAGGGATCAAAGAGAACCTGGTCTTTGAAACTTGTTTGTGTAAAGGACGGCCAGCGATGAAACCAGCTGCTGTCCGGCATATCGCGAAACAGAAAATGATCGAGACCTACATGGTTGTAAACAGCGTCCTGAATCATTTTAATGCCTTTTGTATGGCAGGCTTCTGTAAGTAAACGATAAGCCTCGTTGCCACCCAAACGAGGATCTACTTTGTAGTGATTAGTAAAAGCATAACCATGTTCTGTTCTTTCTGGCATGTCATTTTCCCAAACAGGATTCAGCCAGATGGCTGTTACACCAAGATCAGACAGATAATTAAGTTTATTCTGAACACCTTTTAAATCACCTCCATGACGATTAAATACTGTATCTCTGCGAAGAGTCTGATCCTTCATTCCCGGCACGCGGTCATTGGATGGATCTCCATTACTGAAACGATCCGGCATAATCAGGTACATCAAATCTGCTGAAGTAGCTCCGTTCGCAAATACCACTCCGTTGCCTGTGCGACGAGCCTTCAATTCATAATCAAGCTTGGTTGTCTTCTTGCCCGATTTAAACTGAATCTGCATTTTGCCGGGTGTAGCTTCTGAGCCGATAACAAGATCAATTGCCAGATAATTTTTATTGGAGAAACGATTAACTTTTTCAAGCTGAACGCCCTGGTAGCTGAGGTTTACATTTTGTGAAGAGCCGATATCCTTTCCGTGAACAAGAATCTGCAAACGGCTATTCTTCATGCCTGTCCACCAGTTGGAGGGGTAAGCCACAGGTGTTGTCTGTGAAAAAGTATTTAATGATAGAAACCAAAAAAATAAAAGCTTAAAAAATGGGCGCATACTAAATATATATTTCAATGAATGATTAAAGTTTATAAAGACTTTTCTTTAATACGCAGGGTCAGCAATGCTGCAACAATCATAGAGCAACCACCGAATACGATTGTATAAATTGCTTCGCCGGCAAACAAATATTTTGTCATCATACCCAGCAATGTTGCTGCCAGTATTTGCGGGATCACAATAAAGAAATTAAAAATTCCCATGTATACTCCCATCTTATGTGAAGGAAGAGCCTGTGTTAAAATCGAATAAGGCATAGCAAGAATACTGCACCATGCGAGTCCGATTCCAGCCATGCTGATGATAAGCATATTTTCGTTGTTGAAAAGATAAAATGAGATTAAACCTAGACCACCAGCAATCAAAGAAATCATATGAGCACCGGGTCGGGAGAAATATTTTGCTAATACCGGTAGAAGAAAAGCAAACAGAGCAGAAAATCCATTGTAATAAGCAAACAAAACACCAACCCAGTTGCCGATACGGTTGTATTCAGCAGAGTTGGCATCTGTTGTGCCAGCAAGATGTTGTGCCAGCGCCGGTGTTGAATAAATCCACATTGCAAAAAGTGCAAACCAGGAAAAAAACTGTACTACTGCCAGCTTCTTCATCGTTGCAGGAAGAAAATTAAGGTCATCAATCACTTCAACAAAACCTCTGAAGCTTGTTCCGCTGTGAAAAAAATAAGCAACAAGCTGGAATAGTCCGAATGCGGTGATCCCTCCTGTTAAAACATATAATTCTTTCTCAAGTCTGTGTGCTGCATTCAGGTTATAGTAATAAAGCGACGCAGAAAGAATGAGTCCGATGGTCAACCACAAGAGGCCTTTATTGAGAAAATTTTTAGCCGCAGTTTTAATTTCAACCAATCCGTTTTCATGCCCGCTTTCACCAAACGCTTTTAATTCTTCTGGAGAATATTCCTTTGTAGTGACAACAGTGTAAATAATTGTAAGCATATAAACAGCTGCACCTATCACAAAAGAATAACGAACAGAATCAGGGATTACACCGGCAGGAGCCTCATTAGAAATGCCAAAAGATGTGAGAAGGTATGGAAGCAAAGAAGAAATAACTGCACCTACACCTATAAAAAAGCTTTGCATAGCAAAACCTGTGGTTCTTTGTTCATCCGGTAGTAAATCACCTACAAATGCACGAAAAGGCTCCATTGAAATATTTATGGAAGCATCAAGTAACCAAAGCATCACAGCTGCCATCCACAAAGCATCAACTCCCGGAAAAACTACCAATGCAAGAGATGCAAAAATGGCACCTGCAAGGAAGAACGGTCTTCTCCGCCCAAGCTTACCCATCCATGTTTTGTCACTCATATGCCCGATGATCGGCTGAACAATCAATCCGGTCAACGGAGCAGCAATCCACAAAATGGGGATCTCTTCAATTTTTGCACCAAGGGTTTGAAAAATACGGCTGACATTGGCATTCTGTAATCCGAATGCAAACTGAATCCCCAAAAAACCGACGCTCATATTGATGATCTGAGCAACAGAGAGCCGGGGCTTGGCTCCATTCATAGTTGAAGACATATCGATTGATTGTTTGTTGGTTTAAATCACAAATCCGTCTGGCAAGATAGCGCCTTTCTTGACAACCACAATGCCATCTTTCACGGCATACAAAGCATGATCAGCATTAGAGAGATGCGAACCGCCATTGATACGGACATCATTGCCTATACGGCAGTTCTTATCAATGATGGTATTTTTGATGTAGCAACGTTCACCGATTCCGATTTTGGGAATACCTTTTTCAACAGCCTCCGTCATTTCCTCCAAAGTTTCATAGTAATCACTACCCATGATGTAGCAGCTTACAATGGTTGTACCATGACCAATACGCGTACGAATACCAATCACACTGTTCTCTACTCTGCTGGCTAGGATGATTGAACCCTCCGCTATGATTGTTTTTTCAAGTGTTGTGCCGCTGATTTTTGCCGGCGGCAACATCCTAGCGCGTGTATAAACAGGATTATCATTATCAAACAAATTAAAATCCGGAAGTTCCTGAGTCAAAGCAAGATTGGCTTCAAAAAAAGAATAGATATTTCCGATATCTGTCCAATAGCCATCATACTGGTAACTTGCAACTTTATAATTTGAAATAGAAGAAGGAATAATTTCTTTCCCGAAATCGGTTGCACCTTTCTGCTCTTCCAGCAGCAGGGTATTCAATAGTTTCCTGTTAAAAATATAAATACCCATAGAAGCGAGGTACACCCTTCCCTGCGCATTCATATCTGCTCCCGTATCACTCACCCACTCATGCAACTGTTCTTTTTTAGGTTTTTCAATGAATGAAGTGATCAATCCATGCTCATCAGCTTTCAGAATACCGAACTCCGGTGCTTCTCTTTCTGCTACAGGAATTGTTGCGATACTGATATCAGTTCCACGCGCAATGTGATCCTCCAGCATCTTTTGAAAATCCATTTGATACAACTGATCACCCGAAAGTATTAAAATATATTCCGCATCATGTTGAAGCATATGCCTTAAACATTGCCTCACTGCATCTGCAGTACCTTGATACCAACCGGTATTATCTGGTGTTTGTTCAGCAGCAAGTATATCTACAAAGGCACTGCTGAACATACTGAAGTGATAAGTATTCTTTATGTGTTTGTTTAAAGAAGCGGAATTAAACTGAGTCAGCACAAACATGCGGTTGATACCCGAATTCATACAATTCGAAATGGGAATATCCACCAAACGATATTTACCCGCAATGGGAACGGCAGGCTTGCTTCTGCTCGCAGTGAGGGGGTACAAACGGGTACCTGCTCCTCCTCCAAGAATAATAGCAAGCGTTTTTTTGGCATATGTAGCAGGAGGCATAAGAAAGAGAGTTTTAAAACTGCTTAAAAATAAGCCAAAACTTTAGTAGAGTGACTGATAAATTTCCAGATATTTTCCAACACAGGTTTCCCAGCTGTAATCAAGTCCCATCATACGTTGCCTGATTTCAGAAAAATAGGTTTTTTGTGGATAAATCTGCATCGCCCGCCAAACAGCATTTGTGATATCTCCGGTACTTGCCTCATTAAATACAATACCATAACCATCCGGCTCACCAATATCTCTGACTGTATCTCTGAGTCCTCCTGTATTTCTGACAAAAGGTACTGTTCCATAACGCATCGCATAAAGCTGATTCAATCCGCAAGGCTCTACCCTGCTGGGCATCAACAAAAAATCTGCACCTGCATACATCAGATGACTCAGGGCTTCGTTGTATCCTATATAACAGGCATAATCTCTTTCAGAAAAAGCAGACAACTGATTGAGCCTCGCCTCAATTTCGGGATCGCCGCTGCCAAGAATAAGAAAATTCATAACTCGACCGATATGATAAAAACTATCTCCGACAATTGAAGGAAGTAAATCTGCTGCTTTATCACCGACCAAACGACCGATGAATACAAAAAGAGGTTTTTCCGGAGAAAGGCCAAACACTTCACATAATTCAAGCTTAGACTTTTGCTTTCCTTCCCCGGCGTTTTCAGCATGGTATTTATGCCTCAGATAACGGTCGGTCTGCGGGTTCCACACTTCCGCATCAATGCCATTCAAAATACCTGAACATTTACCTTTTTCGTATTCAAAAAGTTTTTCAAGACCATTGCTATTGACGCTTAACTCCTGTAAATAACTATCACTCACTGTTGTGACTTTAGAAGCACAACGAATACCGCATGCTAGCGGATTGATTTTCCCTTGCCAGTCAAGTAAACCTGTTTTCCATGAGTCATAAGCAGGCAACATCGTGGCTGATTCCCAGCCCATCCATCCCTGGTATTGTGCATTGTGTATGGTAAGTACAGTTGGAATATGGCTAAGATGATTGTATCGGTATGTGTGCTGCATCAAAAAAGGAATGAGGGCAGCATGATGATCATGTACATGAACAATATCGGGATGGTGATTCCAGGAAGAAAGCCAGTCCACAACAGAAATCTGGAAAGCGGTATAACGTTGCGGATCATCTTCATATCCATAAATACCCGGCCTGTCGAGCAATCCGAAAATATCAACAAGATATAAGTCAAAGCCTAGTACGTGATCACTTTCCCGAATGACGGTATAGCTGAAAAAATAGTCGGCAAGATTGGCATTGCCTTTATGTACAACTTTCCATTGATGAGATTGAAGAAATTTAGTGTGGTACATGGGCATTACCAGACTGCTTCTGTGTCCGGCCTGCTGGAGATATTTCGGAAGTGCACCAGCCACATCTCCAAGACCACCAGCCTTGGCAACCGGATAACATTCAGCACTAACATGGAGGATGTTCATAGATGTTGATCGGTTATCGGTTATAAGTTATCGGTTAACACTAACTCCAAACTGTTAAGAAGATCCTTCGCTTCGCTCAGGACTAACTGCTAACCGCCAACAGCCTTCCCCTTTTTGATAATCTGTATATTTTCCTTTGGTATTTTCACTTGCATTTGCAAACCTAATGCAGGAATGCGAAGCACCACATAACGATGTTTAAGATCGACTACTTCCCCTTCCATTCCCATCATTACACCACTATAAACACGGGCAATATCGCTAACTGATATATCTGTTTCATCCAGCAGCGTCTCTTCAAGATCCAGAAAAAAGCGGCGAACAATATCTATCTCCGCAGGAGGTATGCGGGCCGGTTTACCATTGTGGCAAACAAAGTTTAATGCACCATTAGTAGAAAGAACCTCCCACCTGATCTTATCATGAATCTGCACAAAAAGGTATCCCCTGAAAGCAGGTACTTCTATGATTTTTTTCCGGTCGCTCCATTGACGCTGTACTCGTTGAACTGGACAATAGGCCACAATCCCCTTTTCGAGCAATTCTGCTGTAACTTTTTTTTCCATATTGGGACGGGTATATACCGCGTACCAATATGGGGATTCAGAAGTTTGCATGCGCTAACTGATTGAGAATGTGAAAGTAAGACATTCTGCAAATATGACAAAATACCGGAAGCCTGTTTAAGTGCTAATGCAAGCCGTTAAAACCAAGAGTATATAGCAAAAAAACGCAAGATTACCCCCGAAATAAAGGTATAATGACAAGTTTTATCAACATCACTAACAAGGCGAAAAGAAATAAAAACAGGGAGATTCTGTTTATCCCATGCATATATTTCATCCACTGCGTCTGAGGACGTTCAGGATCCGGTTTACGGATATATAAATACTCTGCTAATTGTCTTAAAAATCCCATATCTGCAAAATTAAACGAGGTCTATAAAAAACTACAATCAAAAAACTAACAATATTGTCACTAAATAGTTTACAATTTAAATCTACCCTGCTTTTATCTTACCTTAGGCGGTCAAATTTTCAACTTATGCGCTTGTTATTATTATACTTTATCGTGAGTGTTTTTTTATTCTCTTGCACAAAAAAAGAAAAAGCGCTTTTCAGAAATGTGAGTGCAGTAGAAAGCGGGCTTCACTTCAACAATGAAATTGCTGAAAATGATATGCTAAACATGATCAACTACCAGTATTTGTACAATGGTGGCGGTGTTGGCATTGCCGATTTCAACAACGACAGTTTACCGGATATTTATTTTACCGCAAGCCTGAAACCTTCAAAATTATTCCTTAATCGCGGCAATCTAAAATTTGAAGATGTGACTGAACAAGCTGGTGTTGCAGGTGAAAAAAAATGGTGCCGCGGTGCAACAGTCGTAGATATCAACAACGATGGCCTGCAAGACCTATATGTATGTGCCGCTGCCTGGCAAACGCCGGAATTAAAGAAAGATATACTTTATGTCAACCAAGGTGTGGATGAATCAACAGGCATCCCTCGCTTTCGTGAAATGGCAAAAGAATACGGGCTTGTTGATACGGTCAGCACACATATGGCCGCTTTCTTCGATTATGACAACGATGGTGATCTCGACCTTTATCTTGTTGTTAACGATCTCAACAATGTAGAATACCCAAGCACCTTCCGAAATATTAAAAAGGATGGGACAGGTTTTACCAATGACATTCTATACCGCTGCGACTGGAATCCTCAGCTGCAGCACGCTGTTTACACAGATGTCTCAAAAGAAGCAGGCATCACCTGGGAAGGTAACGGTCTAGGCGTCTCTATCCTCGATATAAATCAGGACGGATGGAAAGATATATATGTCAGTAATGATTACCTGAGCGGAAATCTCCTCTACATTAATAACCGGAACGGCACTTTCACCAATAAAAACCAGGAGTATTTTAAAAAAGGGAGCCTCAATGCGATGGGCAATGATGCGGGTGATATCAACAACGATGGACTCGTTGATATTGTTGAAATGGACATGATGCCGGAAGACAACTATCGCCAGAAAATGATGATGAATCCTGTGGATTACAATTGGTACCTGCTCAGTGAAAAATATCAGTTTCCCTATCAGACTGTACGTAATACGCTTCAACTCAACAGAGGCCCACGCCAACTTGAAAACGATACAATCGGCGACCCTGTATTCAGTGAAATCGCATATTACAGCGGCATCCCCTATACCGATTGGAGCTGGGCGGCTTTGCTTTCAGATCTCGACAATGACGGGTATAAAGACCTTATGACCACTAATGGACTTCCAAAAGATATAACAGATTTAGACTTCATCGCCTACCGTGATCAAAGTGTTTCAGTTACACTCAATGAAGCATTGCAGCAATTACCTTCTGTACAGATTAGCAATTATGTTTATCGAAACAACGGCAATCTCACTTTCTCAGATAAAACAACCGACTGGGGATGGAACTTCCCAACTTATTCGGCCGGTATTGCCTATGCCGACTTCGACCGAGATGGCGATCTGGATATAGTGATCAATAACACCAATATGGAAGCTTCTCTTCTGGAAAATCAGGAAAGAAAAATCCATCCCGAACATCATTACCTTAAACTAAAGTTCAGAGGCGATACCAGCAATATCAACGGTATCGGCACTACGGCGTACCTCTACTACAATAAACAAATTCAAACAAGTGAACTATCACCCTACAGAGGTTATATGTCATCTGTTGAAAACATCCTACACTTTGGTTTAGATACAAATACAATCATTGATTCTATCCGCATCCTGTGGCCAAATGGTAAAACAGAACGCATCACAAACGTGTCAGTTGATCAGGAATTAATGATCAGTCAAAGTGCCGGCGCATCAAATGCAACGCCATTCAATCCTTATGCTTTTAACACAAACAGTTGGCTAATCAATACGACCAACAAAGTCGGACTTAATTTTCTTCATCAGGAAAATGATTTTGTTGACTTCAATCAGCAGCGACAGCTTCCCTTTAAATATTCACAAAACGGACCTGCACTTGCAGCCGGCGATTTGAATGGAGACGGACTCGAAGACCTGGTTGTTGGCGGCACAGCCCCCTATCCTGCAGTACTTTTTTTACAGCAAAGTGACGCAGGATTTATGCCACGAATTCTTATTGAAAATTTTCAACAACAATCAAATGACGCTTCAGTATGTTTATTTGATGCGGATAATGATAAGGATTTGGATATCTACCTTGCCGGCGGTGGCGGTTTACTCCCCGATAGCAGTGCCGGTTATACTGACCGACTGCTGATCAATGACGGGAAAGCTAATTTTACCCGTGCAGCAAATATCCCTGTTCTGCTTAGCAGCAAGAGTATTGTCCGCAATGCAGATATTGACGGAGACGGCGATCAGGATCTTTTTGTAGGAACTGCGTTTATACCTTCCCGTTACCCTGAGTCGGGCAGTAGTTATATACTTAGAAACGATACTAAAAACGGAATAATCAAATTCACAGAAGTTACCTCAACTATTTGCCCCAGTTTCAAAACACTTGGATTGGTGAGAGATGCATTATGGATAGATGCGGATGGTGACAAAGACCAGGATCTTTTTGTAACGGGCACCTGGATGGGAATTCATTATTTTGAAAACAAGAAAGGAAAACTCGAAGAAGTAAAAACAGACTTATCCAAACAAACAGGTTGGTGGAATACACTCAGTACTGCCGACATTGATGGCGACGGAGATTCTGATCTGATAGCAGGCAATTTCGGCACCAATGGTTATTGCGTAGGTACAGAGAAAGAACCTGTTGGTGTTTACGGAGGAGATTTCGATATGAACAAGCGTTTCGATATGATGTTCAGCGTATGGAAGCCAGATGTGCTGCATGGAAAAAGAAAAGCGTTTCCTGCAGCAGGAAGGGATTTACTGGCAGAAGAAATTCCATCTGTAAAAAAACAATACAGCACCTATAAACCCTACGCAACTACTGAAATGGAAAAAGTATTGAGTAATATGAAAGGGAAAGTAATCGTTGAGAAAGAAGCTGTAAATTTTAATTCTGTATGGCTAGAAAACAAAGGAGGAAATAAATACATCGTCCACCCACTTCCCGCTCCTGCTCAATGGAGTCCTGTTTACGGCATACAACCCGGAGATTTTAACGGAGACGGAATGATTGATATTCTTCTTTCAGGGAATGAATATGCCATGCACCCTCATCTTGGCCGCTACGATGCATCTTATGGATTAATGCTGAAAGGGAACGGGAAAGGCAGTTTCACGCCTCTGTCTATTCAGGAAAGCGGCGTATATATTGACGGAAATGCAAAAGGCATGATCAGCCTTCATATTGGCAAAGAACAAGTATGGATTACCTCTGTCAACAGAGGCAAACTGCATGTTTTTCAAAAGAGAAAACCAGTAACCCCCTGACTAAACGATCAATTGTAAGGAATCTGAATTTTATTTAACGACCTGTTCGTATTAATTTCGTGGGAACGGTTGCCTGCCATTAAACCAGTAAATATGTCTATTTCTCAAGCAACCGGCCTCCATCAATTTAAAACTCAGGTTGGGGTCAAATTTCAGCTGTACAACAGCCTGTTTACCTCTTTGCCCTTTCACCGCATAGAGAAAACCGGCATTCTGTTGTCATTGCTATTGAATAATTGCGAAGAAGGATTTAAAAAAAAGCAAAGTCCAACAGACATCATTGATGATTTTTTCAGCAAGCATACCGGTTTTGTTTCCGAGCAGGAAAAAACTGATTTACTTTTTCGTTTTGTTCAGTATGCAGAAAGACAAATCGTACTTTTTGATGCACTGGAAGATGCGGCCTTTAGAGAAGTGAACGACATGCAGGGACCGGGAACGTTGAAACAACTTTTAAATGAAGTACAGCATGCCGGTAAAGAAGAAGCCTTACGTGATAAACTGAACGACTATGAAATTCGTTTAGTACTCACCGCCCATCCAACTCAATTCTATCCGGGCTCAGTATTGGGCATCATTCATGATCTGGCAAAAGCATTGGAAGATAATAATACAGCACAGATCAATACTTATCTTCAGCAATTGGGCAAAACGCCTTTCCTGAAAAGACAAAAACCCACTCCATACGACGAGGCAATTAGCCTGATCTGGTATTTGGAAAATGTTTTTTATACAGCTGCAGGAAAGATAAATACTTATTTAAAAAATCAGCTTCAGCTTGGCATAGAATTTTCAAAACCATTGGTGAAAATGGGATTCTGGCCCGGAGGCGATAGAGATGGGAATCCTTTTGTTACAGCCGAAACAACACTGAAAGTTGCAGCATCACTCAGGGGAGCTGTAATTAAATGTTATTATATGGATGTAAGAAGACTTAAACGTCGACTTACTTTCAAAGGAGTAGATACGCTTCTTGCTCAACTTGAAACGAAACTCTATGATAACATTTTCATACCCGGTTATTCTACACCATTAACTAAAGAAGAAATACTGGAGTCGCTGATGAATATCCGGAAGATACTGGTTCACGAACACAATGGATTATTTGTTCATCAAGTGGAGCAACTGATCAACCGCGTTCAGCTTTTCGGCCTTCATTTTGCAGCACTGGATGTGAGACAGGAAAGCACTATACACGGTAAGGTTTTATCTGCTATGTTCAACAATGAATCATCACAAAAATTCGAATTACTTCCTGATTTCAAATTCAATCAAGATTCTGCTATTGATGAAAGTTTAGTAAAAGACACTATTGAGGTGATGAAGGGCATTCGCACAATACAGGAACTAAACGGAGAAGAAGGATGTCATCGTTATATCATCAGTCAGTGTAATAGCGCACAAAATGTACTCGAAGTATTTCAATTGTTATTATTAAGCGGATGGACAAAAGAAAATTTATCTGTTGACATCGTTCCGCTATTTGAAACAATTGACGATCTACACGGAGCCACAGTAATTATGAAGGAATTGTATGAACATCCTGTTTATCAAAACCACCTTAATAAGCGAGGAAAAAAACAGACCATCATGCTGGGCTTCAGCGACGGCACAAAGGATGGAGGTTATTTAATGGCTAACTGGAGTATTTACAAAGCCAAAGAAGAATTGACCGGTATTTCTAAAGAATACGGCATTGATGTTCTTTTCTTTGATGGTCGTGGTGGTCCTCCTGCAAGAGGCGGCGGAAAAACACATCAGTTCTATGCATCGATGGGAAAGAACATCGCCAACAAGGAAATACAGTTAACCATACAAGGACAAACCGTTACTTCCAATTTCGGAACGACAGATGCAGCGCAGTTTAATATTGAACAACTGCTGCATGCAGGCATCAGCAATGATGTGTTTGCCGGACAAAAAATTCCTTTAAGCAAAGAAGAAGAAGGTCTGATTTTAGAAATGGCAGAGATCAGTCACCAAAGCTATCTCCATCTCCGTCAACACCCCTACTTCATGCAATACTTAGTGGATACCAGTCCGCTTCGTTATTACAGTGATACCAATATTGCCAGTCGCCCCACCAAGCGAGGTGCTTCATCGCGACTTGAGTTAAAAGACCTGAGAGCCATTCCTTATGTAGGCGCATGGAGTCAGTTAAAACAAAACGTAACAGGTTATTACGGAGTAGGAACAGCATTAAAAAAAATGGATGAAGCAGGAAAATTTTCAGCGCTGAAAAAGCTATATCATCAAT